>NZ_JBSIFD010000079.1:0-569 GCF_053615495.1 Comamonas sp. HJ-2 | reverse complement strand
GCCCCTCAAAACCTCATCAATCGAGACTTCCATGCTGCTGCGCCCAATGAGAAGTGGCTCACCGACATTACTGAATTCCAGATTCCTGCTGGTAAGGTTTACCTGTCGCCAGTCATTGATTGCTTTGACGGGCTGGTGGTGAGCTGGTCGATTGGGACTCATCCCAATGCAAATCTCGTCAACACAATGCTGGATGCGGCCATTGATGCTGTTCAAGGTAGCGAGAGCCGCCCTGTGATTCATTCTGATCGTGGAGCTCACTACCGATGGCCCGGCTGGCTCTCGAGGGTCCATGATGCAAAGTTGGTTCGCTCGATGTCTCGCAAAGGGTGCTCGCCAGACAATGCTGCATGCGAAGGCTTCTTTGGAAGGCTGAAAATAGAGCTGTTCTATCCCTGCAACTGGCAATCAACAACGATTGAGCAGTTCATTGAAGCTGTCGATACTTACATTCATTGGTACAACGAAAAACGTATCAAGGTATCTCTGGGACGTTTAAGTCCTGTGGAATACCGACAAGAACTTGGTCTAGCCGCATAAAACCAGTCCAAGTTTTTATCCGCACCCCC
>NZ_JBSIFD010000078.1:0-657 GCF_053615495.1 Comamonas sp. HJ-2 | reverse complement strand
TGACCCGTCCTGCCCGAGGTTGACACCTTTTCTTGAAGGAAAAAGGCAGGTCTCATGGAATCAGGCTCCAAGCGAACCCAGAGGGATTACACGCTGGCTTTTAAGCTGGCAGTGGTCGAGCAGGTGGAAAAAGGCGAATTGACGTACAGGCAAGCACAGGCGCGCTACGGGATCCAGGGACGATCGACGGTGCTGGTGTGGCTGCGCAAGCACGGTCGCCAAGGTTGGGGACGTGGTGCATCATGTGCAGCCATGCCCCCTGACAAGACCCCCCCAGCACTGACGCCCGAGCAACAGATCAAAGCCTTGCAAGTGCAGCTCAAAGAGGCCAACGAGAAGGCCCAGCTGTTCGAAGCAATGCTGGATGTTCTCAAGAAGGACTATGGAGTGCGCGTCGTAAAAAAGCCTTCGGGCAAGTCCTCGCGCAGCGGCTCGTCCAAGGGCTGAGCGTGGCGAGGGCTTGCCGTTGCATGGGGCTGAGTCGACAGGCGTACTACCAGGGTCAACAGCGCCACGCCCAGCGTGAGAGCCGGGCCGAGGCGGTGGTGCAGATGGTGCGCGATCGGCGGGTTCGCCAGCCCAGGCTGGGTACGCGCAAGTTGCACCATCTGCTGCGCGAGCCCCTGGGGCAGGCGGGTATGCGTCTGGGGCGCGATG
>NZ_JBSIFD010000077.1:0-668 GCF_053615495.1 Comamonas sp. HJ-2 | reverse complement strand
AGTGACCCGTCCTAGATTAGGTTGACACCTAGAGCGGTAATTCAAGCCGGCAGATACCGGCCAGGGACGCCCGATGCACTGCATCGGGCGTTTGCATTTTCAACGATTGATGGGGGCGCTCGATGTTGTAGATCCTCACCGACTCGCACACCATGCGCCGGGCCTGCTCCAAGTTGGCGGGCCGCTGCAGCAGCAACTCGCCTTTGAGGATGCCGTTGACCCGCTCGGCCAGCGCATTCTGGTAGCAGTCGTACCCATCGGTCATCGAGCAGTCCAGGCCGTGGCGCTGGTGGATGCTCTGGTAGTAGCTCGAGCAGTATTGGATGCCCCGGTCCGAGTGGTGCACCAGGCGCTGGTGGCTTTGGCGGGCACGCAAGGCCATCTTCAGGGCCAGAGCCATCGGCTCGGTTTGCAGGCTGTCATGCACATGCCAGCCCACTATCTTGCGCGAGTAGGCGTCGGTGACCAGGCTCAGGTAGACGAACTTGTCGGCCGTGGGCAGGTAGGTGATGTCGGCCACCCAGACCTGCTCGCTGGCCCTGGCGCACACCTGCTGATCGCCCGCCTTGAGCAAATTGGGATGACGATGAAACCGGTGATGGCTGTCTGTGGTCTTGTGATACGCCCGCCTTACGGGCACCAGCATCCGGGCGTTGCGCAGCACATCG
>NZ_JBSIFD010000076.1:0-753 GCF_053615495.1 Comamonas sp. HJ-2 | reverse complement strand
GCCTGGTCCACCTCGGGCATACAGGCGCGCTCCGACGCCCTGGACAAGATAGGCACGGAGATCCTGGCGCGCAAGGCGGAGCTGGGCGAGCTGCTGGCGCGCGAAGAAGGCAAGACCCTGCCCGAAGCCATTGGCGAAGTCGGTCGCGCCGGCCAGATCTTCAAGTTCTTTGCCGGTGAATGCCTGCGCCTGAGCGGCGAGACCCTGCCTTCGGTGCGTCCCGGCATCGGCGTGGAGATCACGCGCGAACCTATCGGCGTGGTCGGCCTGATCACGCCCTGGAACTTCCCCATCGCCATCCCGGCTTGGAAGATCGCCCCGGCCCTGGCCTTCGGCAACTGCGTGGTCTTGAAGCCCGCCGACCTGGTGCCCGGCAGTGCCTGGGCCCTGGCCGACATCATCCACCGCTCGGGCATCCCCGCCGGTGTGTTCAACCTGGTCATGGGCCGAGGCCGCGTGATCGGCGAAGCCTTGGTGAACCATGCCGATGTGGCGGCCATCAGCTTCACGGGCTCGGTGGGCGTGGGCCGCGGCATTGCCGAAGCCTGCGTCAAAAGCGGTAAGAAGGTGCAGCTGGAAATGGGCGGCAAGAACCCCCAGATCGTGCTCGACGATGCCGACCTGAACCAGGCCGTGGAACTGTCGGCGCAAAGCGGCTTTTACTCCACGGGCCAGCGCTGCACGGCATCGAGCCGCCTCATCGTCACCGACAAGATCTACCCGGCCTTCATCGAGGCCCTGCAGGCGCGCATG
>NZ_JBSIFD010000075.1:0-812 GCF_053615495.1 Comamonas sp. HJ-2 | reverse complement strand
AACATAATATACATACCCCCGGCGCTTTGAGCCACGTTTGCTACGGCAGCAGTAGCAGCACCACTAGCGCCCATCAGCGTTCCGGCGAGGGCAGCACCGGTTAGGAACTTCCGCATCATGCGCGATTTGCACGCGCTATCGCGCTCACTTTCTAGGGCTGCGATCACCATCCATTTTTGGGCGTCCTGACCCATTTCGTCTGCCAGTGCTCCAGCGATCGCAGGGCTGAGGTGTCCTCGCACTTTTGATGTTGCCAGTGTGTTTCTTGCGAGGTTTAGCTTCTTTGTCCAGTAGGTCGCGGGTTGGCTGCTGAGCGCCATCTCCAGTAGCTCAATCGTTGTTTGCATGCATGCTCCTGTTGGTCAGATGACTACAAAGTGAAGTTATTATCCGAAACATCTTGACTTTAAGGTGAAATCATAGATAGAGTCGCCCCAGTGATTACAGGTGTAATCATTCATAGGAGCGGCCAATGTCTCAAAGCACATCCCCGGATAACGTCCCCAGCGCCATTCAAGGCACCGCCGATAGCATGGCCGCTCCCGGTCGTGTCGGCGCTGGGGGCACCAATTCTCTGGAGCAGTTCCAGCGCTGGCTGCAAGCAGAAATTCTCAAGTCTGCGGCTGTTGTCAAGGCAACAGACCCCCGCCTCTCCTTCGCCCAGGACGTCTACCTGGAACAGGCGCTTTTCACTGTCGAATGCAACGCGGCTCTCAAGCTGCTCATGCAATTCAAGCTGGAGCAGGGCGAATGATTACGACCTATGAGGGCCGTCCCGGCGAAGGCATGCAGCTCCATCGCAACCGCGATCA
>NZ_JBSIFD010000074.1:0-814 GCF_053615495.1 Comamonas sp. HJ-2 | reverse complement strand
ACCCAGTCCAGCACACGTCGGCGTTCGGCCAGAGAGTAGCTCTCGCCATCAACCGTAAACATGAACATCTCGCCCAATGGCGTGGTGATGGGGGCCAGCCCCCCTTCTGCGGTAGCAGGCAGGTCGCGCTGTATGCCTGCCAGCCTTTCGGAGACCTGCTGGCGAGCCCAGTAGACGTCCGTACCCTCGGCAAAATCCACAGTCACGTCGCTGATGCCGTACTTGGAAACCGAGCGCACGATGGTCTTGTGCGGCAGACCCAGTAGCTCCTGCTCGACGGGGGTGGAGACGCGCTGCTCCACTTCTTCAGGCGTCATGCCCGGCACCTTCAGGATCACTTTGACCTGGGTTGGTGAGATGTCGGGGAACGCATCTATGGGTAGATGCACATAGGCCCAGGCACCGGCCAGTGCCAGGGCCAGTGCTGCGAGTAGCACAAGAGCCCGCTGACGCAGCGAAAAATCGATCAGCCTAGCCAGCATCACTGACCTCCGGACAGCAGGTTCTTGAGCGCAGCGATACCTGCGATCGCAATCTCCGCATTTGCTGGAAGCACTCCGCGCACCACGGCTGTAGCCTCGTCTCTGGTGTCCACCGACAAGGGGACGAAGCGCACGCTTTTGCCCGTGCGAATGAACACACCGGTCTGGCCTTGCCAGTACACCAGTGCTGAGGCGGAGATGCGCAGACGTTTTCCTGCTTTCGACTGCGCCTTTTCCGTGTCTGAGTCTTTCAACGTCAATATGGCTGTAACACTTTCTCCCAAGCGCAGATCCCCGCTCTTGGCCAGCGCAACACGCACACGCATCCCCGC
>NZ_JBSIFD010000073.1:0-817 GCF_053615495.1 Comamonas sp. HJ-2 | reverse complement strand
GGGCGTGTCCGAATTTTTGTGTAAACGGTTCGGACTTCAATTGACGGAGATGCGGTCTCCGAACTGAATGGTAAAGCGGGTCAGCGCAGCCTTCCAATCCCGGATGGGCATGGTCCACTTCTGACTGATGTTGCGCAGGGCCAGATAGAACAGTTTGGTCAGCGCTTCGTCACTGGGGAACGAGCCCCGGTTCTTGGTCAGCTTCCTCAGGCTCATGTTGACCGACTCGATGGCGTTGGTGGTGTAGATGACCTTGCGGATTTCGGGTGGGTAGTCAAAGAACGGAATCAGCCGGCTCCAGTTCCTGCGCCAGGACTGGCCGATGGGTTGGTACTCGGCATCCCAGCGGGCCTCGAATTCACCGAGCATCAGCTCGGCCTCCTCGGCGGTGGTTGCCGTGTAGATGCGTCGCAGGTCGGCGGCCACTTCTTTGCGACGCTTCCACGAGACGTAGTTCAGGCTGTGGCGCACCATGTGCACGATGCACAGTTGCACCACCGCCTTGGGAAAGACGGCCTCAATGGCGTCAGGGAAGCCCTTGAGCCCATCGACACAGGCAATGAAGATGTCCTGCACGCCCCGGTTGCGCAGTTCGGTCACAACCTGCAGCCAGAACTTGGCACCCTCGGTCTGGGCCAGCCACAGGCCCAGCACCTCCTTCTCGCCATTCATGTTGATGCCGATGGCCAGGTACACCGCCTTGACCCGTACCGCGCCCTCGCGCACCTTCACATGGATACAGTCCAGGTAGACGATGGGATAGATGGCTTCCAGCGGCCGTGCCTGCCAGGCTTTGACCTCGTCGCTGACCGCATCG
>NZ_JBSIFD010000072.1:0-978 GCF_053615495.1 Comamonas sp. HJ-2 | reverse complement strand
ACGATTTGTCGATGGCACTTTCATCCGTATCCCTATGACTTACGATTCCACCGCCTCCTACCCACGCGACCTGATTGGCTACGGCCGCAACACGCCCCATCCCGAATGGCCCGGCAAAGCCCGCGTGGCCGTTCAGTTCGTGCTGAACTACGAAGAAGGCGGTGAGAACCATATCCTGCATGGCGACCCCGGCAGCGAGCAGTTTCTGTCGGAGATGTTCAATCCCGCCAGCTACCCGGCCCGTCACATGAGCATGGATGGTATCTATGAATACGGCTCGCGCGCCGGCGTCTGGCGCATTCTGAAAGAGTTCGAGAAGCGCGGTCTGCCGCTGACCGTGTTCGGCGTGGCCACCGCTCTGCAAAAGCATCGCGAGCTGGCCCAGGCCTTTGACGAGCTGGGCCACGAAGTGGCCTGCCACGGCCTGAAGTGGATTCACTACCAGAACGTGCCCGAGGAGATCGAGCGCGCCCACATGCAGCAATGCGTGGACATTTTTGAAGAGATCTACGGCGCGGGCGGCGACCACGGCCTGGGCTGGTACACCGGCCGCGACAGCCCCAACAGCCACCGCATCGTGGCCGATGCCGGTCGCTTTACCTACGACAGCGATTACTACGGCGACGACCTGCCTTTCTGGATGAAGGTCGCCAAGAGCGACGGCACGACGCACAACCAGCTCATCGTTCCCTACACGCTGGACGTGAACGATATGCGCTTTGCCCTGCCCCAGGGTTACTCGCATGCCGATCCGTTCTTCCAGTACATGAAGGACACATTCGATGTCCTGTACGCCGAGGGCAATGCCAGCGGCGACAACGCCCCCAAGATGATGAGCATCGGCATGCACTGCCGACTGCTGGGCCGTCCTGGCCGGATTACAGCGCTGCAGCGCTTCCTCGACCACATCCAGAAGCACGACAACGTGTGGGTGTGCCGCCGTATTGATTTGGCTCGTCACTGGGCCGAGCGTTTCCC
>NZ_JBSIFD010000071.1:0-1033 GCF_053615495.1 Comamonas sp. HJ-2 | reverse complement strand
GGCGTTGTTGCACAAATGCCGGTCGCAGCTGAGGTAGGCTCGGGAGATGAGAGAGACGAGCTGGGGTCGGGTTAAGTACCGCACAACGAACTGGAAGGCTTACAACGCAGCGTTGAAGGCGCGAGGTGAGCTGACCATTTGGCTCGATAGGGATATGCAGTGGCTAGCTCGGCCCACGGGCAAGCGTGGTCGTTGCCAGAAGTTCTCAGATGCGGCCATCCAGTTTTGCCTGACCATCAAGTGCTTGTTTGGCCAGCCCTTGCGCCAGACACTGGGCCTGGTTGAGTCGCTATTGGGTATGGCAGGCCTGCATTGGCCAGTGCCCGACTACAGCACGGTGTGTCGCAGGCAAAAGAGCTTGGATGTGCAGGTGCGCTACCGTGCAAGTGACAAAGGCTTGCACATGCTGGCCGACTCCACGGGCATCAAGTTCTTGGGCGAAGGTGAGTGGAAAACCAAAAAGCACGGTGCCGAGAGCCGCCGCCAGTGGCGCAAGGTGCATCTGGGTATTGATGCCCAGACACTGCAGATTCGGGCCATCGCAGTAACAACCAATGAAGTGGGCGACTCGCCCATGGCAGCAGACCTGCTAGGTCAAATTCCAAGCAATGAAGAGATAGCTAGCTTTACCGGTGATGGGGCGTACGACACGCAGGATGTACATAAGGCGTGCTACCTGCGGGGAGCCATTCCAATCATCCCGCCGCGCAAAGGAGCGAAGCTGCGCAAAGGGCTGGCATTTGCTCACCGCAATGAAGCGGTCAAGGCGTGTAGGCAGTTGGGGCGGGCTATCTGGAAACGCTGGAGCGGCTACCACCGAAGGTCACTGGTGGAGACCAAGATGAATTGCTTCAAGCGACTCGGCGAGAAGGTCATGGCCAGGACGTTTGAGCGCCAGGTGACCGAGCTGCACATCCGAGCTTCAATCCTCAATCAATTTACCGCTCTGGGCACGCCCCAGACAGTCGCTGCTGCGTAAATCTATTTGGGATTGGGGATGCCTTGGCCTATGGCCGATTTATGCAACAAAGCC
>NZ_JBSIFD010000070.1:0-1048 GCF_053615495.1 Comamonas sp. HJ-2 | reverse complement strand
GGCTTTGTTGCACAAACCAGAAGCGAGCCGAGATAACCCCAGCCCCAGACGCAGCTACGCCACAGCAGGCACAGGCACCGTTGCCGGGCGCCCAAGTTGTGTGAAGCGGTTGAGCAAAGCCACCCGCACATGCAGTTCTGTGACCTGGCGCTCAAACGTTCGCGCCATCACCCGCTCGCCCAAGCGCTTGAAGCAATGCATCTTGGTTTCCACCAGGCTTCTTCGGTGATAACCGCTCCACTTCTTCCAGATACGGCGCCCCAGCCTTTGGCAAGCTCGCAGGGCTTCGTTGCGCCCGCCCGCTCCCTCCAGCGTTTGTCTCCAAGGCCTTGCATTCTTGCGCGGGGGAATCACCGCCTGCGCACCTCTTTGCGCTATCGCCGCGTGGCACCCCTTTGTGTCGTAGGCTCCATCCCCACCGACACTTGCCACCGGCTCATCGAGCGGTATCTGGGCCAACAGTTCGGGCAGCATGGGAGCATCGCCCACGCTGTTGTCTGTGACTTCAATGGCCCGAATCTCCAGCGTGTGGGCATCAATGCCCAGGTGCACCTTGCGCCATTGCCGCCGATATTCGGCTCCGTGCTTCTTGCGTTTCCATTCCCCTTCACCCAGGAACTTGATGCCCGTACTGTCCACCAGCAAATCCAGCGCTGTGGCGCTGCGCTGGTAAGGAAGCTGCACCTGCAGCGTCCTCTGACGGCGACTGATGGTGCTGAAATCGGGAACCCGCCAATTCAGCCCCGCCAGACGCAGCAGGCTCTGAATCAGTCCCAGGCTCTGGCGCAGTGCCAAGCCAAACAGGCACTTGATGCTCAGGCAAAACTGGATGGCCGCATCCGTGAACGTCTGCTGGCGACCCCGTTTGCCACTGGCAGGTGCGTACCACTGCATGTCTTTGTCCAGCCAGATCGTCAGCGCCCCTCTGACCTTGAGTGCGGCGTTGTACGCAGCCCAGTTGGTGGTCTTGTAGCGGGTCTTAGGCCCTTGGGGTTCATTCATGCGCCGAGGTTACCAGTGCAATGGGGCTGGTTTGTGCAACAAAGCC
>NZ_JBSIFD010000069.1:0-1051 GCF_053615495.1 Comamonas sp. HJ-2 | reverse complement strand
GGGGATGCGGACAAAAACTTGGACTACCAGGAGGTAGTTCATGTACTCATACGAAGACAGGATTCTTGCAGTTGAGCTTTACATCAAGCTTGGCTTGCGTGTCAGAGCCACAATTCGCCAGTTGGGATACCCAACCAAGAACGCATTGAAAGGCTGGTATCAGCACTACCTGAAGCATCAGGATTTGCCAGCGAGCCAAGCGCCAAGGGCACCAAAATATTCGCTGCAGCAAAGACAGGTTGCGGTTGCTCATTACCTCGCGCACGATCGCTGTATTGCAGCAACGATGAGGGCTTTGGGTTACCCGGGTCGAGGAACGTTGACTGCGTGGGTTCGGCACGACTGCCCCGAGACCAGCAAATCGATAGTGGGCAGATCTTGGCCGGCTACAAAGCCTGATGCCTTGATGTGTGAGGGAGTGGTGCAACTGTGTTCCCGCCAATCAAGTGCACAGGAGATTGCGGACAAGTTAGGGGTATGTAGGGGGACCTTGTACAACTGGAAAAATCAGTTGCTTGGCCCTTGTGCCCCTGTCGCAATGAAACACAGTCCAAAGCGATCACCAGTGTTGGATGAAGCAGCACTCAGGCGCCAAGTTGAATCATTGCGCCAGGATGTTCGGCGGCTGAAGATAGAACGTGAGCTTCTCAAGCAGGCCCATGAAATCTTAAAAAATGGGGCTGACATTGATCTGCATAGGCTGGCAAACAAAGATAAGGCTGTGCTGGTTGACGCGTTGCACGGGCAGTATGAATTGCCAGAACTACTTTCTCTTGTTGGACTTGCTAGAAGCTCGTATTTTTACCATCGTGCCCGGCTGAAGCTGGCTGACAAATACTTGGATGTACGCCGAAGCATCACCGAGATCTTCGACAACAACTACCGTTGCTATGGATATCGCAGAGTGCAGGCATCCTTGCTCAAGGAGTGCACGGGCATCTCAGAGAAGGTGGTGCGTCGGCTGATGAAGCAGGAAGGGTTGATCGTGGCCAAGCCCAAACGCCGCAGATATAACTCATACCTTGGAGAGATAGGTGCTGCCCCTCAAAAC
>NZ_JBSIFD010000068.1:0-1232 GCF_053615495.1 Comamonas sp. HJ-2 | reverse complement strand
GCCTTACGGCTCAAGCCAAAGGGTGGGTCAGTTTGAGATGGAAATGGCGGGTCAGTTTTGCGTGGAAATTAACAGTCATGGCGGGATTGTCTCAGAGCAGGCTCTTTGAACTAGGTGGCAGGCTGGAAACGGCCAGAAGCGGACATAACTCAGTCGATAGACATCGTGTGGCTGGCCGAATGCTAAGCTGAGCTCGTAATAGAAGAATTTTTGAGAGGGACTCACATGTCGGGCGACAGCGAACTCTATTTTCTTGAACACGAAACCCGCCCAACTCGAACTGAACTCGAATCCAACAGCTCCCCGTACCTGTTGTCAGAATGGCATCTTCCCATTGTTTGGCTTGCACTGTTTCAACCCCAGGATGCACGCATCGATGCCACTTCCATTCGAGATGGGGATAGAGCGTACTTTGCGGCAAAGCGGCACGACGCCGTTATTAACTTAGAGAAACGACGGCCTTGGATACGCACAGCAGTTCCAAGCTTGGACGAGGTCTGGCTGGACTCATTCACAGAACTTCTACTGACCTGCGAGCTTTCATGGGTTCATGTTCAACCGCCTCCATTCTGCGAAGAAGGCTCGGCTCCGAGCATTAATGAGCTGAGGCAATTGCTGGCGGTCTTTGACACCCCTCCAAATTCGTGGGGAACAACCACAAAAGACATTGCCGGAGATCAAGACCTATATAGGACATGCTTCGCTAGTCAATTCAATTCGACTGAAGTAGATATCAAGCTCATAAGCCTCGGTGCAAGCGGCACCGATAGTTTGATGACGTGGGAGACTGAATAGCTGCTTTGGGTCGTTAGTAGACCTGTGCTCTTCGATCAGAAAGGAGCAGGGGATCGCACAACGCCTGCCGGGCCCGGCCCGAAATACACAAGCCCGTCATCAAGGGTGACAACAAGCACCCATCCGGGGTGGATCTCTTCTGTGATGTAGTCGCTGGCGCTGCCTGGCAGGATGCGCTCATTGGGGAAGCCATATCGTCCGGGCGTGCGCAGCAGGGTTGGGTGACTAGGGTTGTGCATCGTGCGCGCGCCCCAGTGCTGGCCCTGGCAAGCACCACCAGCTTTGTCTTATGTGTCGATGGTGGACATTCCACTCTTGTCCACTCAGTCGCAGGCCGCCACCATTGATCAGCATGAGGTGGCAGTGCTCAAGCGGCTTGATCAGCTGTGGCACCGTGGGGGCATCCGGTTCGGGCAGCAGATAGGCCTTGCATAGAG
>NZ_JBSIFD010000067.1:0-1257 GCF_053615495.1 Comamonas sp. HJ-2 | reverse complement strand
TGACCTGCTCCCCCCAGGCCGTACCAATGTGAAGTAGCAAGGGGTCCGCCATTCAGGAGAATCGCAGACATGAGGAAGAGCAAGTTCACAGAGGAACAGATCATCGGGTTCCTCCAACAGGCCGAGGTCGGCATGGCGGTGGCGGAGATTTGCCGCAAGGGCGGCTTCTCCGACGCCACGTTCTACAAGTGGCGCGCCAAGTTCGGCGGCATGCAGGTGTCAGAGGCCAGACGGCTGCGCGAGCTGGAGGCGGAGAACGCCAAGCTCAAGCACCTGCTGGCCGAGGCGCACCTGGATCTGCATGCGCTCAAGAGCGTGCTCGGGGTAAAAAGGTAGCCCCACAAGCCCGGCGCGAGCTGATCACGCAGCTGGTGCAGGAGCACCAACTGTCCGAGCGTCGCGCGTGCGGGCTTGTGGGGCTAAGCCGAGACAGCTACCGGCACCCACCGGTGCCCAGCGCACAGACCCAGGCCCTGAAGGACAAGATCGTCGAGATCGCGCATGTGCGTCGGCGCTTCGGCTACCGGCGCGTGCACGACCTGCTGCGCAACGACTTCCCTGGCGTCAATCACAAGCGGGTGTACCGGCTCTACAGAGCGGCCAATCTGGCGGTTCGCAAGCGCAAGAAGGCCAAGCGCCCCGTGATGGAGCGCACGCCCCTAAACATCGCCCAACGCATCAACGAGGTGTGGAGCATGGACTTCGTCAGCGACAGCCTGGCCAGTGGCCGGCGCATCAAGTGCCTGACCGTGGCCGATGACTTCAGCCACGAATGCGTGGAGATCGCTGTGGACTACGGCATCAGCGGCCTGTACGTCACCCGGCTGCTGGATCAGGCGGCGCGCTTCAGGGGCTACCCGGCCGCCGTCAGAACCGACAACGGCCCGGAGTTCACCAGCCGGGCCTTCATCGCCTGGACGCAGGAACACCACATCCGGCACATCCTGATCGAGCCAGGTCGGCCCATGCAGAACGGCTACATCGAGAGCTTCAACGGCAAGTTCCGCGACGAGTGCCTCAATGAGCACTGGTTCCAGAGCATGCGCCAGGCACGCACCGAGATTGCCGCATGGCGTCGGGACTACAACGAGGTTCGGCCTCACAGCAGCATTGGCCGCATACCGCCAGCCAGGTATGCCCAGCAACTGCGTCAGCACGCAGGCGACGCAGCTCGTCATGAGATCCCTGCCCAAATCCATTAACCTTCAACCCCAGGACCCCAACCTAATCACTGGTACGGCTGAAGGGGGCAGGTCA
>NZ_JBSIFD010000066.1:0-1274 GCF_053615495.1 Comamonas sp. HJ-2 | reverse complement strand
CTTTACCATTCAGTTCGGAGACCGCATCTCCGTCAATTGAAGTCCGAACCGTTTACACAAAAATTCGGACACGCCCCCACATAGGAACTCTTTGAGGTTCACCTACGACCAGCTTGAGAGCGAGCTCAAGCGCTTGGTTAAGAGCGGTCAGTTGGAGCAAGACACGGCTCAGGTGAGCTTTCCAACTTTGGCACGCAGAGTTCAGGACATTGATCTGTATACGCGAGTTGCTGCTCGTGAAGGTGTGGCGAGAGCTCGGATAGTTTGCAGAACGGCCTTCCCGGAGGGAGTAGCAGCGTATCCGTACCAGCGAGTTGAAATTGACCATACCCCGTTGAACTGGGTCGTGATTTGTGACCGTACAGGGCTACCTTTGGGGAGGCCTGTTTTGACGGTGATGATTGATGCGTACTCGGGCTACATCCTTGGTTTCTATATCTCCTTTTATGGTCCCGGGCTGACTTCTGTATGCGGAGTGGTTCGTAATGCGCTTTTGCCCAAGGCCCCGCTTTTGCATGGGCTCGATCTCCAAAGTGATTGGCTATCCATGGGGCTTGGCGATGAGTGGGTGATCGACAACGGGCTCGAATTCCACTCATTCGGGTTCAAGACCATGGCGATGGCACTGGGCGTTGACTTGATGTACTGCCGTGTCAGGACACCATGGCTCAAACCGCACGTTGAGCGCTTCTTTTCCACGTTGAACACCTTGACATTGATGAAGGGGCGTATTCGCCCATCCGTGGCCAACGTCGCAAGGATCGACCCTTACAAGGATGCCTCGATCACTTTCAGCGACTTGGTTCGTGGCTTGCTCATGTTTGTGGTGGATGTGTACCCACATCAACCGAACTGGAGAAAGATGGCAACGCCTTATGAGTTGTTTGCTGAAGGAATACAGCGTTGCCCACCAGCTACCTTTCCTGGCAGCTTGGAGCAATTGACGTGGGCTTCAGGAATGTCAAAGCAGTTGACTCTGCATCAGGGAGGAATCGGCTTCCACGGGTTGCCCTATGGCAGCTATGCCTTCAAAGACATTGTCAAGAAGTATGGGCCGAAGCAAAGACTATTGTGCAAGTTCGATCCTGATGACATCTCCATCATGAAGGTGCTGGATCCCGACGGGCTGTCATGGCATGACGCTGTATGCCGGTGGCCGGCCTATGCTAGGGGTTTGAGCTTCAATCAGCACCAACTGTGTTGATTTCCACCCAGAAGTGACCCACTAGCCCCCGGTTTTTCCATCTCAATCTGACCCACGCATTAACCCTAGC
>NZ_JBSIFD010000065.1:0-1317 GCF_053615495.1 Comamonas sp. HJ-2 | reverse complement strand
GATCGTGTCGGCCGTGGCAAGCTCAGAGAGGTCAACGCCCGCTTCAGTGCTATGGCCAGCCATTTCCTGTTCGAGGCACAGTTTTGCAATCCGGCCTCGGGATGGGAGAAGGGACAGGTCGAGAAGAATGTTCGGGACGCTCGCCATCGTATCTGGCAATCTGTACCAGCGTTTCCGACACTCAGAGCCCTCAACGATTGGCTAGAGCAACGGTGTCAACAGTTATGGCAAGAGATTGCGCATGGCCAATTGCCTGGCTCACTTGCTGATGTGTGGGAGCAAGAACGCTCAACCTTGATGCCCATGCCTCGGCCGTTTGACGGCTTTGTCGAGCATGCCAAACGAGTCTCTCCCACCTGCCTAGTTCACTTCGAGCGCAATCGCTACAGCGTGCCGGCCTCTTATGCCAACAGGCCCGTGAGCTTGCAGGTTTATGCCGACCGCCTGGTTGTCGTGGCCGAAGGTCAGTTCGTCTGCGAACACCCGCGCATCATTGAGCGCAATCACCAAGGCTCAGGGCGTACGGTCTATGACTGGCGCCATTACCTGGCCGTATTGCAGCGCAAGCCTGGCGCATTGCGCAACGGTGCGCCGTTTGTCGAGTTGCCAGACGCATTCAAACGACTGCAAGCTTTGCTCCTGAAGCAACCTGGCGGCGATCGCGAGATGGTGGAAGTTCTTGCCTTGGTGTTGCAGCACGATGAGCAAGCCGTCCTGGCCGCTGTCGAGTTGGCACTGGAGGATGGCGCACCCCGCAAGACCCACATCATCAATATCTTGCACCGCCTCATTGATGGAACACCGGAACCTGAGCCCATCCATTCACCCCAAGCCTTGGCCTTGATCGTTGAGCCACAAGCCAACGTCGTGCGCTATGACCAACTCCGACAGGTGCGCCATGCGTCATGACCCCGCCATTGCTGCGATCATCATCATGCTGCGCCAACTCAAGATGTTTGGCATGGCCCAGGCCGTGACAGAACTTGCAGAGCAAGGCTCACCAGCCTTTGAAGCAGCACACCCCATACTGTCGCAACTGCTCAAGGCCGAGAGTGCTGAGCGAGAAGTGCGCTCCATTGCCTATCAACTCAAGGCCGCCAGGTTCCCGGTCTACAGAGATCTGGCAGGCTTTGACTTCGCACACAGTGAGGTCAATGAAGCCTTGGTACGCAGCCTTCATCGCTGTGAGTTCATCGAGAAGGCTAACAATGTGGTGCTTGTCGGTGGGCCTGGCACGGGTAAGACGCACATTGCTACGGCACTGGGTATTCAGGCCATTGAGCACCACCGTCAAAGGGTGCGCTTCTTCTCTACTGT
>NZ_JBSIFD010000064.1:0-1605 GCF_053615495.1 Comamonas sp. HJ-2 | reverse complement strand
CCAAGAAACACTATGCCCGTCTATCGTTACCCAGCAAGGCTGCCACTTTCTTGAAGCCTTTGCTGGCCAGAGTAACTGCCGGTGTCGATGCGGTGGCCGCTGCAGCCCGCAGTGGCGTACTGCGCGTGGATGATGAACTCCATTTGTCGCCATTGCCCGCAGAGGACGAAGACCCAGAAGTGACCAAGCTGCGCGCGGCTTTGGATCACCGCATCGGTGAGGTTCAATTGCCGGAAGTGATTCTGGCCGTTGACGCCCAGGTGCGCTTTAGCTGGATCATGCTCGGACGTGAGCCGCGCTCTACCGACGAGCTGCTGATGGTCTATGCCGGCATCATGGCCCACGGCACCAGTCTGACTGCGGTCGAATGCGCGCGCATGATTCCGCAATTGTCTGCCACCAGCATTCGCCAGGCCATGCGCTGGGCGCGGGACGAACGGCGTCTGAGCCAGGCCTGCCAGGCTGTGCTGGAATTCATGCAGCGACACCCGATTGCCGCCACCTGGGGGCGGTCCGATTTGGCATCTTCTGACATGATGAGCATGGAGACCACCAAACGGGTGTGGCAAGCCCGGCTTGATCCTCGGCGCAACACACCTTCCATTGGAATCTACTCCCATGTAAAAGACCGGTGGGGCATCTTCCATGCGCAGCCCTTTGTGCTCAATGAGCGCCAGGCGGGCGTGGCCATTGAAGGTGTCATCCGCCAAGAAAAGCTGGAGACCAGCCAGCTTGCTGTGGATACCCATGGCTACACCGACTTTGCCATGTCACATGCCCGTTTGCTTGGTTTTGATCTTTGCCCGCGGTTGAAGGAACTCAAACAGCGCCACCTCTTTGTGCCACGCGGCACCAAAGTGCCCGCAGAAATCGCTGCGGTGTGCGAAGCCAATGTCGACGTCGCTTTGATCGAAAAGCATTGGGATAGTCTGGTGCACCTGGCAGCCTCGGTCATGAGCGGACATGCCAGTGCGGTGGCAGCTCTTGCGCGGTTCGGTTCTGCCGCCCAGGGCGATCCAATCTATGAGGCTGGCGTGCAATTGGGGCGGTTGCTGCGTACGGCGTTTTTGGCTGACTACTTTGTCAAGGACGCTTTCAGGAACGAGTTGCGCCGGGTGCTCAATCGGGGCGAGGCTGTTAACGCCCTCAAGCGCGCCATTTATACCGGCCGGATCAGCCCGGCGCAGGCCAAACGTGTCGATGAAATGCAGGCTGTGGCCGATGCGTTGAGCCTGATGGCCAACATCGTGATGGCGTGGAATACCTCACAGATGCAGGCGGTCCTGGATCGCTGGTCGAACCGCCGCCAGGTCATTCCACCGGAACTGATCGGGAAGATTGCGCCCACCAAGCTGGAGAGCATCAACTTGCGGGGTGTGTTTCGCTTCCCGGTTGACCGCTATGCTGACCAAATCCTGCCTTCGCGGCCAAATGCATCGATAACTGGCACCAATGGATGAAACCGACCACGGTTTGACGCCACGAATCGCAGATTTGAAAGTGAACAGGAAAGTCAATGAAATCAACGATCTACCAACACCACCTCCGCGCCAGTGCTAGCTTTTCGTACCGTCACTTATTGCACTGAAAACGAGGAGACCCCTG
>NZ_JBSIFD010000063.1:0-1671 GCF_053615495.1 Comamonas sp. HJ-2 | reverse complement strand
GTGGACTACAACGTCAAGGTCCGCGTGAAGTCGGACGGCACGGGTGTGGACATCGCCAACGTCAAGATGAGCATGAACCCCTTTGACGAAATCGCCGTCGAAGAAGCCGTGCGCCTGAAGGAAAAAGGCGTGGTGACCGAAGTCATCGCCGTCTCCTGCGGCGTGGCCCAGTGCCAGGAAACCCTGCGCACGGCCATGGCCATCGGTGCCGATCGCGGCATTCTGGTCGAGACCGATGTCGAGCTGCAGCCCCTGGCCGTGGCCAAGCTGCTCAAGGCCCTGGTGGACAAGGAGCAACCCGGTCTGGTCATCTGCGGCAAGCAGGCCATCGACGACGACGCCAACCAGACCGGCCAGATGCTGGCGGCCCTGGCCGATCTGCCCCAGGCCACCTTCGCCTCCAAGGTCGAAGTCGCCGGCGACAAGGTCAACGTCACCCGCGAAGTGGACGGCGGCCTGGAAACCGTGGCCCTGTCCACGCCCGCCGTCATCACCACCGACCTGCGCCTGAACGAGCCCCGCTACGTCACCTTGCCCAACATCATGAAGGCCAAGAAAAAGCAGCTGGACACCTTCAAGCCCGAAGACCTGGGCGTGGACGTGACGCCCCGCCTGAAGACCGTGAAGGTCTCCGAGCCTGCCAAGCGTGGCGCTGGCGTCAAGGTAGCCGATGTGGCCGCCCTGGTCGACAAGCTGAAAAATGAAGCGAAAGTCATCTAAGGCCCCCTGAGCCGCTTCGCGTCATCCCCCGCAGGGGGACGACACCCTCGGTGCGGGGCGGCCCTTCCTCGGTGTCCCGCGCTTGAGCCGCGCCAGATTGGCCGGCTGCGGGTGATGCAGGCACCATGAAAAATTCTAGAGAAAGACGACTGAAATGACCTCTCTCGTTATTGCAGAACACGACAACGCTTCGATCAAGACCGCGACCCTGAACACCGTGACGGCCGCCAAGGCCTGCGGCGGTGATGTGCATGTGCTGGTGGTTGGCGAAGGTGCAGCCGCTGCAGCAGCCGCTGCCGCCCAGATTGCCGGTGTCTCCAAGGTCATCCATGCCGACGGCGCCAGCCTCAAGGACGGCCTGGCCGAGAACGTCGCCGCCCAGGTGCTGGCGATTGTGGGCAGTGGTGCCGGCAACTACAGCCACATCCTGTTCCCCTCGACCGCCTCGGGCAAGAACGTGGCGCCCCGCGTGGCCGCCAAGCTGGACGTGGCCCAGATCAGCGACATCACCAAGGTCGACTCCGCCGACACCTTCGAGCGCCCCATCTATGCGGGTAACGCCATTGCCACCGTGCAGTCCGCCGATGCCGTCAAGGTCATCACCGTGCGTACCACCGGCTTTGACGCAGCAGCTGCCACTGGCGGCTCGGCGGCCGTGGAAACGGCGGCAGCCGTGGCCGACAGCGGCAAGAGTGCCTTTGTGGGCCGCGAAGTGACCAAGAGCGATCGTCCCGAACTGACGGCAGCCAAGATCATCGTCTCCGGTGGCCGTGCTTTGGGCTCGGCCGAGAAGTTCACCGAAGTGATCACCCCCCTGGCCGACAAGCTGGGTGCGGCCATCGGTGCCAGCCGTGCGGCCGTTGATGCGGGCTACGCGCCCAACGACCTGCAAGTGGGCCAGACGGGCAAGATCGTGGCGCCCCAGCTGTACATTGCCTGTGGCATCTCGGG
>NZ_JBSIFD010000062.1:0-2400 GCF_053615495.1 Comamonas sp. HJ-2 | reverse complement strand
CGTTTAAGTCCTGTGGAATACCGACAAGAACTTGGTCTAGCCGCATAAAACCAGTCCAAGTTTTTATCCGCACCCCCCTTAGCCTCCGGCGGGTCAGTTTTGAGTGGAAATCAACAGGGGAGTGCATGGACAGCCCTAATGGCGGTATCGACGTAGCTTTCTTGCTAGAGGCCAGCGCTTTGAAAATGCGAGCCATTTCTAAAGCCCAGAACTCAAAAAAGGCTATGTTCCTCAAGCATTTTGATCGCTTGTAAACTTTAGTCCCCCTTGGGGAGTAGCCTGCTTCCACCCTGGAAGCGCATGCGTCAACATACTCGGCATTCAATTTGCTGTGGCGTATGCATCCGTTCTTCGGTTGGCGAGACCATAGGCATTTCATCGCGACGAGCTCGGGCCGCGGTGAGATGCCGTTGTGCTCATGCCCGACCGTTAAGAATGAATTCCCCATGAATGCCGCTTCTATCTTGCTCCTGGCCTTTGCCATGTCCACCGATGCCTTTGCCGCAGCCGTCGGCAAAGGTTCTGCGCTACTCAAACCGCGCTGGGACTGGCGCCATCTTCGGTGTCATCGAAGCCATCACACCCTTGGTAGGCTGGGCGCTGGGCTATGCGGCTTCAGATTACGTCAAGGCCTGGGACCACTGGATCGCCTTCGTGCTGCTTCTGGTGCTAGGTGGAAGAATGTTGATCGGGGCAATCAAAGTGCCTGATGGTGAAGAGCCCAGCAAGCCTGCACGACATGGCTTCTGGCTATTAGTTGCAACTGGATTTGCAACAAGCATTGATGCCATGGACGTGGGCGTAGGACTTGCTTTTCTGGACGTAAGCATCGCCACCGTTGCTCTCGCTATCGGCTTCGCAACATTCGCAATGGTGACGTTGGGCGTGATGGTCGGGCGTGTACTGGGGAATATTGCTGGGCGCTGGGCCGAAGCCATCGGCGGTGTCCTGCTGATCGGTATTGGCTCGATCATTTTGTACGAACATTTAGTCGCTATCTAATTCAATTGATTGAGATTTAGATGCCGGCTTCAGTTCGAGTGGGGTCGGCCACTCAGTACAGTCAGAGTAGGCAGTGAGCTAGGGCAGGAGCGGTCCACTTTTGCCCTTGCCAGTAGTATCTTCCTTGCCTACAACTGGCTCCGCTTCTGTTTGGAGCAGAGCAAATTCAGCACAGATATGAAGGCTCGGACCCTTTGTGGCACAGAGGAGTACAGCCACAAGTAGAAAGGTTCGGTAGAGCCGCTTCGGCCAGCGTGACCGGCACCAAGCCTACACCGGCGGGCATCCACTGCGCCCACAGGTGCGATCACGCCAAGCCCAAGTTTCTCAGGCGCGGCACATGCTTCAAACACTCAAGGGGACCTCTGGTCAGTCAGTTCAAAACCACCGGGAGGAGCGATACATATGGCGAAGCTCATCGCAGGCATTGCAAACTTTGCATCGAATTAAAGCTCTGCTGCTCAGTGCAGGATCACCTTCATCGGTCTTTCCGTCACGGGCAACACGATGCCACGGCAAAAAGCAGCCGGCCTCACCGCGCGCAGAAATCCGTGAAATCTTCGTGAGGCATGAGCGGACATATTGGACGCTTTGCCCGACGAACAAGAGTTGGCATCACCCTGTAAGCGTGAAGACGCATGTTAAGCGATGCATGAGGTGCATCCCTGTAATGTATTCCAGCTGTTAGGCAGAAAATTAAATAAAGTTTTTATAAATTAAAGAAGACCAGATTATCAGACAAAAAATAATTGTCATTAATACGGAAGCACTTCCCAAATCTTTGGCTTTCCTGGAAAGTTCGTGATATTGAAGTCCTACTCTATCTATTGCGGACTCTATCGCAGAATTAATTACCTCAACTATCATCAAAAACCAGATACAAGAGATCAGGAGCAATTTTTCCATCATAGATCTCCCAATCAATTGAGCCAATGGAAGCGAAATCACAAATAATATTACCTCAAGGCGGAATGCAGGCTCTAGCCACGCATCTTTTATACCCGAACATGAGTACTTTGATGCATGCCAGACTCTAGAAAATCCTTTTCTATTCTTTTGAATATTATTAAAGATGTTGGATTTTGAGTTGTTTTTCATTTTTAACAGTATATTTCTTGATACTAAAGAATATAAACAAAAGAGTGGCGATCAACCAACAAATGAGAATCGTGACAATGTCATGAGAAATGAAATGGGCTCCTCTCAATTGTTGAGAGATACCAAATGTCAATCCAACCATAATGCCGCACAGCAATCCTAACCATCGATACTTAGGGATGATCATCTTAAAGAAGAAATATAAACCAACCCAGGCATAGCCTGACCTGCCCCCTTCAGCCGTACCAGTGATTAGGTTGGGGTCCTGGGGTTGAAGGTTAATGGATTTGGGCAGGGATC
>NZ_JBSIFD010000061.1:0-2787 GCF_053615495.1 Comamonas sp. HJ-2 | reverse complement strand
CTAGGGTTAATGCGTGGGTCAGATTGAGATGGAAAAACCGGGGGCTAGTGGGTCACTTCTGGGTGGAAATCAACAGTTTCGCCAACTGGAGAGCGCAGAGCAGTCCCGCATGCGCCGCCAGCTCGATGTGATGCGCGAGCTGTCTGTGATTCTGGGCGAGCGCATCTCTGCTTTCTAAGCCTTCCGGCCCGCACCGGCCGGCTGCCGGATTTCAGGAGCATTCATGTTGAAACGAATCCATCAACACTTCTTTCTGATCGCCGTAGTGCTGTTTGGCGCGCTTGGCTTCTTCTTCCTGCACCGCCTTACAGGGGACTCGCCCAAGGTGGTGGACATGGCCGGCCTGATTGTCAGCGTCACCTTTTTTGGCGTGTCGGCCATCGCAGGCTATCTCCATGGGCTGGAGCGAAAGCTGAACAAATGGATGGAGCCCAAGACGGGCGGCGCACTGGGGCAAAGCGTAGTCGGTGTGCAGCGCGATCACCGCAACGACCTGGAGTATTCCCTTGTGCATGCGCTGGCGCCTCATTTGGTGAACACCAAGAGCGCGGATGAACTGGGGACATTTATCCGGGATGTGGTCAACTCAATTCAGGGCCGCGGCTCTCAGACGCCTACAGCGACCTGCACCTGCGGCCCGAATGCCGGCTGCACCAATTGCCCTGCTGGTGGCGGTCAGAGTCTCCAGGCCGCCCAGGATGGCCTGTCGCAGTCAGCTACAAGGACCGCAGAGGCTTGGGCTAAAAGTCTGAATCTGCCCTCATAAGCTTGCTGCTTCCTCAATAGCCTTCGACCAAAGGCATTTCCGTCCCATCGACCGCAATCACCACTCCCGTGGTGTTGGGGTCGATTTCAATGTGTCTTCGTTGGTTCTCAAAAATAGGTATCGGTGTCGCTACACTAATAGCCAATTGGTATCTTTGCGTTTCGCAAATAAGGCGCTCTCGTGTTCAGAATTGCTCGGTCAACTTTAAATAATCGCTTTGCTCAAGCTTGGCGAGATGCGGCGGTTTCCTCGATCGCAGCAGGAATCGCGTGGGTGCTGGCGATTTGGTTATTCGGTCACCCGCACCCTGTGTTCGCAGCAGTAACAGCCATTGTTTGTTTGTCTCCTGGCTTGCCCAGCCATGGCAAGCAAGCAGTGGGGCTGATGCTCGGTGTGGCTACAGGTATCGTTATTGGCGAAGCCGCATTTTTCTTGCTTCCTGAAGGCTTGCTGGTCCCAGATGGCTTGTCACTGCTGCGTTTGACTGTAGCCACGTTCTTCTCGATCCTTATTGCTGCGGCCTTTGGCCAAGCAGCTGTTGTAGCGATTCAGGCCGGATGCTCAGCTGTTCTCGTTCTTGCTCTTGGGCCACATAGTGCTGGTCTGGTCAGGTTGGAAGATGTGGTCGTCGGTGTGACAGTTGGCCTCTTTTTTAGCCAGGTGCTGTTGACGCCCAATCCCGTGAGACAAATTGATGTGGCCGCCAGTGACTTGTTTCGAGGCCTGAGCCGCTCATTTGAGGATTGCGTTGAGGCTTTGAAGCATCAAAACACCCACAAAGCGATATCTGCGTTAAATCGCTTCTCTGCAGCGCATGCCAGTCTCATTGCACTCAGTGCGGGCATCGACTCCGCGAGGTATGAGGCTCGTTGGTCCCTCCGAGGTCGACTCGCCAAGCGTTCAGTCGTCGAGACGGCCGCACGTTATGACCGAGCAGCAATTCGTCTCTATGCATCCTCTTTGCTGTTTGGAGAGGCGTTCTCGGATGTGATGCGCAAGAATATGGAGTCTGCACCAGAAGGATTGGCCGATTGCCTTGTTGGCGTGGCTTCACGGTGCGCATGTCTTGCTGGTGAGAAGCCGTCGATTACACCCCATACGCCAGCTTCGGAAATTTTGAACGTTCCAGCAGAGTGGCAGTCGGCTGTCGATCACTTGAGAGCCGCCTCGAGGATCTTGGAAGGCCTGGAGGTGCTCCATCTGAGGTCTACTGGAACTGTTGCCACCAAGACCCAAGTGCGTATTTAGGTTTCGCGACTCTGAGCAGAAGGCATCGTCTGCTGTGTGAGTTGTTGGCCTTAGCTCTAGGCTTCCTTCAGTAGCCCTCAACCAAGGGCATTTCCGTCCCATCGACCGCAATCATCACGCCCGTGGTGTTGGGGTCGATTTCTATTGGGACGCCCCACATTTCATTGGGCTTGGCGAAGGCGTTGACGATGTTGAACTGCCGAAGCTCTTCGGGCGTCATCTTGATCAGCTTGGGATAGGCGTTGTTGTGGGCCTTCCAGTGCCGGAGGAATGTGTGGCAAACGCGCTTGTGGACTGTGTGGATCGGTGATTCTTCTGTCATGGCGCGATTGTTACCGATTCGTTGCGCGACTGATTTGAGAACCGAGGCGTTAGAACGGGGCGGGGGACCTCACCACACTTGCCGGGCCCGGCCCGAAGTACACAAGCCCGTCATCAAGGGTGACAACAAGCACCCATCCGGGGTGGACTGCTTCTGTGATGTAGTCGCTGGCGCTGCCAGGCAGGATGCGCTCATTGGGAAAGCCATATCGTCCAGGCGTGCGCAGCATGGTTGGGTGACTAGGGTTGTGCATCGTGCGCGCGCCCCAGCGCTGGCCCTGGCACGCACCACCAGCTTTGTCTTATGTGTCGATGGTGGACATTCCACTCTTGTCCACTCAGTCGCAGGCCGCCGCCATTGATCAGCATGAGGTTGCAGTGCTCAAGCGGCTTGATCAGCTGTGGCACCGTGGGGGCATCCGGTTCGGGCAGCAGATAGGCCTTGCATAGAG
>NZ_JBSIFD010000060.1:0-2668 GCF_053615495.1 Comamonas sp. HJ-2 | reverse complement strand
GTGCTACGCCAAAGCGCTCAAACAGCAGTGGTAACAACAGCAAGGTCAGAGCCGTGGAACTGATCAATCCCCCTGCCACGACGACGGCCAACGGACGCTGAATTTCCGAGCCAGGGCCAGTAGCCAGCAGCAGCGGCACCATGCCCAGGGCCGTGATGCAGGCCGTCATAAGCACAGGCCTCAGGCGGTCGCGCACGCCTTGACGTACAGCCTGGGTCAGCTCCATGCCCGACACCAGCAGTGCGTTGAAGTGCGAAACCAGCACCACGCCGTTGAGCACGGCAATGCCCAGCAGTGCAATAAAGCCCACAGAGGCGGGCACCGACAGGTATTCGCCGCTTATGCGCAATGCGGCCATGCCTCCCACTAGTGCGAACGGAATGTTGGCAATGACCAGCAAGGCCTGGCGCATTGAACGGAAGGTGAGAACCAGCAACACGAAGATCGCCAAGAGCGCCACAGGAACGACCAACGCAAGGCGGGCAGCCGCGCGCTGCTGGTTTTCGAACTGGCCGCCCCAGACAATGCGCAGATCCTTAAGTGCGGGGTCGGCAGTCACAGATGCCTGGGCCTCGCTGACGAAGCTTGCGAGATCGCGTCCTTCGACATTGACCTGAACCACGGCGAAGCGCGCTCCGTCCTCATGGTCGATACGTACCGGTCCGTCCTTAGGAGAAAGTGTCGCTAGCGAAGTGAGTGGCCAGGTGGTCCCGTCGGGGGCGGTCACAAGAAGGCTTGCCAGGCCTTCGGGTGAGTGCCGCAGTATCGTGCCACCACGAAGCAGTAACGGCGTACGTACCATGCCTTCAGGCACGATGCCTATACGATCGCCCTCAATCAGTGCGCGTAACTGAGCCTGCAAGGCATCACCAGAAAAGCCGGATTGACCAAGTGCAGCACGATTGAGAACGACTTGCAGGTATTGCACGCCGCTGTTGCTGGGTGCAATGACTTCGGAGGCGCCGGAGACGGTGCGCATGCGTGCAGCAATCGCCTGGGCCGCGGCATCGATCTTGGCCAGATCGGTACCGAAGATCTTGATGGCCACGTCGCCTCGCGAGCCGGTCAGCATCTCGGACACGCGCATCTCGATGGGCTGCGTAAAGCCGTAGATCAGGCCCGGAAAGCCTTCCATCACGCGGCGGATGGCATCTGCAATATCTTCCTTGCTGCCACGCCATTGAGCACGTGGCTTGAGCACAAGAAAAGTGTCGGTCTCGTTGAGGCCCATTGGATCCAGCCCCAGATCGTCCGAGCCCGTGCGCGCCACGATGGAGCGGATTTCCGGGACGCCTTCGAGCAGGGCTTGTTGCACGCGCTGATCCATATCCAGCGATGCGGTCAGTGAAATTGACGGAGATTTTTGCAGCTGCACGATGAGGTCGCCTTCGTCCATGGTTGGCATAAAGGTCTTTCCCACTGACAGATACAGGACTGCCGCGCCGGCCAGCGTCGCCAGTGCGATGCCAAACACCGTGCGCCGGTGCGCCAGGCTCCAGGCCTGTAGCCAGGCAAAGCCGCCGGACAGCTTTCGCATCAGCCAGGGCGCATCGCTGGCGTGCGAGCGCAGCAGCAGTGAAGCCAGCGCCGGAACGACAGTAAATGCAATGAGTACAGAAGCGCTTAGGGCCAGGACGATGGTCAACGCAACCGGCGCAAACAGCTTGCCTTCCAGGCCTTGCAGCGTCAGCAGCGGCAGGAACACAATGGCGATGATGGACACGCCTGCCAGCATGGGGGCAGACACTGCCGATACGGCATCCCGGATCAGGCTGAAGCGGTCCACGGAGTTTGCCGAAGACACATCTTCTTGCTTGTGAGCCAGTGCTGTCTCGATGTTCTCCACCACCACCACCGAGGCATCCACCAACATGCCCAAGGCGATGGCCAGACCACCCAGGCTCATCAGATTGGCCGTCAGGCCCACGTAGCGCATGAGTAGGAATGTGGCCAGCATGGACAGAGGGAGTGTGGCCGCCACTACCAATGCAGCGCGCACGCCGCCAAGGAACAGGTAAAGGATGACGACTACGAGCACGCTGGCTTCGACCAATGCGCGCACTACGGTGCCGGCGGCACGCGAAACCAGTTCGCCCCGGTTATAGAACACCTGGATGCTCATCCCTTTGGGCAGGCGCGGTTCCAGCTCGTCGAGTCTGGCCTGCACTGCATCGACCAGACTGCGAGCATCCACGCCGCGCAGTCCCAGCACCAGTCCCTGGACGGCCTCGCCCTGGCCATCACGACTCACGGCGCCGTTGCGAGTGGCCTCGCCCAGGCGTACCGTGGCCACATCACCTACCGTGGCTGCGGCCTGTCCGTTTCTGGCCGGAACGATCACGACGGCCCGCAAATCGTCGAGCCCGCGCACGCCACCTTCCACGCGCACCACCCAATGCTCCTCACCTCGGTCCAGCCGGCCTGCTCCATCGTTGCGATTGTTGGCATCGAGTGCCTGACGCAACTGATCCAAGGTCACGCCACGCGCGCGCAGCCTCGCAGGATCGGGAATCACCTCGTAGCCCCGTACCACGCCACCCAGGGCATTCACGTCGGCAACGCCGGCGACAGTGCGCAAGGCCGGCCGTATCACCCAGTCCAGCACACGTCGGCGTTCGGCCAGAGAGTAGCTCTCGCCATCAACCGTAAACATGAACATCTCGCCCAA
>NZ_JBSIFD010000059.1:0-1205 GCF_053615495.1 Comamonas sp. HJ-2 | reverse complement strand
GTCAATATGGCTGTAACACTTTCTCCCAAGCGCAGATCCCCGCTCTTGGCCAGCGCAACACGCACACGCATCCCCGCGCTACCGTCGCCAACTGGTGCAATACCCTCGACACGACCTGCGGCGCCGCGAGTGATGACCTGCACACTGTCACCTACGGCGGGCAGTGGGACCTCTCGACCCAGTAGCAAATCAAGTTCCAACGCCTTGGGATCAGCCACTCTCACCAAGGGTGCCGATGCATCAACACGCGCGCCAGGTTGGACCATTACTTCAGTCACAATGCCTGCACGCGTTGCCAGCAACTGCGCCTCATTCCCAGCCAGCCTCACACCACTGGAAGCCAGCTCGGCGCGTCGGGCTTGGGCCATGGCCGCAGCCTCTGTGGCGCGTGCCTGTGTTGACTGCCATCGACTGGCTGCGATGATGCCGTCTTCATGGAGCAATCGGTCTCGCGTCAGGGATTGCTGTGCCAGCCGCGACTGTGACTCGGCTTCCGCCACTGCGCGACGCGCTTCATAGAGCTGAGGGCTGGTGAAAGTCACCACAGGCTGGCCCGCTCGCACGGACTGGCCTACAGCGACCAGCACACGTGGCAGCGCCCCCGCATAAGGCGCAGCCACAACGACCTGAGCATCGGGTCTCAGAACCACACGCGCATGAGCCGAAATATTGAGCTCGTCAGAACTCTGGATGGACTGAAAGCGCACGCCCAAGGTACGCGCCTGCTCAGGGGATAGAGACACGGCCTCGGCGGCCATGCCTGCGACTGGCAGCGCAAGTGCGCCGGCCAACAGCCATTGGTGGAAGAACATTCCTGACTCCGGAAAAAGAAAAGACATGCATCCATGCGTATGCATGGATGCTGGCAAGCCTGTGAAAGGCTTGGGGGGTCAGGAAAACTGAGGCGGAGCTTGGGCCGGGGATGGTCGTATGACGCGACCTTGCCAGCGTGAAAGCCTGTACGCCGGCTCGGGGGGCGGTGTGGGCCTTGCAGCAGTGCAACGCATGAGCGAGGCACGCAGACCCCAAGTCAGCAGAGTGAGGCCAATAACGGCCAGCAACGGGACAGGGAGCAGATCTAGTGGTTGCAGTGCGTTCTGCACGTCAACTTCAAAAGGCTCGGATTGAGCTTGATGGACATCGTGGTCACTGAGAGAGTCGTGTCCAGTGAACAGATGGAAATGAGAATCAGCAATTCTGGAAGG
>NZ_JBSIFD010000058.1:0-5495 GCF_053615495.1 Comamonas sp. HJ-2 | reverse complement strand
CTCTTCGGAGTTATCAAACGCTCACAAAAACAGTAATGAGGAAGAATTAATTCTTCTTGATTCCGTCAAGTGAGTGAGCAGTCGAAAGACTTTAAATTCAAGATCGAACTATAGAGTTTGATCCTGGCTCAGATTGAACGCTGGCGGCATGCTTTACACATGCAAGTCGAACGGTAACAGGTCTTCGGATGCTGACGAGTGGCGAACGGGTGAGTAATACATCGGAACGTGCCTAGTAGTGGGGGATAACTACTCGAAAGAGTAGCTAATACCGCATGAGATCTACGGATGAAAGCAGGGGACCTTCGGGCCTTGTGCTACTAGAGCGGCTGATGGCAGATTAGGTAGTTGGTGGGGTAAAGGCTTACCAAGCCTGCGATCTGTAGCTGGTCTGAGAGGACGACCAGCCACACTGGGACTGAGACACGGCCCAGACTCCTACGGGAGGCAGCAGTGGGGAATTTTGGACAATGGGCGAAAGCCTGATCCAGCAATGCCGCGTGCAGGATGAAGGCCCTCGGGTTGTAAACTGCTTTTGTACGGAACGAAAAGCCTGGGGCTAATATCCCCGGGTCATGACGGTACCGTAAGAATAAGCACCGGCTAACTACGTGCCAGCAGCCGCGGTAATACGTAGGGTGCAAGCGTTAATCGGAATTACTGGGCGTAAAGCGTGCGCAGGCGGTTTTGTAAGACAGTGGTGAAATCCCCGGGCTCAACCTGGGAACTGCCATTGTGACTGCAAGGCTAGAGTGCGGCAGAGGGGGATGGAATTCCGCGTGTAGCAGTGAAATGCGTAGATATGCGGAGGAACACCGATGGCGAAGGCAATCCCCTGGGCCTGCACTGACGCTCATGCACGAAAGCGTGGGGAGCAAACAGGATTAGATACCCTGGTAGTCCACGCCCTAAACGATGTCAACTGGTTGTTGGGTCTTAACTGACTCAGTAACGAAGCTAACGCGTGAAGTTGACCGCCTGGGGAGTACGGCCGCAAGGTTGAAACTCAAAGGAATTGACGGGGACCCGCACAAGCGGTGGATGATGTGGTTTAATTCGATGCAACGCGAAAAACCTTACCCACCTTTGACATGGCAGGAACTTACCAGAGATGGTTTGGTGCTCGAAAGAGAACCTGCACACAGGTGCTGCATGGCTGTCGTCAGCTCGTGTCGTGAGATGTTGGGTTAAGTCCCGCAACGAGCGCAACCCTTGCCATTAGTTGCTACATTCAGTTGAGCACTCTAATGGGACTGCCGGTGACAAACCGGAGGAAGGTGGGGATGACGTCAAGTCCTCATGGCCCTTATAGGTGGGGCTACACACGTCATACAATGGCTGGTACAAAGGGTTGCCAACCCGCGAGGGGGAGCTAATCCCATAAAGCCAGTCGTAGTCCGGATCGCAGTCTGCAACTCGACTGCGTGAAGTCGGAATCGCTAGTAATCGTGGATCAGAATGTCACGGTGAATACGTTCCCGGGTCTTGTACACACCGCCCGTCACACCATGGGAGCGGGTCTCGCCAGAAGTAGGTAGCCTAACCGCAAGGAGGGCGCTTACCACGGCGGGGTTCGTGACTGGGGTGAAGTCGTAACAAGGTAGCCGTATCGGAAGGTGCGGCTGGATCACCTCCTTTCTGGAAAAATGCTGCTTCAAATTGAACGTCCACACTTATCGGTTGTTGGAACAAGCCAGGTAGCTTGCTGAATGACAGCGGGCTGCATGGAATGGGTCTGTAGCTCAGCTGGTTAGAGCACTGTGTTGATAACGCAGGGGTCGTTGGTTCGAGCCCAACTAGACCCACCAAGATTCCAATATCTGGTCAGAGGATCCCGGGGGATTAGCTCAGCTGGGAGAGCACCTGCTTTGCAAGCAGGGGGTCGTCGGTTCGATCCCGTCATCCTCCACCAAAAATGATAGCGCCGAAAGGTGCTATAATCGTTGGCTCAGCAGATGTGAAGCGCAAGCGAAGCAAAAGCAGAGTAGAAGCAAAAAAACAAATTCAATATAAAAGCAGTCTGCTTCAGACTGCTTTTATATTGATCTTTGATCAATAGGCTGTTCTTTAAAAATTCATAGAGTCGAAATCAGCGTTGCTGGTGGAAAGCGAAATCGAAAGATATTCGCACCGTGCCGCCAGCAACATTTTGATTGCGTCAAAACAGATATTTTGCGAATGCAAATTTATCTAGTAATGACGAATATTCTCTAAGCTGCATCGAAAGATGCAGCCAAAGATATTCACATTACGGCATAACGCGTGAGGTGCAAGACCTCACCAGTCTTTGAAACCAGGCTTTGATTCTCGCTAAGAGAGTCCAAAGTTATAGGGTCAAGTGACTAAGAGCATATGGTGGATGCCTTGGCGATGATAGGCGACGAAAGACGTGATAGCCTGCGATAAGCTTCGGGGAGCTGGCAAATAAGCTTTGATCCGGAGATTTCTGAATGGGGGAACCCACCTCGCAAGAGGTATCGTGCACTGAATACATAGGTGCACGAAGCGAACCTGGAGAACTGAAACATCTAAGTACCCAGAGGAAAAGACATCAACCGAGATTCCGATAGTAGTGGCGAGCGAATTCGGAAGAGCCTTGCAGTGATAGTCGATCAGTTAACAAAACGGCATGGAAAGGCCGACCATAGTGGGTGATAGTCCCGTATGTGAAAACCGATCGGTGGTACTAGGCTGCAGACAAGTAGGGCGGGGCACGAGAAACCCTGTCTGAATATGGGGGGACCATCCTCCAAGGCTAAATACTCATCATCGACCGATAGTGAACCAGTACCGTGAGGGAAAGGCGAAAAGAACCCCGGGAGGGGAGTGAAATAGATCCTGAAACCGTATGCTTACAAAAAGTCGGAGCCCTTAGGGGTGACGGCGTACCTTTTGTATAATGGGTCAGCGACTTACATTCAGTGGCAAGCTTAACCGAATAGGGGAGGCGAAGAGAAATCGAGTCCGAATAGGGCGACTAGTCGCTGGGTGTAGACCCGAAACCAAGTGATCTATCCATGGCCAGGATGAAGGTGCCGTAACAGGTACTGGAGGTCCGAACCCACTAATGTTGCAAAATTAGGGGATGAGCTGTGGATAGGGGTGAAAGGCTAAACAAACTTGGAAATAGCTGGTTCTCTCCGAAAACTATTTAGGTAGTGCCTCAAGTATTACCGTCGGGGGTAGAGCACTGTTTAGGCTAGGGGGTCATGGCGACTTACCAAACCTATGCAAACTCCGAATACCGACGAGTACAGCTTGGGAGACAGAGCACCGGGTGCTAACGTCCGGACTCAAGAGGGAAACAACCCAGACCGCCAGCTAAGGTCCCTAAAATTGGCTAAGTGGGAAACGAAGTGGGAAGGCTAAAACAGTCAGGATGTTGGCTTAGAAGCAGCCATCATTTAAAGAAAGCGTAATAGCTCACTGATCGAGTCGTCCTGCGCGGAAGATGTAACGGGGCTAAGCCAGTTACCGAAGCTGCGGATGTGCAATTTATTGCACGTGGTAGGAGAGCGTTCTGTAAGCCTGTGAAGGTGTCTGGTAACGGATGCTGGAGGTATCAGAAGTGCGAATGCTGACATGAGTAGCGTTAAAGGGGGTGAAAAGCCCCCTCGCCGTAAGCGCAAGGTTTCCTACGCAACGTTCATCGGCGTAGGGTGAGTCGGCCCCTAAGGCGAGGCAGAGATGCGTAGCTGATGGGAAACAGGTCAATATTCCTGTACCGATCAATAGTGCGATGTGGGGACGGAGAAGGTTAGCTCAGCCAACTGTTGGAATAGTTGGTTCAAGCGTGTAGTCGTGCTCTTTAGGCAAATCCGGAGAGCTGAGATGAGGCGTGATAACGAGTCTGCTTGCAGACGAAGTGAGTGATACCCTGCTTCCAGGAAAAGCCACTAAGCTTCAGCTATTGACGACCGTACCGCAAACCGACACTGGTGCGCGAGATGAGTATTCTAAGGCGCTTGAGAGAACTCAGGAGAAGGAACTCGGCAAATTGACACCGTAACTTCGGGAGAAGGTGTACCCCAAGTAAGTGAAGTTGTACAAACGGAGCTCAAAGGGGTTGCAAAAAATTGGTGGCTGCGACTGTTTAATAAAAACACAGCACTCTGCAAACACGAAAGTGGACGTATAGGGTGTGACGCCTGCCCGGTGCTGGAAGATTAAATGATGGGGTGCAAGCTCTTGATTGAAGTCCCAGTAAACGGCGGCCGTAACTATAACGGTCCTAAGGTAGCGAAATTCCTTGTCGGGTAAGTTCCGACCTGCACGAATGGCGTAACGATGGCCACACTGTCTCCTCCTGAGACTCAGCGAAGTTGAAATGTTTGTGATGATGCAATCTCCCCGCGGAAAGACGGAAAGACCCCATGAACCTTTACTGTAGCTTTGTATTGGACTTTGAACGGATCTGTGTAGGATAGGTGGGAGGCTTTGAAGTGAGGTCGCTAGATCTCATGGAGCCAACGTTGAAATACCACCCTGGTGCGTTTGAGGTTCTAACCTGGATCCATTATCTGGATCGGGGACAGTGCATGGTAGGCAGTTTGACTGGGGCGGTCTCCTCCCAAAGCGTAACGGAGGAGTTCGAAGGTACGCTAGTTACGGTCGGACATCGTGACGATAGTGCAATGGCATAAGCGTGCTTAACTGCGAGACTGACAAGTCGAGCAGATGCGAAAGCAGGACATAGTGATCCGGTGGTTCTGTATGGAAGGGCCATCGCTCAACGGATAAAAGGTACTCTGGGGATAACAGGCTGATACCGCCCAAGAGTTCATATCGACGGCGGTGTTTGGCACCTCGATGTCGGCTCATCTCATCCTGGGGCTGTAGTCGGTCCCAAGGGTATGGCTGTTCGCCATTTAAAGAGGTACGTGAGCTGGGTTTAAAACGTCGTGAGACAGTTTGGTCCCTATCTTCCGTGGGCGCTGCAGATTTGAGGAAGCCTGCTCCTAGTACGAGAGGACCGGAGTGGACACACCTCTGGTGTACCTGTTGTCACGCCAGTGGCATCGCAGGGTAGCTAAGTGTGGAAGAGATAACCGCTGAAAGCATCTAAGCGGGAAACTCGTTTCAAGATGAGATCTGCCGGGGCCTTGAGCCCCCTGAAGGGTCGTTGTAGACCACGACGTTGATAGGCTGGGTGTGGAAGCGCAGTAATGCGTTAAGCTAACCAGTACTAATTGCCCGTGCGGCTTGACCCTATAACTTTGGGTAAGCCTGGAAAAACAAAAGACAGAACGCAAGTTCTAGTTATGCCGAAATAGCGCAATCGAAAAGCTGATTGAAGACTCTATGAATTCGTTGGATTGAAGGTGAGCGAGATTAAGAAGTTAATCAAGGCGCTGTCAATCTGACAAAAAGTTTATGCCTGATGACCATAGCAAGTTGGTACCACTCCTTCCCATCCCGAACAGGACAGTGAAACGACTTTGCGCCGATGATAGTGCGGGTTCCCGTGTGAAAGTAGGTCATCGTCAGGCTCTTAC
>NZ_JBSIFD010000057.1:0-6855 GCF_053615495.1 Comamonas sp. HJ-2 | reverse complement strand
ATACGTCCGCAGCTGCTCCCGCTGCTATCAATTTTGGTGGGTACGCACCGGCTTATTCATCTTCTGTCCCCGTAGGTAACACGGGGACAACTTCTACAGGGCAGGGCGTATGAGCAAGCGCCAAAACGATCTAGTCCTGGTCAACAACCGCGAAATCAAGGTGCGCTTGCACGCGGCAAAAGTTGAAGAGTGGTCTTACATCCATATTGACTGGCTGCGCTTCACGGTGAACCGCCGTCATGCCCCAGTGCCAAGCGTTGAGCTGCTGTTTCCTGAACCTGACGGCTCTATCGACTACATGGCCGAGCGTGACGGTTGGAGCGATAACCGCCGTGCCGCTGCACATGCTGAAGTCAAGCAACGCCGCCAGCGTGTGGTGAACCTGCTTAAGGACTTGCCCGACCCAGACTATCAGGCCAGCTCACAGGCGTTCACGCTGGCAGAAGAGGTCGCGGAAATCCTCGGCCAGGACTTCACTGCAGATCCCCTGATTCAAAAAGGCAAGGACTTCTACCGCTTCCGCATCGACATTCTGCGCAAGGGTCATCCGGTCGGCTGGGTGGGCTTCCTGGCCACGAATAACGGCAAGCGTGCCGAGAACCAGAACAACACGCTGCATGTGAATCTGGAAGGCATGGCTTGCACGTTTGCGCAGCGCGGCTGGCCCCAGGTCATGGCCGATTACATCGAAGACCATCGCGGCGTCATCACGCGCATCGACCTGGCTGCCGACTTCATGGACGGCATTGGTGACAAGGGTCATGGCGATGTGTTTGAGCGCTTCTTTGAAGAGTACCGCTCTGGCTTGATGGATCACCTCGGCCACCGTCCTGACTCCGATGTGTCTGGCGATCACCTCTCCAAAAAGAAGGGGCGCAGCTTCTATCTCGGCTCTCGAGCCGGGGGCAAGCTGACCAACATCTACGAGAAGGGCAAGCAGCTATTCGGCAAAGAAGACGACTCGAAATGGATTCGTGTTGAGCTGCGTTATGGCAATCAAAAGCGCGTGCTGCTGCCCGACATGCTGCGGCGTCCTGCTAACTTCTTTGCCGGTGCCAGTGACTGGCATGCATCCATCTTGCGAGAGCTGGGCGCACAGGCCATTCCCGAGCCAGTCAAGTGCGAGAAGCAAGTCCAGATTCAAACCATCGACGCCGAAGTGGCGCGCAATGCGCGCTGGCTCATGAGCACTGCCGGGGCCTCTGTTTTTCTGGCTATTCGGAATCTTCCTGAAAAAGCGTTTGCGAATTACTTCGATGAGTTCGCCACAAAGCTGCCAAACCGCCTCAAGAAGTTCGGCATGGCCGACATCGAAGCCTCATATCAACGTGTCTTTACCAAGCTGGCTAGCAGTGGGCGGGCTAGTCCGGCATTTGCTTAATGCCTAAACCAAGGAATCAACATGCGTTTTCAAGCACAAGGTGTACTCACCGGCATCAAGTCCAGCAAGGGCGATTACGAGGGCCGCGCCTTCGACTCGACCACGTTCCATTTGGCTGTTGATCTGCCCGATAGCCAGAACGGCGAAAGCCTGGGCCAGGTCACCCGGCCTTTCAAGATGGGCACCTCTGCTGAGTACAGCAAGTGGAAGCACCTGAAGGAGTCGTGGCCTGTCGGCGGTGTTGCCGTGGACTGCATTTTCGAGATGGCAGCAGGCGCTGATCAGTCCTCCAAGCTCGTGCTGGTGGACATCAAGCCCAAGGCATCCGGGAAGGCTGCTTAAGCATGTCCCGCTACGTGATCCAGTCGGCATTTACCGGCGCTTTCCTCTCTCCTGACCCAGATGACGGCCAGCCGCGCTGGGTGCTGCTCTTGCGTGATGCCTGCACTGTGGACGACATGGAAACCGCCGTCGAAATGATCGCGGATCACGTTGACGAATTCCACAAGGCTCAGGTCATTGACCTGGATGAACTTTGATGAGGTATCCCCATGAGCAATGAACTTGATGACGACACCGCCTGCTGCGATGACTGCCAAGAGATCAATCTTGGCTTCACCGTTTCAGAGGTTGTCGAGTGTGGCTGCCCTGTCTGTGGCTCCCACAACATCCGTCCTTATGAAGAGTGGGTTTCAGACCTGCCCGACGTTACAGAGGATTGATGCCTTTATGAAAGTCATCTGATGAGCTACTTCGTCTGCACTCAGATCGAAAACCCATGCCAGCCAGGCAACCAGGTCGCGGTGACAGAAATCACCGTGCAAGACCTTGCCGCGCTGGGCATTACTCCGCAAAGCATCAGCCAGTCCGTTGCGCTTGGGTTTGGCCTGGTCTTCGCCATCGCTATCACTGGCTACGTGTTGGGCCTGGTGCTCAAACTGATTCGAGGCATTTGAGCCTGCAGCCGAGAGTGGGCGAGGTGCCCGCTCCCTGGTGCAAGTTCGCACTGATTTGAAGAGGGAAATCCTATGCAGAAGTTCAATGCTTTGCGTGCTCTGCGCGCTCGTGGTGCACAAGCCGCTCTGGCGGTTGGTGCAATGGTGATGGCAACTGCTGCTCGTGCTGAAGGTGCTGGCATCGACAGCCTGTTCGATGGTGTGGACCTGTCCGGCATCTCTGCAAAGGTGCTGGCGATGGCTGCGGTGATCGTCACCATTGCCCTGGTCATCAAGGGTCCCAGCATCGTCAAGCGCATCATCAGCAAGATCTAAGGCCCGGTCATGCTCATAGTCGCCCTGGTCGTCGTCGTTCACGTCGCTTTTGCGCTGATCGGCGCGATCGGGGCGCTTTGCTTTTTCAGCCTTGCGAGGATGTGATGATTAAGTGCTCTCAAGGCTTTGTTGTTGGCATGGCGGCATTTGTTTGCGGCTCTGCTTCTGCTGCTCCCTTGCAAATACCGACGAATGTGCCCATCGTCGAGGTGTCTCAGCAGACCAACACCTACAACTATGTTCCGGTCAATGAGAACAACTCCACGATCAAGCGTGTTGTGCCCATCTCTGACGCACTTGTCACCGGTCAGAGCGTATCTGATGCGGAGCCAAAGGTCAGCACCACTAGGCGGCTTCCAATTGGTACAGGTGCTGAAGTTACGGCACGCGTAAAAATTCCAAAAGCCAATATCGCTAAGGCGCTGATTCTTTCTGCAAAGCTCGGTGGTCGCGTGGCTGGTGGCGTTGTTGGTGGAATTGCGGTCGATGCGCTGATTGACTATGGGCTTAAGAATGTAAAGCTTGGCTCAGACGGACTTCTCTCTGCGGAGCGCCCTGATGACAAGCCCTACGAAATTTCCGATGGGTATATCTATCGCGTCAATTCTCACGCTAGCGTGATTGGTATCTCGCCAGGGTCTGCATGCAACGCATACGCGCAGGATGTGTATACCGGAGGGAGCTATCAGCTGCAGTCTGCCCAAGTCGTTTCGGGTGGCTGTGTAATCTCGTTTTTATTTGGCCCAAATCCCTATACGCATACATTTCCGATTGCGCGGGAAGGGTTTTCTGGTTGCAGTACCGGCAACTACGTTGCAGACGGCAAGTGCACGGCAGATAAGCCTGTTGTTGCGATGAATGAGCAAGAAGTTCAGGACTGGATTGCATCTCGTGATGGCTGGCCTAGTTCTGCTTCCGTAGCTCTCGCTGAGATGCTGAAGTATCCAGACACGAGAAGAATCATCCAGGACTACCCGAGCAATGGCGTTGAGATAAACGGCCCTGCCAGCGTAAAAGGCAAGTCAACCACGGCAACTGAGGGTGTGCAGCTTGTGCCTGGCACAACGACTGTTGCTCCGCCTGGTACACCGCCTTCTCAAACTCAACCAGGCACAAAAACCACCACTACAACTGCAACTCATCCGATCACATATTCGGGTAGTACTGTCTCGCATTCCACGGTCAATAACACGACCACGAATATCACAAACAACGTGACAAACGTCACAACTACTGAAACTAAAACTGAAGAGGTCGAGGACGATAAGGATGACCAGATGCCAGTAGATACTGCTCTTGGTGATCTTCCTGAGCTCTATAAGCAGAAGTATCCCGATGGTCTTTCTGGCGTCTGGAATCAGCGTAGCCAGGAATTCAAAAGTAGTGGTCTGTTTAGCCTGGCAGAGCAACTCATGCCAACGTCATTGAATGGCGGTACATGCCCCAGCTTCAATCTGGACTTGAGCATTGGCTCATGGGCAGATTACGGCACGCATGAGGTGCCTATGCCTTGCTGGATTTGGGATACCTGCAAATACATCCTGCTGCTGATGGCTGCTGTATCTGCGCGTCGCATCGTTTTTGGGGGCTGACATGGCAGCAGCATTTACAGCACTGTTTGCCAAGCTCGCGGCCATCGTCACATGGTTTGGCAACCTGTTTGTGGCCATCTTTAAAGCGGGCTGGGACATGCTCTCAGACCTGGTCTGCTGGGGCTTTGATGGCCTGCTCGGTATCGCCGTCACAGCAATGAATGCAGTGGAACTTTCTGGGCTCAATGGAGCGTTTGGCGCATGGAGCCAGCTACCTCCTGAGCTGCTGAATGTCATGGGCCTGATGGGCCTTGGCGCTGCGTCTGCAATCGTTGTCGCTGCACTTGGCATTCGTCTGATGCTGCAGCTCATTCCGTTCACAAGGCTCGGCTCATGATTAATGGTATTGAAGGCATTCCCGGCTCTGGCAAAAGCTATGAGGCCGTTGCGTACCATGTCCTGCCGGCGCTCCAGGCCGGCCGCAAAGTCATCACAAACCTGCCATTGAATATTGATGCGTTCGCTGCCATCGATCCCGCGTATCGGGTCCTGATTGAAGTTCGCACCAGGCCAGCTCCGCAGCTGGGCGACTGGAATGCGGCGAACATCGCAGAGCAGGAAGCATTTAGCCTCTGGACGGATAAGGAGCCTGTGCAGCAGTCAGAAAACGTCTTCACGTTCGGCACTGTCTGGGACTACTACAGCGACTGGCGAGGACCAAAGGGGGAGGGGCCGCTCTACGTCATTGACGAATGCCACGTGGCCTTGCCAAAGCTCGGCACGCCTGATGCGGTGGTGCAGTGGTTCAAACTGCACAGGCACTACAACGCTGAAGTCTTGCTGATGACGCAAAGCTTCCGCGACATCAACCAGCCCATTGCGCAGCTTGTCGCAACGCTCATTAAGTGCCGCAAGGCAGACATCCTGGGCAACAAGGGTGAATACATCCGCAAGGTGCATGCGGGCTATCGCGGCGCCATGATCCAGCAGAATCAGCGCAAGTACGAAACCCAGTACTTTGGGCTGTACCGCAGCAACACGCAAAGCAGCGGCACCTCTGAAGCCGGTATGACGGACGTCAAACCCATGATCGTCTACTTCAACCGTGCTAAATGGGCTTGGTTGGCCGTCACGCTCTGCCTGGTCGTCTGGGCCTTCTGGCCTAAGCCTGATGTGGACGTCTGGGGCAACAAGAAAGTCGAGCCTAAGCCCAAGGCTGCTGTACAGGCATCAAGCCCTGTCGCTGCAGCTGTGGTGCCTACGGCCACGGCCAAGAATACGCAGGCTAGCGCCGAGAGCCAGGACGCTGAAAATGTCAAGGCGGATGACAAAGAGCCACTGAAGGGCAAAAGCATTCATGTCACTGGCGAAATCATCAAGCGCGGCCAGCACTGGTACACCTTTGTCATCAGCGATGGCACCAGGCGCATGTTCGACCTCAATAGCGACGACATGAAAGCCGCGGGCTACCAGGTCGCATACAAGGCCCACTGCATCGCGCAACTGAGCTGGGAGGGTGGTGGTTCTCGCATGGTCACTTGCGATGCGCCGAACGCGCCAGCAGGCACCGATAACAAGCCCATCGTGATCGACTCTGGCGGCGGTGGCCGAAGCGATAAGCCGCTGCGAACTGGTGCAGAGCCTGAGCAGCAGGCGCATCAAGAGGTTGCGGAATATCGCGCTCCGCAGTACCAGCAGCATGCCACCATGGCCGATATCTCCAAGGCCGGCCGCACCGCGCGCTTGGTCGAATCTGGGAAGCTTTAGGGGGTATCGGGGGCCTCGCCCCTGATGTCAACCGTAGATCAGGCATTGCCAGTTCTATCGATAGGACTGCACGCGGCACCTCCCGCAGTTACATGCACCTGGCTCGCGTGGCGCGCTTCCGGCAAAGATCGGGCCTTCGCTCCGTGTCCTGAAAGACAAACCGCCGCAGGCGCTCTGTCCTATGATCTCGCCAGAAGGGGGATCTATGGGACTAGAGGATCGGGACTACTATCGGGACGATTACGCGAAGAAAAATGGCATGCGCTACAGCGCGACCAAAGGCACTTACTCGGCTGCTCAGCAGCCGCGTGTCTCGGAGCCGGTGCATGAGCAGCGTGAGCCTAAGAAAAAGGCCACCTTTATGGATAAGTTCCTTTGGGTGATGGGCCTTGTTCTTGGAACCTGTGTCTATTTCGGGTATTTCAGGGCGGATTTTTTGCGCTGGCTATCCAACTGAGAAGATGGGTAGATTGGCGGGTCCGGTGTTTGATTTGGCTAATTCAGCCTCAAGCAGCGCAATTTGATGCATGAGCCGTTTGTTTCGCCGCTCTTGCGCTTGTGCCTGGGCGAAGTATGTGGACGTGCGCAGGTTTGAGATCGACTCAATGTACTGGATGCCCCAGGTTGACTCCCAGAATAGCGCTAGGTGGATGGCCCTGGGTGCTTGGCCTTGCGCGCGGTACCGTCGTAGTGTTGACGGGGAAATGTCTAGCAGCCTTGCTTTTTGTTCAATGCTGCCGGGGACGTTTTCCAGGATGCTGAGAAAGTGAGGGAGATGTGCGGGGTATGGTGCTCTAAACATCAACTGACGTTCGAGCAATCGTTATGAAAATTTGAGCAGTGCGCGCTGTGTCAGCAGCCTTTTACGCAAACGGTGTGCGATGCGATTAAACATAATATACAT
>NZ_JBSIFD010000056.1:0-7258 GCF_053615495.1 Comamonas sp. HJ-2 | reverse complement strand
TTGGTGGAGGTAAACGGGATCGAACCGATGACCTCTTGCATGCCATGCAAGCGCTCTCCCAGCTGAGCTATACCCCCTGAAGCAATGAAACAGTGTTTCTCTGCTGCAATGCAAAAATTGTAGCACAGGGTTTTCGCCAGTTTTTCCAAACTTCCAACATTTTGTCGAAAGCATGAAAAAAGGGATGCAGAGAGCATCCCTTTTTCTTTCAGTGCCAAGCCTGATCAGCTCACGGCGCCGCCGTCACGGATACGGTGCATCTCGCCGATATCCACCGTCCAGACCAGACCGTCGCCGATCTGCCCGGTGCGGCAGGCCGCGACGATGGCTTCGCGAATCGCCCCCACCATGGACTCCTCCACGATTACGCAGACCATGAGCTTGTCCGAAAAATCGGTCAGCTCATCCTTGACCGTACGCTTGTCCACGGCTGCGGGGGCCGTAAAGCCCTCGGCCTTGAAAATCGTCACACCCGGAAAGTTCGGAATCGCACGCAGCTCGGTACGTAGGCGCTCCAACCGGCTGGGACGCACGATGGCGCGGATTTCTTTCATCGTCATCGGATCACTCCTTTCTCAAATCAAGCCTCGGTCGGCTTCTCGTCAAACCAGCGGTACAGCGTGGGCAGCACCACCAGCGTCAACAAAGTCGAGGTAATCAAACCACCGATCACCACGATCGCCAAGGGACGCTGAACTTCGGAGCCAGGACCCGTCGCAAACAGGAATGGCACCAGACCCAGCAAAGCCACGGTTGCGGTCATCATCACAGGGCGGAAACGCTGAGTACAACCTTCGCGCACGGCTTCGGCCACGTCCATGCCGTCCTGGCGCAGTTGGCGAATGCTGGATACAAGCACCACGCCGTTCAGCACAGCAATACCCCACAGGGCAATAAAGCCCACCGATGCCGGCACGCTCACATATTCGCCAGTGACAAACAAGCCAATCAGGCCGCCAATCGAAGCAAAGGGCAGCACCAGAATGATCAGGCTTGCCAGCTTGATGGAGTTGAACAGCAGGAACAGCAGGAAGAAGATGGCCACGATGGTCAGCGGCACGATCACCTGCAGCGTGCCCATGGCGCGCTCCATGTTTTCGAACTGACCGCCGAACTTGAAGTAATAGCCGTCGGGCAGCTTGACTTCCTTGTCCAGGCGCTGCTCGACCTCGGCAACAAAGCCAGCCAGGTCACGCCCTTCCACGTTCGCGCCCACCACCACGCGGCGCTTGCCACCTTCGCGGCTGATCTGCGCGGGGCCATCGACCAGTTCGATCCTGGCCAGACTGCTCAGCGGCACTTGCGCGCCAGCCGCCGTGGTCAGCAGCGTTGCGCCAATGGCTTCGGGCGATCCCCGATAGGACTCGGGGAAACGCACCACGACCGAGTAACGACGCTCACCCTCATACAAGGTCGTCACATCCTTGCCGCCAATGGCTGACTCCAGCAGGCTTTGCACATCGGCAACGTTCAGACCGTGACGAGCAATCGCCTTGCGGTCGATATCCACCGTCAGAGCCTGCTGACCCGAGAGGCGCTCGATACGTATGTCCGTACTGCCGGAGACGCTCTTCAGAATGCGTGCCACCTGCTCGGAGACTTCCTTGAGGTCTTCCAGCTCGTCCCCGAACACCTTCACGGCCAGTTGCGAGCGCACGCCGGTCACCATTTCATCCACACGCTCGGAGATGGGCTGGGACAGCACAATCTGCACGCCGGGAATCTTGGACAGGCGCTGACGAATCTCTTCATCGATCTCATCCTGGGTACGCTCGGACTCGGGGTCCAGCAGCACGATGGGGTCTGACTCATTGGGACCAGCAGGATCGGCCGGCGATTCGCCACGTCCCAGCTTGGACACCACGGACTTCACGCCGGGCACCTGCGCGACTTCCTTCATGGCAGCCATTTCCATGCGAATGGATTCATCCAGGGAAATGCTGGGCACTCGGTTGATCTGCGGTGTCAGCGCGCCTTCCTTCATGGTCGGCATGAAAGACTTGCCCAGGAACGGGAACAGGCCCAGCGATCCGATCAGCAAAGCCACGGCCACGGCCAGCGTCAGGCGGTTGCGTGCAGTCGCGCCGTCAAGCAGACGCAGATAGTGGCGCTTGAGGAAGCCAATCAGCTTGGTATCGTGATCGGCACCGCCCTTGAGGAAGTAGGAGCACAGCACGGGCGACAGGAACAGCGATACGGCCAGCGAGATCGCCAGAGCCATGGCGATGGTCAGCGCCAGCGGGCCGAACATCTTGCCTTCAATACCTTGCAGCGTCATCAGCGGCAGGAACACCAAGATGATGATGGCAATACCGAAGATGGTGGGAGTAGCGACTTCCACAGTGGCCGACAGCACGGTGCGAATGCGCTCGCCGCGCGAATTGCCCGCCTGCCCCAGCTTGTGGAAGACGTTTTCAACCACCACCACGGTGGCATCCACCATCAGACCAATGGCAATCGCCAAGCCACCCAAGGACATCAGGTTGGCCGAAATGCCGTACTTGTTCATCATGATGAAGGTGGTCAGCGGCGTGATGATCAGCGTCGCCACCACAATCAGGCTGGAACGCACATCGCCCAGGAAGATGAACAGCACCACCACCACCAGGAAGATGCCCTCAATCAGCACCTTGCCCACGGTCCAGAGAGCGGAATCCACCAGATCGGTACGGTCATAGTAAGGAACGATCTGCAGGCCGCCAGGCAGCATGCCCTTGGAGTTGATCTCCTCCGCACGCTCCTTCACGCGGGTCACGACTTCCTTGGCATTGCCGCCGCGCATCATCAGCACAATGCCCGAAACGCCCTCGGTATAGCCGCCCTTGATGATGGCACCCTGTCGCACCTCGGCATCAATCTGCACCTTGGCCACATCACGCACATAGACCGGCACTCCTCCCTGCTCCTTGAGCACGATGTTGCCGATATCGTCCAGCGTGCGGATCATGCCCACGCCGCGAATCAGATACTGCTCGGTCACCTGCGGCAGGATGCCGCCGCTGGCATTGGCATTGTTGTCCGCCACGGCTTGCACCACCTGACGCACGCTCAGGTTGTAGTGACGCAGGCGGGCAGGATCGACCAGCACCTGGTACTGCTTGACATATCCGCCCTGAGAGTTGATTTCAGCCACACCGGGAATGGATCGCAGCAACGGACGCGCCACCCAGTCCTGAATGGTGCGACGCTCCGTCAACTCGGCCTGGGTCAGCTCGCGCTTGCCATCATCGGGGTGGTCCAGCGTGTACTGGTAGACCTCACCCAGGCCGGTGGATACCGGCCCCAATACCGGCACGATGCCTTCAGGCATGCGTGGCGTGACTTCGATCAGACGCTCCGTCACCAACTGCCGGGCAAAGTACACATCGGTCGCATCGGTAAACACCAGCGTGATGATGGACAGACCGCTCTTGTTGAGCGAGCGCATCTCTGCCAACCCGGGCAGTCCCGTCATGGCGATTTCGAGAGGCACGGTCACAAAACGCTCGATCTCCTCGGGCGAACGACCAGGGGCTTCTGTGGCAACCTGAACCTGCACATTGGTCACATCGGGGAAAGCATCCACCGACAGATTCATGGCGGCACGCAGGCCAAAGCCACACATCACCAGCGCCAGCACGACCACCACCAGCCGCTGCGATAGCGCGGCACGAATCATGGAGGCAATCATGGGCTTACTCCAGTTCTGCGCGCTTGCGCTCGTTGTTCAGGTGGAATGCACCTTCAACCACGATCTGGGAGCCTTCGCTCAACCCCTTGAGCACAGGTCGCAGACCACCACTGGCCGCGCCCAACTCCACCGGAGTCAGGCGATAGTGGTTTTCGGCCTTCTTGACGTAGACATGATCCTTGTCGTTCTCGCGAACCACCGCCAGCGCAGGGATCGCCAGAGTCTTCTCCATGGCCCCCTGGATCTTCATGGTGGCCAGCATCTGGGGCTTCAGCGCCAGATCTTTGTTGTCCACCTGAGTGCGAATGGTCACGGTGCGGGTTTCGGGGGACACGGTGTCACCCACGTAGATGATCTTGCCCGAGATGGGAGCCTCCTCGACGGTCAGCCCCAGCGCCGGCACATCGATCTGCACGTTCTGGCCAGTCTGCACGCTGCGCGCAATTTGCTCGGGCAAGGCGCCCACCACCCAGACATTGGAGAGATCTGCCACAGTGAACAGAGGGTCCCCCGGCTGCGCCACCTGACCCTGGCTGACCTGGCGCTCGATCACAATACCTGCAGCAGAAGCCGTGATGGCGGCATTCGGGGCTACATTGCCCTTGGCGCGCAAACTGCTCAGCGCATCGGCGGACAAGCCCATCAGCTTGAGCTGATCGCCTGCCGCCCTCAACTCTGCGCGCGCAATCTGCACTTCCGATTCGCGACGCAGCAGTTCTGCAGAGCCGATCACATCGGCAGCAATCAGCTGACGCGCCCGCTCTACGGAGCGCTCTGCCAGAGTCGCCGTGGCGCTGGCACGCATATAGGCCAGTTGAGCCGTGGTCAGCTCGGGGCTGGCGACGCGCGCCAGGGTCTGACCAGCTTTGACGCGATCGCCGGTTTCGGCCAGCACCTCGGTCACACGCCCTGTCACGGCCGCACCGATGCGGGTGACCTTGCGTTCGTTGGCTTCAATGCGACCGGCAACTTCCTGCACCGATGCAACCTCGGCCTGCGTTACCGCGGCGGTCTTGAAGTTGGTTGCCATTTCGGCTGAGACAACCACTTCCATGGGGTCAAGCTCGGCCTTGGTATCTGCTGCAGCAACCGCAGCAGCCGGCTCCTCCTTGCCGCAGCCAGTCAGGGTCAATGTTGTCAGCCCGGCCAACGCCAGTGCCAGAACCAGAGAGGCGGGACGCGCAGTCCTGGAGTGATGATGAGAAGACATAAAGCGAATTCAAAAAATACGAGAACGTGGTCTTGACTTTGAAAGCTCAAAGCGAGGAAGGCTGGGCATAGCGGCCAGCCAGAAAATCCAGTTCAATCCGGGCGGATTGCAGCTGATAACGGGCTTCAAGCAAATCGGCGCGTACCGTGCGCAGCACGCGCTGGGCGTCCAGCACATCCAGAATGCCGCGCTCGCCGAAGCGGTAGGCAGCCTCGGCTACGCGCAAGGCCGATTCGGCCTCGCGCACCGCGCCCTCGCTCAGGGCCTTGGTGCGCACCTGCGCCATTTCCATGACCTTCCAGGCCTGCAACATTTGCTGCTCAAGTTCGGCCTTGCGACCTTCCATGCGCAGGCGAGCACGCTCGGCTTCCGAAGCTGCCTCATCAATCGGACCGCGACGCTGGTCGAACAGCGGAATCTGCATGCTCACGCCGATGGTGTTATTGCGGATATCGGGCTCTCGCGTCTGCGCGTAACGCAGCTCAAGACCCGGCCAACGGCTGGCTTTGGCACCGTTCTTCTGCGCTTCGGCCTTGTCCACCTCGGACTGCAGCTGCAGCAGCTCCGGATGGGACTGCCAGTTGATGTTCTGCAACTGCACTGTCTCCACCGGATCCTGCAGAGACAGGGCCAGATCAAAGCGATTGGGTAACTGGCCTGCAGCCAGACGATTGAGCGTGAGCTGGGATTGCTCGGCCAGCAAACGGGCAGACTGCTCCTGCTGACGAGCGTTGATCAGTTCGGCATCGGCCTTGATGATTTCGTAACGCGCCGCCTCACCGCTGGAAACACGTACGCGTACACGCTCATGGGCCTGTTCCAGCAGCTTGACGGCATCGTAGGCGGCCTGTGCCTGCGCCTGTCGCAGCACCACCTCGTAGGCCTTGAGCTTGACCTGGGCCACGAGTGCATTGCGCGATGCAGCAATCTGGTGCACGGATGCTCGCTGCCCGGCTTGCGCCGCCTCGATACGAGCAGCGCGCACGGAAGGCATTTCTATGGGAACCGAGATCCCCATGGTCTGCACATTGCCGGGCGTGGCCGATGCCAGACGCGCCTTGTTGTCGCCGCGACTCCACTCCAGCTTGGGGTTGGGCAGCGCGCCAGCGCTGACCACGGCGGCCTGAGCCGTGAAGCTCGACTGCTGCACTGAGCGCAGTTCGGGATTGTTGTCCAGCACGGTCTGCACCAGCTGCGTCAAAGTCAGCTTGGGCTGCACCTGATCTGAAATGGTGCTGCTGATTTGTGGTGTGCCATGAGCATTGGTCTGAGCATGCGCAGTCAGAGCTGCGGCGAGACACAGGCCGAACACGGCCACGCGTTTGGGGCTTCGCAATGGTGTATGGCCAGAAGAATTCTTACTGGCCTTGGCCGGTAAAGAAGCCGGCACTATCGATCTATTGAACATAGAACACAGCTGCCTTCTTGAGGGCAGATAAAGTGAGGAAAGGGTCGGAAACCCGTCATGCACATGCGGCGGCCGCCGCATGCAATGCAGGATCAGTTACACCTGAGCAGGTGAAGCCGCCCAGACCTGTCTCAGAGCCATGCTCTGCAGACAAGCACATTCCAGGCCAGCAGGCGCTGGAATAACGGGCAGCAGGTATCGGGGGTCTAAAAAGCCCAGCACAAACGTTCTGACGTGATGACGTCAGCTGAGCTGGAGCTAGCCTGCCTGCGGCAGGCCGAGACTTGGCGGACGCAACATGCTTTCCGGCCAGGGATGAGTCGGGTGCACCACATGCCCCTGAGGAGGCACCCGGACATCGGCCACACCTACAGCTACCGCTTCAGGAGGGCCAAACAATTCATTGCGATCATCCTGGGCCGGATTGAGCTCGGCAGTGCGATGTGGACGGTGAATGGAGAACTCCACCGTATCTTCTTCCACATCGTCCTCGAACTCCTGCAGCACATCGACACCGTATTCGTGCGGCTCTGCGTCGAGTACATAAGCCATGGCCACCACATCTTGCGAACCTGCCGGCCACATGGCGATGAGTTGCACCCCGATGATGGAGGCAAACATCAGCAGCGACAGCAGAAAGGAAGACGCCGGACGCATGGATCGAAGGAGCTGTGGTTAAACGAACAACAATGAAGGGATGAGACAGTCACCGGGAAGCAGGCCCAATGGTGACAAGATGGTGTACCGATTGGCAGCAAAAGTTCCCGCATGGAAAACTTTTGTCAACATCTGTAAGGGTGAACGATAGCGTATCGCCATAGCACTTGCATGGCAAGGGTATCTTGCTAGAAAGTCAGGAGCATATCAAATCTGCCAGAGCGCCACAGACAAAAAAAAAGCCGCAATCAATTGCTTGATTGCGGCTTTTTGAATCTGGCGGAGTGGACGGGACTCGAACCCGCGACCCCCG
>NZ_JBSIFD010000055.1:0-7494 GCF_053615495.1 Comamonas sp. HJ-2 | reverse complement strand
CTTTACCATTCAGTTCGGAGACCGCATCTCCGTCAATTGAAGTCCGAACCGTTTACACAAAAATTCGGACACGCCCAGACATAGGCCACAACAAAGTGGCCTTTTTTGATTCGGCGAAGACGTTTTGCACGTGTCTCTTTTAGGCTGAATGCTGTCGGCCAACTCAGCATGGTCACCCAAAGCTGTCATTGAATGGAGTCTTCCTTGCAGGTCCGCTCTACACCTCAAAGCTGTCACTGCAGGCTTACTCAAGCCGAGTGACTGCTTTTGCACGTGTTGAGGTGGCGCTGTCGACCCATTGCTGTCACTCATGTTCCGTGGATCTATGTCCGCTGTGCAGGCCGGGTACGGTCGCTAGCAACCCGGACCGGAGTTCACTGTAGCTGGCAAGAAGCATTCATCGGTTTAGCCGAATAGCAGCCAGCTTCAATGACTGCTTTCGGGGGCGCAGCAGTCACCCCGTCTGGTCAGGGGCGGTTCTACCGTCAATTGGTCGTTGGATGTCAGCAGCCTGCAAACTCGGAGCGATGATCTCAACCCATTGGAGGCCGTCAGCTGGGGCAGGTGAATCCAGTTGCTAACTACTCTACATACTCGATCTAAAGCAGCTCTCCTGGTTGCGTCTCTTGTGCAGAGCGAGTCGGCAGCGTAATACGAAATACTGCACCGCCGTCTGGCCTGTTGGCTGCTGTAATGGTGCCATCCATCGCGTCGATAATCTTTCGGCAGATTGCCAATCCCAAGCCTGTTCCACCCGAGCCATCTTTCGTCTTGCTGGACTGAACGAATGGCTGAAAAATCTTGTCTAGCTCTTGCGCGGGCACGCCTGGCCCCTGGTCAAGGAAGTCAACACAGATGTTCCCTTGACCATCGAAGTGCCCTTCAACATCAATACGTCCATGGGGTGGAGAGAACTTGATGGCATTAGCCAGCATATTGCGTATGGCTTGCTGAAACCGGACTGGGTCTGCTTTGGCAATTAACGGCGCATCCTCCAGCCTAAGCCGCAGATCAATTTGCTTCTGATGGAGCAGTGGCTCGAGTTCGCGTGCAACCGGCCTGATCAGCCCTCTCAGATCAATTTTTTCCGTATGAATTGCGCCCACTGGGCTTTCAAGTTTGGCCACATCCAAAAGATCATTGACCAACGCTAGCATGCGCTGTCCCGCAGCATGGATGTCTTGAAACATCTCACCTAGCTTAGGGGTGGCACCAGCCCTGAGCTGTCCCAGTTCGGAGAAGCCGATAATCGATTGAAGTGGTGTGCGCAGTTCATGGCTCATGTTCGCAACGAACTCAGACTTCACTCTGAAAGCCTCCTCCGCAGCATCCCGGGCTTCCCGCGTCGCTAGCTCGGCAACCCTGAATTCCGTGACATCCACGAAGATGCTCAGAACACCTGTCGGATGACCGCGCGCGTCCTTAATCGCTGTCTTCGTAATTTGCATGTCTCGATAGGCACCGTCCGCATGAATGATTTTGGTGTCAAGCTGGGTGCGTTGACTCGACGCGAGAACGAAATCATTGGCTTTAAGTTGCGTAGCCGCATCTTCGCTAGCACAGATGTCCTGCAAATTACTCCCCATCACTTGCAGCGCGTTCGAGCCCGAAAACTCCTCCCATGCTTTGTTGGCAAGCGTTATGCGATGAGCTTCATCGGTCACCAGCAGTGGTAGAGGCGTAGACTCAAAAAGCAAATGCTGAAAAGCAAGCTGTGTTTGCAACTCTTGCTGTGCCTTCCAGCGTGCTGTCACATCCACTGCACTGCCTGCAAAGCCAATGATTTCGCCCTGTTTCGTAAGAGGAACTACGGAGATGTCGCAGAGAATTTCCCTCTCGTTTGGCAATGCAAATTGCGCTTGGCATGTGCGCAAACTCTGCTGGCTCTTTGCGTCTAGCAGAACCTTGACCTGAGGTCTAAATTGAGGCTCAACCATTTTCTCTAGACGCAGTCCTAGCGCTTGCTTGCTGGACTGTCCAGTAAGCATCTCCCAACGCGCATTCACAAATGTTAGCCGTCCGTCCTTGTCTGTGCGAAAAATCAACTCTTGAACGCTGCGCATAAGCACGGCCAGCTCTTGCTCACTACGAGCAAGTTTTGCTTGAGCTCGGTCCATCTCTTTGTGAGCTGCACTTTGAAGCTTGCGAGTCTTGCGCACTGAATAGCCCAACCCGATCACAAGAAAAAGCAATGCAAGCCCGGCAACAAAAAAGATGAATGCGTCATCTTTCCAACGCTGAACAACTGCGGAATACGGCTCCTCTACCAACAGCACAAGCGGCCAATGACGCACCGTTCGAAAGGAAACTATTTCCTGCTCACCAAGCATGCCTTTGCCGATGTATGAGCCCCGCTCACCGTTGAGCAACATCTGCTTGAAGATCGGAGTCTGCAAGGCTTCTGACTGCTTGACTGCCGCCCCCTTATTTGTGCTGGCCAGAGGTTGGCCTTCGTAAGTCAACAACAAAGCTCCATAGCTCAGGGACTCAAGCGTTGCTTGGTAGAAATTTGCCACTGCATCTGGATTTATGAGGGCAACAAGATAGGCCGTGCTACCGTCCTCCTGAAGGAAGCTCAGTACGTGCGGTATAAAACTAACGCCCCGAGGCGACTGGTCCTTGCTGGCACTGAGCGCCGACAAGTTTCTTCCTTGAATCAGCTTTCCCAGCGTAGCCGCTCCAGGTCTGGGCTCGCGGAGCTTCTCAGTGAACAGCGACTGAATGGGTACTGTCGCGCCTCTGTCACTAGGCTGCGTACTCGCGAGGACATTGCCTCGCCGATCCAGCAACGCCATCGCGCGAATAAACGGAATTTGTGAGACCACTTGAGCTAAAGAAGCCTGCCTTTCCTGGACCGAGGCATCATGGTCAACAATTGCCGGGCTTAGAGCAAGGCTCGACAATGCCAACTCGCTTGTCTCGAATGTCCGTGCCGTTTGCTCCTCAAGAACTCGAGCCAGCAGCATTGCCTGTGACTTACTCTGTTCAGCTTGTGCGTGCAACCGCCCCCAGATGTAAATGACAAGAGCTCCAAGCACACACAGTGCAAATACAAAAATCAAGCCTTTGATATGAGCACTGTGACGGACGCTTAAAAACTGACGGGTTGCAGCTCGGTGTGGCATCGTTCTCGTACTTTATCGGGTGGCCTCGGGTACCACTATGGCGCTTAAACCATTGTTTTTCGCAGCCCGCGCTAGACGTCCGTCGCGCTTGATATCTGACACAAACTGATTAAGGCGTGCTAACCATTGATGGTCCTTGGGACTGACGGCATAGCCATAGGGAAGGATATGGAAAGGCGTGGTTGGAGGAATCAATTGGGCCCAGTCAGCACTATCCAATAGTCGGCGGCTGTAAGGATAGTCAGTCATGAAGACATCCACACGGCCAGCCATTAGCTCCTTTTCCCGAGTTTGAGGGGGCTCGATAGACACCACTTGGGCATGCTTGAGAGACTGCTTCATCACTGGTTCCATGAAGGTGCCACGCTGCACGGCGACCTGCACACCAGGCTTGTCTATATCTGCCCAAGTTTGGACGACTGGGTTGCTCTTGGTACTGATGCCGTAGATGTCGGAACTCAAATAGGGGGCGGTAAAGCTCAATTGCTGTTGTCGTTGAGGCAGTATTCCTACTGCAAACATTGCGACATCGCATCGCGCCCCTAGCAAATCAGGAATTAGCTTTGGAAAAGAGGAGTCGATGTATTCCAGACGAACTCCTAAGTCTTTCGCAAGCTCGGCAGATAGTTCAATGTCAACGCCCTGAAGCCGACCAGAACGATTATCGCGGAAGGTAACTCCGTAGTATTCAGGCCATATGCAAACTTTAAGTGTTCCAGTTGACTTTACATGATCTAAAACAGTTCCGGAAAAAGCCTCGAATGAGCTGAAAAGAATAAATGAAGCTATCCCAAGCTTGGCAGCAAATCTTCTGTAATTTATTTGAAACATCTTTTTGAAGCACATTGCTTTTTCCAGTAAAACACTAATTCATTCAAGGTGTGTCAATGAGGTCTTCGAAAGTTGGAGAATGACGCGTTAATGCGCATCTCAACTCATCTAACTCATCTATGTTCTTCATGAAGATGTCGACGATCACTGGATCAAGAGCTTTGCCGTGTTCCGCTTGGATCATATCGAGCGCAACCTTTAGGGGAAATGCCGATCGATAGACTCTATCCATCGTTAATGCATCGTATATATCCACAATGGAAGTAATACGTGCGGAAAGCGGAATATCTTCACCGGCGATCCCTTTAGGGTAACCTTTGCCATCAAAACGCTCATGATGGCAAGCGGCTATTTCTGCGGCCATTTGGAAGACTGGGATTCGCGATTGCCCAAGTAACTTTGCACCTATTTCAGCATGCTTATTCATACTGACACGTTCCTCTGGTGTCAATGGACCATTCTTTTTAAGGATGCTGTCTGGAATACCAATTTTTCCAATATCATGCATGGGGGCTGCTTTACGAAGCAGACTAGCAAAATGTTGGGTACAACCTAAGCGTAAAGCTAGCGCTTCAGCGATATAGCCAATGCGAATAATGTGTGCGCCTGTATCGTCATCTTTGAATTCGGCCGCCATCGCTAAGCGCAGCAAAGTTTCGTGATGAGCACGCGTGACTTCTTTGAGAAGCTGGTTGCGCTCTTGGTACATGTGCCCGAAGTCTCTAATGAACTGCTCCATTTGAGCCAGGGCGGCAGGATCGAAGCTTCGTGACTCGCTGTGCAATGCATCGCCTAGCTCTGACATCAAATGGTCCTCTCCAGACTTTCAATGACTTCGAGCAGCTTCAAGGTACTAAACGGCTTTACCAAGTACTCGTCGGCACCTGCATTTAGACCAGCTTGTCGATCATCGGCACTACCGCGCGCTGTCAACATGATCACTTGGGTATCGCGCAAGTCATCACTGTCCTTGATCAATTGACAGACCTGTAGGCCACTGAGCGTGCCCGGCATCATGACGTCCAGAAGGACGACATCGGGTTTGATGCGCTGAGTGACCTCCCACGCCTCATCGCCAGTTGCGACCTCTTGCACTTCAAAGTCCCTGAACTCGAGCGTCATACGGATCAGCTTCCGGATGTCAGCATGGTCTTCAACGATGAGAATTTTTTTCATGAAAGAAGCCTTCAGGTTGGGTTCGCAACTTTTAACATTTCGTATCAAGCGTATCAATTATATCAATTTTATCAATTGAATTTGATGCAGAATCTCTCGCATGTCAGAAATATGCGAACCAATAGATCAAATTGCGCACTTCACCACCGCAGAAGTTGCAAAAAAGTTAGGAATGGCAGTACGGTCGGTTCAGCTGATGGTGGACCGTGGGGAGCTCGAGGCATGGAAAACACCAGGCGGCCACCGTCGCATCACTCAAATCTCTGTCGACGCATGGCAAGGCCGGCAAGCTAACTCAGGCGATCAAGCTCCGGAGCCTCCGCAGCGCCTCAAGCCCAAGCAGCGCATCCTGCTCATTGAGGATTCGGTTCACTTCCAGAACCTCGTGCAATTGTTGATTCAGCGCCACTTCCCAAATGTCGAGCTACATGTTGCGCACGATGGCATTACTGGCATGGCTTTGTTTGGACGCATTCAGCCTGACGTGATGCTGGTGGATATCCTGCTACCCGATATCAACGGAGCGGCACTGATCACTGCACTGAAGACGCACCCGCAATTCGCCCAATGCAAGCTGCTGGTCATCACATCCATGGATGAAGGAGAGCGTCAATCGTACGAATTTGCATTGAACGGGGTTCCCATACTGCACAAGCCTCGTTTGGTGCAAGACTTTCCAAAAGCCTTGAATGAGCTCCTGGTTTCATGAAAACCCCACCTCCAGTGGTCGTGCTGGTCGAAGATGACCCTTTGATTAGACGCTTCGTTGAGATAGCGCTCGAGGAGCTTTCACTGGATCTGGTGACATGCACAACTGCGGAAGAAGCTCAGCAGCTCATTCCGCTCAGCTCGTGTGCTTTGCTGATCACCGACATGATGTTGCCTGGCGCATCAGGTTTACAACTCATCGAGTGGCTGCGCAAAACTTCGTTTTCCGCCTGCCCAGTAGTTGTCTTTAGTGCCGGGCTTGACTATTCAATCACTGAGTACCTTGAACAACTAAGTGTCCACCGAGTGCTGCGCAAGCCAGTGTCTGTCAAGGAACTGGTGACTTGCATTGAGACTGCGCTCAATGCAAATGTCGCACCTTCAGTTATGCATGCGGCAAGGACTTCTAATGTCGGCGACATGCATGTGGAGGAGTACGCAATCAATACCTATTTTTGCGGCGATCGAGAGTTGTTTATCGAGTACAAGGCCGCTTGCGCGGTCCAGATGTCGACAGATCTCACCCTTGGCACTCAGCATCTTTCCTCAAGTGACAGTGCTGGATTGCACCGCCTGGCTCACAACCTTAAAAGTGTATTTCGCCTACTCGGACTTGAGACGGCCTCAGATACTGCAAGGAATCTTGAGGACGCCTGCAAAGGCGCAGACTGGGAAAAAGTTCAAGCTCATTGGCACCAGATCCGAATGGAGATGCAACGTCTTGCTGCATGGGAAAAACCAGTTTAGCGGAGCAGCCTGAGGCTTTCGCATAGTCAGTGCAACGTCTCGGTTTGATGCGCTTTTTTGAGTGGGACCTTAAGTGCCTTAATCGGTCTACCAGCTGCGGTCGCGAGATATTAGCTAAAAACGTAGTCCAAAGATAGGCCTGGGATGCCTACCCGCCTTGGAAAGTCCGGTAGGACCACGGTAGGCATAGCGAAGCGCGCGATTGAGCATTCACTGACTACGAAGCGATCCAGCCTCTTTTTTCTTGATCCGCATCAACCTTCTTGCAATGTGTAAGTTGTTTGTAACCAGGAAGCACAAAATCCAATGCGGTGCAGGCATAACAGTCGTCAACAGAAAAATCGCACAACATGGAACGCTTCAAAATCTCCACCCGACTTACCATCTCATTCGCTTTGATGGTCGTGCTCCTTGCTGTTCTAGGCGGCGTTGCACTCTTTGGTTCCTCGATCCAGCGCTCCGCGCTCGACGAGATCACTGAGAGGCGAATTCCTCTCAGCCGCTCGCTAAACACCATTCTTGATGGGACCAATGAGCAGGCCATCCAGTTTCGAAACTTGGTGTTGTTCCAATCAGGAGATATCAGAGACTCAGCTCACACGAAGATTCGCGATGCTCGCACCTCTATCGCGGAACAGGTCAGGACATTAACCCAACTGATTAGCTCCGAAAAAGGCAAATCTCTATTGGAGCGTCTGCTAGTGCATCGAGCAAAGTTCCTTCAGCAAGGTGACGAGTTCATTGCGCTCGTGGACGGGAGCCGGCATGACGAGGCATTGGCCATGCTTGAGGCCAAGCTACGTCCGACTCAGCTTGAGTATCAGCAGGTCATGTTGATTTCCACCCAGAAGTGACCCACTAGCCCCCGGTTTTTCCATCTCAATCTGACCCACGCATTAACCCTAGC
>NZ_JBSIFD010000054.1:0-7975 GCF_053615495.1 Comamonas sp. HJ-2 | reverse complement strand
TGAGTCCCGTCGAACCCATCAGCATCCGGATGAGTTCAATTTTGGAGGCGCGACATCCCTGAGTTTCTAACCCATGACTAACCCATCAAAACTGATGATGAGTCGAGTTGACGTGTCACGGATGATTGCGTATCGAGTTGTTGCACAAAGCAAGGGCATCTGTCGCAGGACGATCTCATGGGTCACTCCTGGAGACAAGCCGCAGCGCCTTACATCGTTGCCTGCAGCGTTACGGCGTCAGCCGACAGCCCGCAACGCAGGTGCAGCGAAGGTACGGAAAATTTGAAGAAACGACGCTGGGCTTCGTGCACATCGACAGTGCCGAAATGAAGATCCCCAGCGACAGACAACACATGTTTGTTGCCATAGACCGCGTCACAAAATTCACGCATGTTGCGTTCTTTGACAGGGCTACGAAAGCCAACGCAGCGCAGTTCCTTCGGCAGGTGCTCGTGGCCTTCCCGTACCGCATACATACCGTTCTGACGGACAACGGCATGGCCTTCACAGGGCAAGAACGCTTCAGAGGCGGCGTCACCGACACATGCATCGGTCACATCTTCGAGCGTATCTGCAAGTTCAATGGAATTGAAAAACGACATACCAAGCCGTACCACCCTTGGACTAACGGCATGGTCGAGCGCATGAACCGGACCATCAAGGAATCCACGATCAAGGCGTATGAGTACGAGGGCCTGGAGCAGCTACGCAAGCATGTCCAGGCATTTGTTCAAAGCTACAACTTCGGCAAGCACTTGAAAGCGCTCAAGTGGAAGACACCATTCCGTGCAATGTGCGAGGCGTGGGAAAAAGATCCAAGTCGCTTTAGACTTCATCCGCACCATCTCTCTGCGGGGCTGAACATCTTAATGAGGCGTTGTACTGCGTCCTGCTCGTGGTCTTGTAACGTTTTTAGCTGCCACTTGCTATTCCCCCTTATTACCCCTCATCCTCTATTATTTTTCCATTATTTTTTTCTCTTAATTCCCAGTATGCCTTAAAGCATTTTCCTACAAGATTTTCCATGGCATGCTGACCAAATCCCTGAACTTTTTCAAACCCAACCTCTTCTATATCGTCAAGCCAATTAAAAATCAAATCCATATCTAAAGATTTAATTTCTGGATTAATACCATGTTTAGTACATGAAATGATATAAAGCATCGCCTGCAGCCTTTTCATTTCCTTTGTTGTATTAGCCTTATCTTGTCTATTGTCTGTAGATTCTTTGGCCTCATCCTCACAAGAATTAGATGAATAATAATTTTTCTTATCTTTAGAAGCCTTAGACGCAAGATAAAATTTTCGCTCTTTTTGTTTTTTATGAATTAGCTCCAATCCTTCCGGAAAAGAGTTCTTCCCGTATCTATTCCAAAGAAATTCAATAGCACTAATGACGTCAACTTGTGTATTTCTTAAATCTATTTTTGTTTTTACTTTTTTTGCCGCTTTTATGGAATTTACCCCCAATTGTGGGTCATAGTACACAAAATCACCTAATTGATTGCGATCAGACTGCAGCACCTTACTCATTTCACGAGTACGCCTATAATAGTCACGCTTCCATTTTTCGTCTATGGATTTTTTCTCCCTGACTACCGCAATTATTGGCGCAACATTGCCAGCCATTGCAGAAATCTCCCACAATGATCTAATCGAGGCAACACATTCCATCGACCAATCTGGAGGTGGAATACTTTTATCACCTTCATCTTGATCAGAAATAGCAAGATCCACCATTTAATCTCCTCACACTGTTCTTTAAATTTATTTTCAAAAATTCAATGCATCTATTCTTGCATTTTTAACCAAATCACCTAAATCACGTTCGGAAATAAAACAATCAACAATATCCGCCCAAGCTTGAAGCATTACTCTTCTTTGATGCGAATATTCAGCCTTGTTGTAAGTACTTCTGACGCTATTTTCTTCGTGCGCCAAACACTTCTCAATCCAGTCCCTGTTGAATCCAAATTCATTCAGCAGTGATGAGGCAGTTCTTCGCAGGTCATGAACAGTAAAGCTCTCTAATTCATGCCCCAATTCATTTGCTTTCTTGACAGCAGCATCGATTACTCTATTTAATGTTGCATTGCTAATCGTAACTGATGAATCGTATCTTCCAGGATGGAGATATTTGGAAGCAGAAAAACAAGACTTAAAACTAACCAATATATCGAGTGCTTGATTACTCAAGTAAACGACATGAGATCTTGAGGCTTTCATCCGCTCTTTTGGAATTATCCAAGTGGCATTATCAAAATCAACCTCATCCCAAGTCGCTCCTATAAACTCTCCTTTTCTAACCATAGTTAGAAGAATAAATTTAATCGCCAATCTTAGGGTTGGGGTAGTACCAACTTTCTCAAGGCATTCAAAAAATATTTTGATTTCATTGGGGCTTAGGGCACGATCACGGGGCTTAAAGCTCGCAATATCGCTTGGCCTAATATCAGCCGCTGGGTTGCTGAGTTGAAGCGTTTTATCTTTGGAGAGTGCAAATCGGTACACGAGCAATGTGATTTCACGCACATGCACAGCAGGAGCTGGGGCACCATTTTTTTTAATTTTTTCACAAAGCTGCATCAACAATGCAGGAGTGATTTCATCCAACTTCAGCTTGCCAAACGCTGGCAACAAGTATCGGGTGTATACAGAGCGCCGCATAGCCAGCGTTGAGTCCGCAAGCTTTGCACCATTGTTCGGATCTGCCTTGTCCTCAAAGTAGCGTTCTGCCCAAGAAGCGAAGGTCAGAGCATTGATGGCTTCCTGCTTGGTAAGTGCCTTGGTTTTGGCTGGTGACTGGCCACGCTCAACATACCGTCGCGCTACCGTCAGCAGTGACCTGGCTTCAGCTAACGATACCGTCATCCCAAACTCAAGCTGATCTGGGCTTCTAGGGTGTTTAGCCCCTGCAGTGTCGTCGTACTTACCAATAGTGAGTGTTTCTCGTCGGCCATTGAGGCGGTAGTCATAGCGGAATGACTTCGTGCCAGCAGTAGTCACCATGACATACATACCATCACGATCCGAGATTTTGTAGGCTTTTTCTTTAGGGCGCAGGCTGCGCAGTTCGGTGTCAGTAAGCATATTGGCTAGGCTTTCTTTGATACCGTCACAGGGGGTGTCGGTATGGGAAAGCAACGTTCCGAAATGTTACAGCTTTACCGTCAGGCGTACCGCACGAAATTGCGGCTAGTGTTGTATTTTGTGGGTTGTCCCTGGACGAACAACCCACTATTCCTTATAGGGAATCAGCAGTTTCCAGAACGTTGCGGTACGTTGCTGGAAACTTTAAATTATTCCCACTCGATGGTTGCTGGTGGCTTGGTGCTCACGTCATAGGTGACGCGGTTGATGCCGCGCACTTCGTTGATGATGCGGCCGGAGACCTTCTTGAGCAGGCCGTAGGGCAGCTCGGCCCAGTCGGCAGTCATGAAGTCGCTGGTGACCACGGCGCGCAGGGCCACGACGTAGTCGTAGGTGCGGCCGTCGCCCATCACGCCCACGCTCTTGACGGGCAGGAACACGGTAAAGGCCTGGCTGGTCAGGTCGTACCAGCTCTTGCCAGTCTTTTCGTCGATCCAGTTGTTCAGCTCTTCGATGAAGATGGCATCTGCGCGACGCAGCAGGTCGGCATATTCCTTCTTCACTTCGCCCAGAATGCGCACGCCCAGGCCGGGGCCGGGGAAGGGGTGGCGGTAGACCATGCCGCGGGGCAGGCCCAGGGCCACGCCCAGTTCGCGCACTTCGTCCTTGAACAGGTCGCGCAGGGGCTCCAGCAGCTTCAAGCCCAGTTGCTCGGGCAGGCCGCCGACGTTGTGGTGGCTCTTGATGGTGACGGCCTTCTTGCTCTTGGCGCCACCGGACTCGATCACGTCGGGGTAGATGGTGCCCTGGGCCAGGAAGGTGGCACCCTTGGAGCCGGCGTTGGCTGCCTTGAGTTTTTCGGCTTCGGCCTTGAATACGTCCACGAACAGGCGGCCGATGATCTTGCGCTTTTGCTCGGGCTCGGACACGCCGGCCAGCTCGCCCAGGAACAAGTCGCAGGCATCGACGCGCACGACCTTGGCGTGCAGCTTGCCTTCGAACATGTCCATGACCATATCGCCTTCGTTCAGGCGCAGCAGGCCGTGATCGACGAACACGCAGGTCAGCTGGTCGCCGATGGCGCGGTGGATCAGGGCTGCAGCCACGGAGGAGTCCACGCCGCCGGACAGGCCCAGGATCACTTCTTCGTCGCCCACCTGCTCGCGGATCTTGGCCACGGCTTCTTCGATGTAGTCGCCCATGATCCAGTCAGCTTGCGTGCCGCAGATGTCGAGCACAAAGCGGTTGAGCAGTGCCTGGCCCTGCACGGTGTGCGTGACTTCGGGGTGGAACTGCACGGCGTAGTAGCGACGTGCCTCGTCGGCCATGCCGGCGATGGGGCAGGACGGCGTGGAGGCCATGACCTTGAAGCCTGGAGGCAGTTCGGTGACCTTGTCGCCGTGGCTCATCCAGACCTTGAGCATGCCGTGGCCTTCGGCCGTGGCGAAGTCTTCGATGCCTTCCAGCAGCTTGGTGTGGCCATGGGCGCGCACTTCGGCGTAACCGAATTCACGGGTGTTGGAGCCTTCGACCTTGCCGCCCAGCTGGGTGGCCATGGTCTGCATGCCGTAGCAAATGCCCAGCACGGGCAGGTTCAGCTCGAACACGGCGTCGGGAGCGCGGTCGTCCACTTCGTAGACGGAGGCATGGCTGCCGGACAGGATGATGCCCTTGAGCTTGCCGTCGGCGGCAAACTCGCGCACCCAGTCGCTGCTCACATCGCAGGGGTGAACTTCGCAGTAGACATTGGCTTCGCGCACGCGGCGAGCAATCAGCTGCGTGACCTGGGAGCCGAAGTCCAGAATAAGAATCTTGTCGTGTTGCATGGTGATCAAGGGCAAGAGGGTGGCAAAAAAGGATTAGAAATCTTCGGGAGCCCAGACGGTGACGCCGCTTTTGCGGGCGGCCGCGATCTGGGCTGCATCGAATGTGGCCAGTGGCAGGCGCAGCGACTGCGCCAGCCACAGGTATGCGGCATCGTAGGTGGGCAGGCCGGTGTCCAGCGCCACATCCAGCACGGCCTTGTGCTGTGCAGGAGCCAGGTCGTGCAGTTCCACGCGGTGGCGAATGGCTTCCAGCACGCCCCACAGGCCTTCGACCGAAGTCTGCGGGATACGGCCATTATTGACGCCCGATGCAATCAGGTTGCCGCATTCCCACTGCCAGAGGTTGGGGGCTTGCGGGTCGACTTCATCGCGGCGGATGCGGGTGTAGAGGCGTCTGGTGTGCTCGCTGGCGTCGTCAGGCAGCAACCAGGCGGCGGTGACGGATGCATCGAGCACAAAAGCGGTGGCGCTCATGCCTGGCTCCGTCCTGTGTGGCGCAAACCGGTGATGCTGTTCGCCGCCGGGTTTGTGGCTGCTTGAGCTTTCACCGTCTGCTGCAGGGCCGAGATCTGTTCCAGCTCGCGGGCAATCTGTTCATCGGTGATCACGGGCTTGCGGCGCATGGGCAGCATGCGCACGACTTCTTTGCCATGGCGCGTGATGCGAACTTCTTCGCCTTGCTCGACCATTTCGACCAGGGCGGAAAAGCGGCTTTTGGCTTCGTAGATACCGATAGATTGCATGGTGGAAAACAAAAAATCTGGCTAGAACCAGTAGTTCAGGCCAGATTTTAGCATTCTGACCAGATTTTTCAATCTGGTCAGATTTCAAGGGGCTTGCTTAGTCAGCGCGGTAGTTGGGCGCTTCCTTGGTGATCTGCACGTCATGTACGTGAGATTCGCGAATGCCGGCTGCGGTGATTTCCACAAACTCGGCCTTTTCGTTCATCTCGGAGATCGTGGCGCAACCGCAGTAGCCCATGGAGGCGCGCACGCCGCCAGCCATCTGATAGACGATGGAGACCATGGAGCCCTTGTAGGGGACGCGGCCTTCGATGCCTTCGGGAACCAGCTTGTCGGCATTGGGGTTGCCGGTGGAGGATTCCTGGAAGTAACGGTCGGCAGAGCCTTGCTGCATGGCACCGATGGAGCCCATGCCGCGGTAGCTCTTGTACGAGCGGCCCTGGTACAGAATCACTTCGCCGGGAGCTTCTTCGGTGCCGGCAAACATGCCGCCCATCATGATGGTGGAGGCGCCAGCGGCCAGGGCTTTGGAGATGTCGCCGGAGAAGCGGATGCCGCCGTCACCGATCAGGGGCACGCCCGTGCCCTTCAGGGCGTCGGCCACATTGGAGATGGCCATGATCTGGGGCACGCCCACACCGGCCACGATACGGGTGGTGCAGATGGAGCCGGGGCCGATACCGACCTTGACCGCGTCGGCACCGGCTTCCACCAGAGCCAGGGCGGCAGCACCGGTGGCAATATTGCCGCCGATGACATCCACCTGGGGATAGTTCTGCTTGACCCAGCGCACGCGATCGATCACGCCCTTGGAGTGGCCGTGAGCCGTATCCACCACGATCGCGTCCACACCGGCCTTGACCAGCAGTTCCACGCGCTCTTCGGTGCCAGCACCCACGCCGACAGCGGCAGCCACGCGAAGGCGGCCCGATGCGTCACGCGCGGCATTGGGGAAGGTGGTTTGCTTGTTGATGTCCTTGACAGTGATCAGGCCCTTGAGTTCAAAGGCGTCGTTCACCACCAGGATTCGTTCGAGCTTGTGCTTGTTCAGCAGTGCCTTGGCTTCGGCGGGGCTGGTGCCGTCTTTTTCATTGACGGTGATCAGCTTTTCGCGGGGCGTCATGATCTGGCTGACCTTGACGTCGTAGCGGGTCTCGAAGCGCAGATCGCGGCTGGTCACGATGCCGACCACCTTGCCGCCGTCGCACACGGGGAAGCCCGAGATGCCGCGCTCTTCCGACAGCTGCAGCACTTGCAGCACGGTGTGTTCGGGGGTGATGACCACAGGGTCGTGCACCACACCGGATTCGTGGCGCTTGACCTTGGACACTTCAGCGGCTTGTTGCTCGGCTGTCATGTTCTTGTGGATCACGCCGATACCGCCTTCTTGCGCAATGGCGATGGCCAGACGCGCTTCTGTCACCGTGTCCATGGCGGCAGACACCAGGGGCAGGTTCAGGCGGATATTGCGAGTGAATTGGGTGGCGAGGGAAACGTCCTTGGGCAGGACTTCGGAGTAGGCGGGAACGAGCAGGACGTCGTCAAAGGTCAGTGCTTTTCCGAGAAGGCGCATGTGATGGCTCCAAAAGAAAGATTGTACCTGTGACTTGCCGCACAATGTGGGCTCGTGACCCAGAATCCCCAACGTCAGTCCAAGACTTATTGACTCCATGCACGCCATCAAGTTCGCTTTGTTTGCAGCCATTGCCTGCTGCACGGTCCCCGCAATTGCCCAGTGGCAATGGATTGATGGTCAGGGGCGCAAGGTGTTCAGCGACAGGGCTCCGCCGGCCGATATCCCTGCCAAGAATATTTTGCGCAGCCCCGGCGGTGCCAGGCCCGCAGCACCTTCTGCGGTGCCGGAGGTCGGCGCGGCCAAGCCCGTGGCGGACGCCGGTGTGGACAAAGGGCTGGAAGAGCAAAAGCGCAAGATGCAGGAGCAGGAAGCAGCCAAGACCCAGGCCGACAGACTGCAAAAGGAAAGGCAGCGCCAGGACAACTGCAATCGTGCCAGGCAGGCCAAGACAACCCTGGCGTCGGGCCGCTTGCTCTCCCATGTGAATGCCAAGGGCGAGCGTGGCTTCATGGATGAGGCCGCGCGCGATGCCGAGATCAAGCGCGCCGATGCCGTGATCGCTTCCGATTGCGGGCCCATGGCCGAGCCGGCGCAGTAGTCGCCGGAGTCTTCGCCGGGATCTCGATAAAAAAGCGCCTTCTGAAGGCGCTTTTTTGAGTCCTGTGACCCGTCCTGCCCGAGGTTGACACCTTTTCTTGAAGGAAAAAGGCAGGTCTCATGGAATCAGGCTCCAAGCGAAC
>NZ_JBSIFD010000053.1:0-8165 GCF_053615495.1 Comamonas sp. HJ-2 | reverse complement strand
ACTTGGTCTAGCCGCATAAAACCAGTCCAAGTTTTTATCCGCACCCCCGGCGGGTCAGTTTTGCGTGGAAATTAACAGCGTCCGCCAAGCACGACTGACCAACGTTCCACGGGACGCAGACGAACGGAGCCATAGAGGCCGCTTTTTTGCGTCTTGGTCTGCGAGCCGCTGGTCCAGTCACCGAGCGGATAGCCCGGATCCTGCGGTGGAATCCGGTTGAAGACGTCGGCAGGCCCCACTCTGGGCCACAGGCTTCGATTGGTATTGCTGTTGCGGTGCTGATCCAGACCCAGTATCACATCGTGGCGCTGACCCAAGGCATCAAAGCTGCCCTGCAAATTGATATCGAAGCTGGTTTCACGCTCGCGTGACTTGGCTTGATGGATCCACCAGTCCGCACCCTGCAGCGTGACGGGATCCGGCGAACTTTCGATCTCCGCGCCATTCACGCCCTCATTGAAGCGGGTGTGTCTGAGCTGGGTCTTGAGCAGCCAGTCATTGCCGAGTTGCTGCTCGAGCTTGGCAAAGACCGTGGTGTTCTCGCGATTGATCCAGTTCCAGGGTGCACCAAAGTTGGTATTGCGCGCAAAGCCGATATCGCTGCCATCCGCATAGCGCGGCAGGCTGGCATTGAAGCCCGTGTTCCTGTCTTTCTGATAGCTGGCACCCAGCGTGGCAACCGTGCTGGACGTCAGGTCCATCTCCAGCGCCCCATACAGCATCTGCCGCTTGAGCCTGGATGGGGCTGCCATTTCCTTTCGGTCATGGTTCACGGCCACGAAACGGCCACGCAGGGTTCCGCTTTCGTTCAACGCGCCCGTGGTGTCGAGCTCTGTGCGATAGTTGCTCATGGTTCCGCCGGAGAGCAGCACCTGCGTCTGACGCTTGACCTGTGGCCTCTTGTAGGTGAAGTTCAGAACCCCGCCAGCCTCGCCGGCACCGAACAGACCGTCGGCCCCGCGCAGAACGCTGACGCTGTCGAACTGCGCCATGTCCAGGCTGCGACTGCCCGAGCGAGAGGAGCTGGCAGCGCCGCCATCGAACCGGAAATTGGTGATGTTCATGCCGCGGGACAGATAGGTCGTATCCAGCCAGGTCTCTTCGCGCGTGATCCCGGTGGTGTACTTCATCACATCATCGAGCGTGCGCATGGCCTGATCGTCCATGCGCTGACGAGTCACCACAGTCACCGACTGCGGAACCTCGCGCAGAGACTGCGCCGCCTTGCCGACCTCGACTCCGCCGGCCACGTAGGAATCACTCGACTCTCCATAGACATTGGGAATGGCCTTTTCCTGCACCGTCACTTCTGCCAGTGTCGAGGCGGCATCCTCTTGTGCATGGCTGAGACCAGGCAGCAGGCAGACCACGCTGACGGCCACAGCCGTGGCATGAAGACGAAATGGCAAAACCCCGGCGACCGGGAAAAACGAGCGTTCCAGCATGAGCGTAAAAAACAAGCCTAGGTGTTCTCTTCAGACAAGAAGTGCCGAAGAACGAATGACGCTGTGGCTGGAACGGAGACACCGTATAGGGGCTGGCAGCAAAAACAGAACGAGAATCAATCTCAATTCCATTTTCGCGAGGATTGTAAAGCTCAGGTAAAAAAATTGCCACTGTTTTGTAAAACAGTAGCGCCTGCCTCTGCGGTTGTATCGCTGCGCATCTGCCAGCCTGTTGCCTGGCCGATACCCAGCTGATGCTATTCACACACCGGCATCAAGCCGGCTTCACTGCAGCAACAGGGTGCTCTGGCGCTGCGTGGCGCCTCGCCCAGTGGGTTCCGATGGAAAAGTGGACTTTTGCGAAATCCCCGCGCTTCTGGCACTTGGAAGATGCACGGCATAAGCATCACTCAATGGCGGTAGCAGGCCCGACGCCAAAGATGGCAGATGCGCATCGAGCACAAAGAAAAAGCCCCGGCTGCATAAACAACCGGGGCTTTTATATCTTGGCAGGGGAAGAAGGATTCGAACCTTCGCATGCTGGAATCAAAATCCAGTGCCTTAACCAGCTTGGCGACTCCCCTAAAGAGAAAGCGATTATAGCGCGGTTTTCCCAACTTTGAGAGAACTCCGGCGATCAGGGCCTGAAGGCAAAAACGCTCAATGCCTGCCAGGCGCTTCGCGGAAGCTGAACCGGCCTGGCTCGCGGCCGCGCCCGATGCCAGATCTGCGACCGCTTGCATGGCGCACTGCAGGCGATGCCATCAGTCCAGCGTGACCTTGGCCTCGCGAATGACCTTGCCCCACTTGGCGGTTTCCGCAGCAATGAAGCGATCGCATTCCTCTGGCGTCGATCCTTCGGCAAACGTACCCATGGTCTGCTGCATGCGCTGCGTGATTTCAGGGCTGCGAATGATGCGAGCGACTTCGACGGACATGCGCTGCACGATCTCCTTGGGCACTCCTGCCGGTGCAATCATTGCTGCCCAGGTGCTGCCCATCAGGTCGGGGATGCCTTGCTCGGCAAATGTCGGTACATCGGGCAAAACCGCCAGTCGCTTGTCGCTGGCCACGCCAATCAGACGAATGCGACCGGCCTTGGCAGGCTGGATCAGATTGGGCGGAGGATCTAGGAACAGCGGAATCTGACCACCCATGAGGTCGGTCAGTGCCGGTGCGGCCCCCTTGTAGGGCACATGAGTCATATCCGTCTTGGTCAGCAGCTTCATCAACTCGGTTGTGAGATGCGCGCTGGAGCCGCTTCCCGAGGAGCCAAAGCTGACCTTGCCAGGATGTGCCTTGGCATAGGCAATCAGCTCCCGCGTGGTCTTGAACGGAGCATTGTTGGACACTGCAGCAACCAGAGGCGAGATCCCCATCAGAGACACGCCAACCAGATCCTTGCCAGGGTTGTAGGGCAGCTTGGGATACAGCGTGGTGTTGGCCGCATAAGCGGCAATCACCACTCCGAACGTGTAGCCATCAGGTGCGGACTTGGCCACCTGATCCACACCGATGAGACTGTTCGCACCAGGCTTGTTGTCGATGACGATGGGCTGGCCCAGCGCTTTCTGCAAACCCACTTGCAGCAGACGGGCCATCTGGTCGGTGAAGCCGCCCGCCGTATAGGGAACGACTATGCGTATGGGCTTGGAGGGCCAGGGGCTCTGGGCCCAGACCGAGGGAGCCAGCATGGCGGCGCCGGCTGCGGCGCTCGATTGAAGAAAGCTGCGGCGAGATGTCGAAGGCATGAATGTCTCTTGGTTCTTGCAAGGATAAAGCGCCGCGCGGCAGCGCGACAGGGAAAGGGAAAGGGAAATACGTCTCAGTATCCGCGGGCCACGTCCACCAGGTTGAGCAAGGGCTCGCCCGCACGCAGGCGGCGCAGATTCTCCAGGCACTGGCGGGCCACGGTGTCGGCTGAAGCCTGGGCCGCGATATGCGGAGTGACAAAGGCCTTGGGGTGCCCCCACACCTTGTTGCCGGGCTGGGGCGGTTCCTCGCGCAGCACGTCCAGCGCGGCGCCGGCCAGATGGCCTTCGTCGAGCAGAGCCAGCAGTTCATCCTCGACCACTTGCTCGCCGCGCCCCACATTGATGAAATAGGCGCCACGCGGCAGCAGGGAGAGCGTGCGGCGGTTCAGCAGATCGCGCGTCTCGTGCGTAAGCGGCAAGGCGCAGACCAGAATGTCGCTGCCGGACAGCAGCTGCTGCAGACCCTCAGCACCGCTGTGGGTGGTCAGGCCGGCAATGTTCTTGGCGCTGCGGCTCCAGCCCGCGACAGGATAGCCCACGGCCTGCATGGCAGCAGCCACGAAGCGACCGACCTCGCCCAGACCCAGAATACCCACGCGGCAATCGGCGCTGGCGCGCACGGGGCGGCGCAGCCAGTCACCCGCCTGCTGCTGGCGCGCGAACAGATCCAGCTCGCGCGTATGGCGCAGCGCGGTGCCGACCACATACTGAGCGATCTCCACATGCTGCTGCGGATCGACGGTGCGCGCCACGGGCAGGCCAGCCGGCAGATCGGGCACGGCCAGCAACTTGTCCACACCGGCACTGGGTGCGCACAGCAGCCTGAGTTGCGGATAGGCCGGCAGCACGCCGGGCTTGAGGCTCCAGGCGAGCATGGCTTCGACCTCGGTGGCAGGCGCCTCGTCGCGGTGGGCCCAGACGCGCAGATCGGGTGCCAGCGCACGCAGCGACTCGACGATGGGCGTGCCCATGCTGGGGTGGATGTTGACCAGAATTCCCATTGATTTCTCCATGAATCTGAGCTCTGTTCGCTGCCTGCGAAACGGCAACAGCGCAAGCGAGGGACGCCAAGCAAGGGCCTATGCCGGCCGCGCCGCCCCGCAGCAAGGGTGTCGTCCCCCTCCCGCGAAGCGAGAGAGGGCGCCGTGCAACGGGGGAAGGCGCGCAGCGACTCAGGGGGTGTTAGTCCTTATAACTTGGGTCGATACGATCCAGGCGGCGCAGCAGGCCCGGCCAGGCCAGGCCCGCGCCCTTGCCCTTGGTGACCTGGCGCGACTGGTTGACCGCGTCGGCAATGATGGTCTGCGGGATGCACGTCAGCTCGCTGCCGCCCGACTGCGCGAGGATCTGGATGCGGCAGGCCGACTCCAACGTGTACATGGCCAGCACGGCCTCGGCCACGCTGCGGCCGCAGGTGAGCAGCCCGTGGTTGCGCAGGATGAGGAAGTTGCTCGCACCCAGATCGTCCACTAGGCGCGGCTTCTCGTCATCGCGCAGAGCCACGCCCTCGTAGTCGTGGTAGGCCAGGCGCACCAGCGGGAAGATGGATTGCTGCGAGATGGGCAGCAGTCCATCCTTTTGCGCCGACACGGCCACGCCGTAGCGAGTGTGCGTGTGCAGCACACACTGCACCTCGGGGCGGCCGTCGTGGATGGCGCTGTGGATGACGAAGCCGGCGGGGTTGACGTCGTACTCGGTCTCCATCAATGGCTGGCCCTCGTGATCGACCTTGACCAGACTGGACGCAGTGATCTCGTCGAACAGCATGCCGTAGGGATTGATCAGGAACTGGCCGGGCTGGCCCGGCACGCGCGCCGAGATGTGGGTGAAGATCAGGTCGTCCCAGCCGAAGTGGGCGACCAGCCGGTAGGCGGCAGCCAGCTCGACGCGAGTCTGCCATTCCTCGGGCGTCACCTGGCGGCGGACTTCGGACATCGTGGTGTCATGGCTCATGGGATATGTCTCGTGATGGGCATCGTGAAATGGAAGACAGGCTCAGCGCTCCGCAGCGTACTGATCGCGCAGCTCGCGCTTGAGCACCTTGCCGATGGCACTGCGCGGCAGCTCGGCGATGAAGCGCAGGTCGGCCAGACGCTGGGTCTTGCCGGCTTGCTGGTTGTACCAGCCCATGATCTCCTCGGGCCTGGCCGGCTGGCCCGTGCGCGACACCACATAGGCCACGGGCGTCTCTCCCCATTGCTCGGAGGGCACGCCGACCACGGCTACGTCGTCCACGGCCGGATGGGCGCGCAACTGAGCCTCCAGGTCGCTGGGATAGATGTTGAAGCCGCCGCTGATGATCATGTCCTTGCGACGGTCGAACAGGGTCAGAAAGCCGTCGGCATCGAAGCGGCCCACATCGCCCGTGCGGATGAAGCGCTTGCCCGTGGCATCGAACCATTCGGCCTCGCGCGTCTTGGCGGGCTGGCCGTGGTAGCCGCTCATCATGCTGGCCGAATGGCCCACGACCTCGCCGTCCGCGCCGGGAGCGACCTCGCAGCCCTGCTCGTCGATGAGGCGGATGTCATGGCCTTCGGCGGGCTGGCCCACGGTGTGCAGCTTGTCCGGGTGCAGATGGGCTTCGAGGATGCAGGTGCCCCCGCCTTCGGTCATGCCGTAGAACTCGGTGAGACTGCCTGGCCAGCGCGCCACCACATCGGCCTTGAGCTCGGCGCGAAACGGTGCACTGGTGCAGAACTTGGCCTGAAAGCTCGACAGGTCATGCTCGCCGAACTGCGGCAGTGCCATGATGCGCTGGTACTGCACGGGCACCAGCATGGTGTGGGTGACGCGGTGCTGCTGGGCCAGTTGCAGATAGCGCGCCGCGTCGAACTTGGGCATCAGCACCACGCAGCCGCCGCTGCCCAGCGTGGGGAAGAACACCACCAGTGTGGTGTTGGAGTACAGCGGTGTGGCCACTAGCGTCGTACCCTCGGGGCCGTAGCCGTAGACGCCGCCCCGGTTGATATGGGTCCAGCGCATGCCGTGCGACTGCACGATGCCCTTGGGAGTCCCCGTGGTGCCCGAGGAATAGATGATGTTGAACGGTGCCTCGGGCGCAAGGCTCACGGCAGCGGGCTGCGCGCCTTTGGGTGCCAGCCAGTCCTCGAAGGCACGGCCCGGCGCCACGCCGTCCAGCGAGATGCATTGCAGTCCGGTGTCTGCGGGCACCAGGTCCTGAGCCGCCTGGTCGAGGAACAGGTGACGCGCCTGGGCATCGCGCAGCATGGAAGCCAGGCTCTCGGCCGTGGAGGATGGCGCCAGCGGCGCAACCACCACGCCCGCACGCAGCGCGCCCAGGAACAGGGCGGCATAGCACACCGAATTCAACGCGCAGATGGCAATGGCCTGACCGGGCAGCACACCTTCGCGCTGCAAGGCTGCTGCCACGCGGTCCATGAGGGCGTCGAGCTGGGCGTAGCTCAGCGTCTGCTGGTCGTCGCGCAGCGCGGCATGGCCGGGCTGCTGGCACGCATGGCTGCGGATCAGCGCAGCCAGCGTGGTGAAGGGTGCATCGGGCGAAGGCAGGGAAACAGTCATGAGGGGCTCCGTTTCAGGAATTCACGAATCTCAAGCGGACTGCACCTGCGGGCCCCACGGCCCTGCGGGCGCATTGGAGGACAGGCCTATTTGGCAGCCAGGCCCAGGCGATCGATCAGGACCTTGTCCTTGGCGTAGGCCTCGCGCACCCATTGCGCATAGTCGGCACCCGAGCGGTACCAGGCGTCCTGATTGAGCTGCCTGAGCACCTCGACATGGCGCGGATCGTCCATGGCCTTCTTGAAGGCGTCGTGCAGCTTGCGCACCACGGCCGGGTCCATGCCCTTGGGCCCCGCCAGGCCGTAGGGCGAGGTGGAGACCACGCCATAGCCCAGCTCCTTGGCCGTGGGCACGTCGGGCCAGCGCTGGGTGCGCTTTTCACCGAAGGTCATGAGCAGACGCATCTGGCCGCCATTCACATAGGTGTCCCAGCCCGAGGCATCGCTTTGCGCGGCCACATGACCACCCAGCAGGGCCTGCTGCAGGTCGGCATTGCCCTTGAAAGGCACATGATTGAGAGTGACCTTGGCGTTCTCGGCCAGCTCCTCCATCAGCAGATGCGGCGAGGAACCTATGCCCGTGGAACCGTATTCGATCTTGCCGGGAGTCTTGCGCGCGGCGGCGATGTACTCGTTGAAGCTTTTGTAGGGTGAATCCGAGCGCACCGTGAAACCGAAGGTATAGCCCGAGACGCCGATGATGTAGCTGAAGTCCGTGACCGGGTTCCAGGCGGTCTTTTGCATATGCGCCATGCGCAGCATGGACATGGGGAACTGGGTGATGGTGTAGCCATCTGGCTTGGCGGTGCGCGCCATGGTGCCGGGGCCCAGCGTGCCGCCCGCGCCGGGCTTGTTCTCGACGATGACGGGCTGGCCCAGGTGCTTGCCTGCGATGTCGGCCAGCGAACGCATATGGCGGTCTGTGGGGCCGCCGGCCGGGAACGGCACGATCAGCGTGACCGGCCGCGCGGGATAGTCGCCGGACTGTGCCCAGGCTGATGCGCCGGTGCCTGCGGCAGTCACAAAAGCGGCTATGGCGAGCACCAGGCTGCGGCGGTCAAGGGAAATCTGCATGTCTTGTCTCCTGAATCTCTGAACCAGGTGGGGCCGGGGCACATACTTGTGTGCCGCTCTGGCCAGGGCCCGGACAACGTTGTCCGGGCCGTTGGCACCGCCTTGTTGCGGGGGTGCCATGGCAAGGCTTAGATCGCCTTCACCAGCTCCGGCACTGCCTGGAACAGATCGGCTTCCAGACCGTAATCGGCCACCGAGAAGATCGGTGCTTCCGGGTCCTTGTTGATCGCCACGATCACCTTGGAGTCCTTCATGCCCGCCAGATGCTGGATCGCTCCCGAGATGCCACAGGCAATGTACAGCTGGGGCGCCACGATCTTGCCCGTCTGGCCCACTTGCAGGTCGTTGGGCGC
>NZ_JBSIFD010000052.1:0-10341 GCF_053615495.1 Comamonas sp. HJ-2 | reverse complement strand
AAGACGCACATTGCTACGGCACTGGGTATTCAGGCCATTGAGCACCACCGTCAAAGGGTGCGCTTCTTCTCTACTGTGGAATTGGTTAATGCCTTGGAGCAAGAGAAAGTGCAAGGCAAAGCAGGACAGCTCGCCCACAGGCTGGTGCATACGGATCTGGTGATACTCGATGAGCTGGGCTATCTGCCCTTCAGCTCATCAGGTGGTGCGCTACTGTTTCATCTACTCTCGACGCTTTACGAACGCACCAGCGTAGTAATCACCACCAACCTGAGCTTTAGCGAATGGGCCAGCGTGTTTGGTGATGCCAAGATGACCACGGCTCTGCTGGACCGTCTGACCCACCACTGCCATATTCTGGAAACAGGCAACGACAGCTACCGCTTCAAGCACAGCAGTGCAGTCCAACAACCGCCCATCAAGAAGGAGAGAAACAAAACCTTATCCACATCTTGAGCCTTACGGCTCAAGCCAAAGGGTGGGTCAGTTTGAGATGGAAATGGCGGGTCAGTTATGCGTGGAAATTAACAGCAAGACCCTGAAAGGCCGAAATCTGGCTTGGTTGGTCGCCACTCTCGTCTTAGACGTCCTTGCGCTCCTGGTCATCGCATTCAACACCGCGATCGACCAGCTAACGCTGACGAAAGTCGCCGTCATTCGTGCTAGCTTGACAACATTGCTGCCTATCCCAGCGCTGATCCTCTCCTCGCTTATTTCCTCTGATCACAAGGCCATCCTGGTGTTCTGGCGCCGTCAGCAACCGTTGCCAGGCGCTCGTGCTTTTTCCGTACATGCACCTGCAGACCCACGGATCGACCTGGACAAACTGAAGAAAAATGTGGGTGAGTTCCCGAGTGCGGAGAGAGAGCAGAATTCAAAATGGTACGGTCTGTACAAGCAAGTTGACTCCGATCCTTCGGTCGTGGACAGCCATAAAAATTACCTACTGTTCCGAGACATCGCGGCGATGTCGCTGCTGCTCGTTCCGGTACTCCCGCTGGTCATGTACCTCGGTGGCGTCGACTCAACACGCATGATGGCGTCCGCAGCTTGGTTTCTCGGGCAGTATTTGATTGCGGCATTTGCCGGAAGAACCACGGGCATCCGCTTCGTGCAGAACGTCCTGGCCGTGCATGCCAGCCGAAAAGTGGCTGGTTCAAGACCTGCAACGCGCAAGCCAGCATCGGCGCAGGCCCCAGCAAACAATTGAAGCTCAACTATCCGTTTCCCGATGTTGCGCGGCAATGCCGAGCGTCTGGGTAAACCAACATATCCCGCTGCGCTCAATTCGGATTCGACGTCTCAGTATTGCCATGCAATGCTCTAAACCGTTGATCGCGCGCCATGAACGCTGCGGATGGCCTGTCTCCAGTAGAGTTCGAGAGGCGCAATTCTGTGAGGCTTGTGGCTATGTAGGAATAGCTGGTCGATTCAGATCACGCTCATCCGGGCAAAAATTGAGGCAGAGCTTGAGCGCGGTATTGTCAAAGAGGACACTCGTCAGGAGTTCATTGCCATCATTCAGGATTTGCAGCAGCGCGAAGGTATCGACCACGTAGCACTGGCCTGTACCGAGCTACCGCTGATCCTGAGTGACAACAACAGCCCAGTCCCCTGTCTCGATACCGTTGAGATCCACGTAGAGGCTTTGGTTCAAGCCGTGGTATCGAGTTGAGCCAACGTCGAGCATCGCCATCTGCGCTGTTGAGTGGCTGCTTTGGGTCGTTCAGCGACGGTCATCTACCGGCCAAAGGCAGATGATCGATCGGCGGGAGAACTAGCCACCAGATGTGTAGAACACCGAGCAAAGTAAAAATAATAAAATTTGTACTTTTTATATGAAAGTATTATGATAGGCGCTAGCTGCAAACTTCAACCAGTCGTTTTGCAGCTTCGTACGGAAGTCAAAACGCCCTCCTGTAAGAAATTTTTCGCGAGACCTCTCGCGCCGTTGGCTGTAGAGCAGCAGCCAATCGAGTTACCGAAAGCTCATGCGGGCCTCTCTGCCTGCTCTGATTGAACTAGATTCCACTGACTCCTATCGCTATGGGCAAGTACTTCGTTACGCCCACATCACACAAGACCAATTGCGGTCGCTTTCAAGCTTCCTTCGCACTTCAGCGCACAAGGCAAAACAGCAACTACTGCCGTGTTTTTCGCTTTGACAAAAAATTTGCCTCGACCGAAGCGGCAAAGATCTTTGCTGTAACCCAAGGCTGGCTGCATAGCACCATGCAGCCATCTACTTGCTGATCCGCTAACGAGCTCTCCACTTCATCCGGTTGCTGTGGATTCCTACTCGCGCCGCAACATTCAAACGATGCGTCAATCCTTGAGGCGTCACCACTAGAAAAGGCTCCCATGAGCACAAAAATTTACGTTGGCAACCTGCCTTACTCCGTGACCGACTCCAGCCTGCGAAGCAACTTTGCAGAGTTCGGAACCGTAACCTCTGCCAAAGTCATGATGGATCGTGAGACTGGACGCTCTAAAGGCTTTGCGTTCGTAGAAATGACGTCTGCGGATGAGTGTCAAGCTGCCATTTCTGCTTTGAATGGCATGTCTGTCGATGGACGTTCGATCGTTGTCAATCTCGCAAAACCTCGTGAAGAAGGTCGTGGATTCGGTGGCAACCGCGAATTCCGCGCCAGCTCTCGTCCTAACGTTGGCTATGGCAACGATGGCTATGGCGGTGGCTACTGATCCAGCTACAAATCCAAGAAAAACGCCCTCACTTCGAGGGCGTTTTTTGTTTCAGCAAGCGGGACGATTACTACATCAATCATCTTCATCTTCGCGCCAGCCCCGATGATGGTGTCGTTGCCATCTGTTCCAGCGGTGGCGGTCTTCGCGCCAGCGCCAATCGGGGAAAGCTTCTGGCGGAGGAGCAACGATCACGGGGGGAGGAGCATAGACTGGTCGCGGCAGGTACTGGACAGTCGGTGGTGCGTATTGAACGGGCGGTTGCGCGTAGTAGTACGACGGGGACGGTGCAGCCACATAAGGTGCTGGAGCACCATAGCCTATGCCCACATAGACCTCTGAATGACTTGGCATTGAAGCCAATGCAAGGGCGGCGAACAGCGAGAGCGATGCGTAATTCATCAAGTGACTTTCTGGGCTTTGGCACTGGCCTTGCCTAGTCTCTTTAACGAGCAATTTTTTGGAGCGTTGACTCGATGGTTGTAACTTGAAGAAAGATACCGCCTATCGTTCCGATGGCCTTAATCATCATTGGCAGTTGTAGAACCTGGGTGACCACCGGGCTTCTGCTTTGGGTCGTGTTGCGACGGTCGCAGATCGGCTTTGAGCGGACAGCCGCCACGCTCCTCAGCTCGACGACTACTAGGCTGCCTGCTGGTGCTCGACCCAAAGATGCCAATGACTACAAGTGCTCTAAGCAATCGCTGGAGTAGGACCTCCTTGGAAGTCCGCTCCAAACCTAAAAGCACTCATTGGACTGTCCGGAATTTCGGATGACTGCCGCTAACAGTGGCGAACAGGTGCTGTCGGCCCTGTGCTGACGTTCCTGTCTTGGCAGCAGTGTTGTGGTGCAGCGATTGAGCCTCTCCTAGCTGCAGTGCGGCCTAACTACATAGCAGTCAATAGCAGGTCCCAGATGAGTGTCAACGCTGAGGCAATTCGAGCATCCTCAATCGGACTTGGGCTTGCAATCCAACGAGTAGGAGATTTATCTACGCCGGGATTGGTCTTCGGGCAATGTACTTCTGCTCCACAGGGTGTCTTAGTTTTCTTATTGGGGTTGGTCAACACTTCAATAGCGCGAGCGCGCTGATCCGCATCAAAAGGACTGGCGGCCACCCTTAGCTGTAATGGGTGCGTTGCAAGCCTTCCACGCTAGCAATGGGATCAACGAATACACGAGGATTCGAAGCACTGCAGCCTAATTGTGATGACATTTATTGAATGTTATTTCACGTAACAGATAAATTCAGATTCTTTAAGAAATTGATAAGTTGCGAAGCCTAGATTCCCGCCAGCAATAACGGCTGGTGAGCATGTTCTGTCCAAGCACATCACGGCCTATGTAGCCAAAGGAGTCGATGATGTCGTTGGTAAGAATGCAAAAGTTTGAGGCTGGCTGCTTTGGAGGTTGCGCAGCCGCTTTCATTGATTCACATGGTGGTCTGATTTAGCTCATGTCGACCTCCATCACTCTGGGCGTGCGGGTCTCACGCAGCAAGTTCAACGACACCCTAGCTTACGGCGTGGTAATGGCGCTGTGGCTCTTAGTCTTTGCATGGATTCGACCATTGAGCGACCCAGATGAAGGTCGTTATGCCGTGGTTGCGTTAGACATGCTACGCACTGGAAACTGGGTGACCCCCCACCTCAACGGACTACCCTTCTTTCACAAACCACCTCTGTACTACTGGCTCGCAGCCGGAGGCTATGAGTTGTTCGGTGTACATGCCTGGGTAGCACGACTTCCATCGATGCTGGGTGCATGGATGGCATCGATGAGTCTGCTAATTCTGGCCCGGCGCTACACAAACGCCTCGACCGCCTTTAGCGCAGCCATCATCTTCGTCACGATGCCCTTCGCCTATTTGGCTTCTCAGTATGCCAACATGGACATGCTGCTGGCAGGCTGCGTGTGTGCTTGCACCGCATGCGCATTCATTGCCACCATGGAGTCCCGGCTTGGCAAACACTGGCAGGCCTGGATCACGGCGGCGGGCGTTTTTGCTAGTCTCGGCTTTCTCGCCAAAGGGCTCATTGGCATAGTCTTGCCAGGCTTGGTGTGGTTCCTATGGATGCTTTGGGAACGTCGCTGGAAACAACTAGCGCTACCCCTGTTTCCCCCAGTGTGGCTCGCCGTACTTGCGATAGCAGGCCCATGGGCATGGTTTGCGCAAAAGCAGCATCCGCAATTCTTTCATTATTTTTTCGTCACACAGCACTTCCAGAGGTACACAGAGACGGGCTTCAACAACCCGCAACCCTGGTGGTTCTATTTGGCAGTGATCGCACTTGCATGTCTTCCATGGACACTGTTCGGTACCTACACGCTCTTTAAGTGGTGGAAAACACCGCCGGAGGTCAAGCCACAGTCTTCACCTACTGATGGACAATCGAGTCTGGACCACTATATGTGCGTCTGGCTACTCGCTGTAGTGGCGTTCTTCTCATTCCCCAGCAGCAAGATCGTGGGTTATGCGCTTCCGGCCCTTGCGCCTCTTGCCTACCTTATCGCTCGAATCGGGCATGTGTCTCTCATAGACAGTGGGACTAAGATTTTTCGACCAAAGTCCAAACTGCCTTTCGTATTAGGTGTTGCTGCAATTCTTTGCGCAGCACTGGCCGTCGGCTTCGGCATCAAGGGTGTTCCTCAGAAAGCTCGCTGGGATCGCCTGGCCGCGCTGCCAGTGCAGCCTGGCGATCGGATCATGATGCTCGGACAGCTGTACTACGGTGTGCCCTTTTACATGCACACAGACCAGGTCCCTTGGGTCGTCGATGACTGGCAAGCGGCCAAAGCCTCAAAGTCCGACAACTGGAGGAAGGAGCTATTGGATGCCGCTGAACTCTCGCCAGATATTGCTCGCCAAGTACTTATGGACAAGCAGGATGCAAACCATGTTTTGTGCACTGCCAAGCACCGGGTCTGGGTTGTTGGCGAGCCCAAGGCAACAAATCTAATGACACCTTCACTCTCTGGCTCTGAACCGATACTTGACCTGGGCTCTCGCGCCGTTTGGCTCTGGACACCTGACAGGGACAAGTGTTGAATTTAAAGGCCCGCTGCGAGCGGCGTAATCAACTGATCGGAGCAGTAGATCGATACTGCACTAAAGGCAACGCACTCGAGTGCGGGCGCGCTGCCGATTGAATCTACAAAAAGTTCAGCAAGCAACAACAACCGATGAAATCATCCCGATACTTGGCCCATCCAGAGCGCCACCGCACAGAACACATTGGCTGGCTTCGGGCGGCGGTCCTTGGTGCGAACGACGGCATTATTTCAACCGCTAGCCTCATCGCCGGTGTAGTAGCAGCCAATGCAAGTCATGAAAACATCATCACAACGGCAGTTGCTGGACTGGTCGCTGGAGCGATGTCTATGGCGGCTGGAGAGTTTGTCTCAGTTTCTACTCAGGCTGACACTGAGAAAGCCGATCTTGACCGTGAGCGAAAAGAACTTGCCTCGGACCACGAGGCAGAGCTACGAGAATTGACAGCTATTTACGTGCGGCGAGGACTCGACTACAAGCTGGCTAATCAAGTCGCTACCCAGCTCATGAAGCATGATGCGTTAGGCGCTCACGCGAGAGACGAACTAGGAATATCCGATGCCCTAAGTGCAAGACCTATACAAGCCGCACTCGCTTCGGCTGGGAGCTTTGCAGGAGGGGCCGCCCTGCCACTTTCCGTTGTATTGATAGCCCCACAGGCAGATTTACTAGCGTGGACAATTGTGACCGCTCTTGCGTCTCTTGCTTCTCTCGGTGCAGTTGCGGCAAAAATTGGTGGCGCACCAGTTGTGAAAAGTGTCTTTCGCGTGACTTTCTGGGGGGCGCTCGCAATGGGTATTACTGCTGGTGCAGGAGCAATTTTCAATGTTTCAGCTTAGCAATACTTTGTGCAACAACTGGTCCCTTCGCTTATAGCTAGAGACCAGGGTCTGCTCCGGACATCACTACGGTGTACTGCAGGTCAAGCTGTGTATTTAGACGCACCGGTGACAATCGCCACCGCTGAGGATAATTTGTACTGAGTAGTCCGCCCCCCCGGGAGGTCCGAGGTTGACGCGAATGGCAACACCAAGACAGCATGGTTGACGAAGTTGGCTCGCGCGTAGCAGCATTAGACATGCATCTCTGATCTCAAACTGTTTTTAACTTCTAGCAGGCGCCTGACCAGTACAGCACTGCATTACGGCCCCGGTTGCTATGGACGTACGGCACTAAGCATCTCATGCTCGGCTCCTCTACTTAGTCTTCCGATATATCGACTTCAGAGGCCTTAATCAGAATGAGGATTTGAGACTTATGCAGCTGAATTGGGCCGGTGTCGATCATTGGGTCGTATCGTTAGGTTGCGGTCTGCTGATTGGTGTTGTGAGCGAACGTCGCGAGCATGAACGACTAAACATGGCAGGAACCCGGACACATGCCATAACCGCCCTGCTTGGCTGTGCCGCATGGGAGTTGGGCATAGATGCTTTTATTGTGGCGCTCCTGGCTGTAGCCGCCTTGGCCGTTGCAGCTTACTGGAATTCAGCCCGCAATCACCCTAGTTTGACCATTGAGGTAACCCTACTGTTCTCGCTAACTCTGGGTGCGCTATCGCAAAAAAGTGCCCCCTTAGCAGCCGCTCTTGGCATCCTCTGCGCTTTGCTCGATCACTCCAAAGCAACTATTCAGCATTGGAGTCGTGAGTTGCTCAGCGAGTATGAACTGAGGGATGGCCTTATGTTGGGCGCAGCAGCTTTAATCATATTGCCGCTTCTTCCTCAGTCCACCGTCGACCCCTGGGGCGTATTGAGCCTCTATGCTCTTTGGAAAGTTGTTGTGCTGTTCATGGCCGTCGGTATGCTTGGCCACATACTGACTCGAGTGCTCGGCCCACGCTGGGGGCTACCGGTTACTGGTTTTTTTCTGGTTTTGTGTCATCTACTGCCGCCATAGCTAGCTTTGGGAACCTTGCCAAGGCAGATGGAGATCTGCTGCGACAAGCATTTGGCTGCGCAATGCTCGCCCAGTTGGCGTCCCTATGTTTGTTCATAGCCATTCTTTCGACAACTTCGATAGCGCTAATGATTTCAATGACGCTACCTTTGCTCGTTGCGGCATTTCTTCTCGCTCTTACTGCTGGCATAGCATTGTTGAACAGACAGGAAGCATCACCTCAAACTGAATTTAAGACAGACCGAGTATTCAAACTTTCAAGTGCATTACTGATCGCGGTAATCATTGCCTGTATTTTGCTTTTGTCCGCCTGGCTACAACATGTCTTTGGTAGCACCGGGGTGCTGGTCGCGGGAGCCTTCGCCGCGTTAGCCGAACTACATGCATCTGCTGCAAGTTTAGGGCAGCTCTTTGCCTCAGGAAATCTTCCACTGACAACCGCCCAATGGGGGGTCGTTTTGATTCTTGCTACCAGTGCAACGGCTAAGTCCGCTTTAGCATTTGCCAGCGGGGGCATCAAGTATGGAACACGTATCAGCCTGGGCCTAGCCATAATGGTGGCAGGAACTAGCCTTGCACTAATGTGGCTGGGCTGACAGGCATACGCTCCATCAGATATTTACATGGCCAAAGCTCAACGCATACGCATCAAAAGGCCATCTTTAGCTATGAACTGATGCCAAAGCGCAGCTGCAGCATGCAGACCTACTGCCGCAAATACCAAGTTGGCTCCTGCCTCGTGAATATCCTTAATGCTGCGGCCCAGAGGTGTATCCACCATCAACGGCAATGTCCAAGAGACCCCAAAAAAAGCGATCGGCTTACCAGACCAAGCCAAGGCCAATACTCCTAGTATCGGCATACCCAGCATCAACAGGTATAGCAACCAGTGCATAGCGTGAGCAGAAATCTCCATCCAACGAGGACCCGGGGGTAGCGGCGGCACTTGAACGCTGGCGCGCACCACAAGGCGAATTGTCATGAGCAGCAGTACGGCGAGGCCAAAGCTTTCATGCCATAGAGTCATCTGCGCACGATCAGCTGACCCCTTTGGGAAAAAGCCCTTGAGCTCGATGGCAGCGACTGCGAGCGCCGCTGCGACGAAAACCAGCCAGTGCAACAGCACCAGCGAGCGAGGATATGAGTCTGAACGGGTCATTGTTGATTCCTTATCTTTCGGCGAGGAACGTGTTGATATCCGTCATTCATCACGTTGCGTCGAACTGGTTTAATTCAGATTGCAGTGCAAAAATGTCGAGGGTATGTTCAAGCTGCATTAATCATCAAAATCCCACATCTCATGCAAGTCCAGCCGCAGACGACTGTCGCTTTCTAGCGTGTCGATGTGTGACATGCGCTCAGCCAGCACAGCCTCAGCGAGCACCCGGCGTGCCGCCAGCAGATCGGCTAATCCAGATTCACCGGCACGATAGGCTCGCATTGCTCGGTCGGTCGCACTGCGCTGAAGCGTCACAGTTTGAGCCTGTGCCGTGGCTGCCGCACGCTTTCCTTTCAACTGACTCAAGAGCACATCGAACTCAGCGCCCAGTCGCCTTTCAACTGCCAAACGGCGTGACAGTGCCGCGTCGGCATCTGCCAGCGCAGCCGCTGCCTGCGATTGTCGATGTACCGAACCTAGTGGCAAACTGATACTGATGCCTGCAATACGTTCGGAGCCACCACGCTCGCTAGTCGCAAACACTCCGACAGTGGGATCCGGGCGGCGCTCGAGATCCGTGCGGCGGGCCTGGTGCAGAGCCAAGGCCTCCTCGGACTGTGCTAGTAGATACTCATGGCTGTGTTCTATGTAGCGCAAACGCAGCTGAGTCTCTGATCCGCTCGGTGGTGTGGGCAAGGTGGCCGCATCAGTGGAAGTGCTGGCCATGGGACACAGATCGGGAAACCGCGCACAGAGATCGGCCCTTGCCGAGGTCTGAGCGGCCTCCGCCCCTGCCAGTGCTGCTTGCATGCGGGCCTGCTCGGCGGCAGCCAACTCGGCTTCAAGTTTGGCCGCGTCGCCAACACGCAGGCGACGCTCGGTGATGTTGGCCAATTCCGCAGCGGCATCGGCATTGCCCTGCGCCGCCTGGCGGGCCTGACCAGCGCGTAGAGCCGCGAACCACAAAGCCAGCAACTGACGTGCCGTTTCGTGCCGGGCGTCTTGCGCTGCAAAATGGCCTGTGGCTCTAGTTGCCTCGGCTAGCTCTGCATCAACTGCGGCCTTTCCCCAAAGTCTCAGTGGTCGCTCTATCGCGATCTGACCTTCAGTAAAGCGCTGACCGGAGCCATCATGGGTCCAACGGCGCTGACCACTAGCGCGGATTACCGTTTCATGAGGGCCAACGCGCAGACCGTCGGCTCGCGCCTGAGCGCCCCTTCGTGCTGCGTCGGCCGCTTGCACGGTAGGCGACTGTTCTACCGCCATGCGCACCGCAGCCTCCGAAGGCAGGTAGCTCTGAGCCTGGGCTGCACTCGTAAAAAGTAGAACTGCGGCACAGCCATGAAGCAGACGATTTTTCATAGGCAAACTCAGAAAATACGATTTGGAGCTACCGTGGGCTCTATTGCAAAAAGCGTTTGCAGCTTTCATTTTTGTACTTCCCTAGCACTGAGTGCTACGCCAAAGCGCTCAAACAGCAGTGGTAACAACAGCAAGGTCAGAGCCGTGGAACTGATCAATCCCCCTGCC
>NZ_JBSIFD010000051.1:0-12232 GCF_053615495.1 Comamonas sp. HJ-2 | reverse complement strand
CGTTTAAGTCCTGTGGAATACCGACAAGAACTTGGTCTAGCCGCATAAAACCAGTCCAAGTTTTTATCCGCACCCCCACTAGCCCCCGGCGGGTCAGTTTTGCGTGGAAATTAACACGGCATGGGCCAAGAACTGTGCACAGCTTAGCCCTGCCGTACCGGCGCCAATGATGGCAATGCGGTGGGCGGCGCTGTCCGCTGTAGGGTGAGAAGTCATCATGTCAATGGAGTGTCTGTCTGAGGTTGACTATCTGTGACTGGCACGAATGAGTCGGTTCACTGCGATGCAAAAGGCTGCGGTGCGAACTTCAAAGTCGTTTGAAAATGCTTGTACCTGGCGGCAATGGGCGCTATTGGGGCACCCGGATTACACGACTGAGATCTACGCCGAAACTTTGAGCCTTTAGCAGCAGCGAATGAAGTTGCTCCTCTGGGATGGACTTCTGGCGCGACAGCAGCCAAAAGTAATCCAGGCTACCGCCAATGACCAGAGAGGTCTGGTATTCGTCGTCTAGGCTGACAACGTTATAGCCGCCGTAAAACGGGGCAAAAAACGAGACTTTCAGTGCCGCTACATTGGACGGTCCTAAAAAGTGGGCTTTCCCCTCGGCTTTGCGCCATTCCTGCTTGCGCGCGTCAAATCCTCGATTCAGCACGGAAATGCTGCCATCCGCGTTGAGCTGATAACGTGCTGCCACTTGGATCAGATTTTTCTCAAAGTGGTGATCAATGCGGGCCAGCTCATACCAAGTTCCAAGATAACGATTGATATCGAAATGGCTCACCGGATCCACCCCACGAGGTACAGATACGGCGCAGCCCGATAAAGCCAGCTGGGTCCCGACAAAGACGGCCGCTAGCGCTGTAGCGCGCATGAAAGAGCTTCTTGAAATATGCATAAAGCGCCTCGATAGTGTGAAGTAAACAGAGACCACGGCAGGCTCTGGTGTACGAGATTCAGGCTGAATGGCAACAGTGCATCGACGTATGCGCACTTGAAGTGCAAACGGCTGCGGGTGAGATCACATTCCGGTGACACGACGTACCGCCGAGAAATACCAGCTATCGGGCAGGCAGCGCATGAGCTTCACCCAGCGCGTGAAGCGACGGGGAAAGTTCATTTCGAAATGCCCCAGCCTCCAGCCGCGCAAGATATGCTGAGCGGCTTCTTCAGGGCTGATGAGAGCCGGCATCTTGAAGCTGTTTTGTGCGGTCAAAGGGGTATCCACAAAACCGGGATTGATGATGGAGACTCCAAGGCCCCGAGGGTGCAGATCCAGATAGAGGTTCTCTGCCAGGTTGTTGAGCGCGGCTTTGGTGGGCCCATAGGCCAGGGACATGGGCAGGCCCCGGTAGCCGGCCACACTGCCGACCAGAGCCAGGTGACCACGCCCGGCCTCCAGCAGCATCGGCATGACAGCGTCCAGCAGTTGCAGAGCGCCGACATAGTTGACCGCCAGATGCTGCTGCATCTCCAGCAGATCGAAAGCTGTCGCGCGTTGCGGTCTGTACCGGCCTGCGCAATACAGCACCAGATCCGGCGCCCCTGCATAAGCTTTCACCGTCGCAGTGGCCTCAGCCATGGTCTCGGGCTGGGTGACATCCAGCGGCAGGACCAGAAAGCCGCTGCGGCCAAGGGTCAAGGAATGCAGGGCAACTGCATCTCTGGCCGATACGATGACCCGAGCGCCTTGCGCATGTAGAGCCTCTGAGGTGGCTCGCCCTATGCCTGAAGAAGCGCCGACTATCCAGGCACATTTCCCTTGCCAGTGGGACAGCGGCGGATTGAGCCTTGCGTGCAGCAGCGACATCGCACTTACTCCTTGATGAAGGACAGAGTCACATCGCCCAGGTGAACACCGAATTTGCTCATGACAGCACGGTTGAGCATGGTCCGCGCATCCATCAGATACATCCAGTCATCCATACTCACGTTCCAGACCTTGCCGTTCACTGGCAGGGCCAGCACATAGTTCCAACGGAAGGCGTTGCCAGCCGTCTGGCCCTGAGCCTGCCCCACCACGTCGTCTGCGTTTCCGATATAGCGGCCATCACCCAGATACTTCAGGTTCCAGATGCGTTGCTGCGTGCTGCCGTCGCTGTAGACAAAGTGCTCGTCGAGCACACCTTCGTCGCCGTTCCATTTGCCTGTCATGCGCACGGTGAAGCGCTTGACCACTTTTCCGGATCTGTCCGTGAACAAGCCGTGAGCGGTCAATGGTCCGTTGAAGTACTGACGCAGATCCAGTTCTGGGCGCTCCTGGGCATATTCCTGCACAGACGGACCCGCGCAGCCGGCCAGCATTCCCATGAACGTCAGTCCTATTGCGGCGCGGCGCCAAGGCAGGAATGAGAAAGTACTTGTCATGGATTTCATTTCAGTCTCCAAGATTGGTGCAGGCGCTCGCCACGCCACAGGCAAGCCCAGGCCATCAGTTTGAACAGGCAGGGAAGGCCTCCATATGCCCATGCCAGTGCCTGCAAGCCGGCAGGGTCGGTCGTGCCGCTGCGGTATCCCATTGCGGCAAGAAGCGGCAGGCACAGTCCAGCTGCCAATGCCAGATTGAGCTTGGCAGCACAGGCCCACCAACCTAGATAGCGTCCCTCTGCAGAGCCTCCTTGGCCAGACTCGTGGATGACGCCGGTCAGTAAAGCCCCAGGCAGCGCCAGATCTGCCCCGAGGGCCAATCCGCTTGTCAGACAGATGATGGTGAAGATCCAGCTGTCGCCGGCCCCGAGCCAGGGGGTGATGGAAAATGCGATCACGCTCGCCAGCATGCCGGCGCGCCAACTGGGCGCCAGCCCCCAGCGCGAGACAGCCTTCACCCACAGTGGCAATCCCGCAGCGGCGGCACCGAAATAGCACAATAGAAGTAGTGGCTGCAGATCCGGCGCATGCAAGCGATCCATCACGAAGAACGGCAGCAGTGTGGCGGGTATTGCTGCTGCCACGCCGTTGAGCATGAATACAGATAGCAGTCTGCGAAAACTTGCGTCCGCCCATGGTGAGGGCATAGCAGGCTTGGTGTGCAGTTGCACGGTGGACGCCGGTATCGCACTGGACCGTTGCAGGCTATGCAGCCCTAGCAAGCCCAGGACAAGCGCCATCATGAGCACCAGGCTGGTGGAATCAAAACCCAGCCAGGTAGGCAGCACGCTAGCCAGCAGCACGCCAGCGAGGGTGGCGCCTTCGCGCCAGGCCGTCACGCGCGCGCGCCAGTCGGGCTCGCCGCCCCAGCGCGTGCCCCAGGCCTGGTGCAAGATGCTCACGGCGCTATAGGCCAGAGTGCAGAGCAGCAGGCTGGCAGCCAGCCAGCCCAGTAGACCAGCCTGGCTGGCGTTTGGAGGATGCCACAGCGCAGCGAATCCCAATGCCATGAGCACGCTGCCCAGCACCGCGGCCAGCCATGCGGCACGCAGCCCGCTCTCCAGCAGGCGATCGGCCATGCGTCCCAGGGCTGGGTCGAGCACCGCGTCCAGAGCGCGGGTGGCAAGCAGTACCGCCCCCAGGCCAGCCAAGGGCACCCCGGCGGCCACTGCATAGTGATGAGGCAGGTTGACATACAGCGGCAGCGACACAAATGCCAGCGGCACCCCGAGACCTCCATAAGCGAGCCCCACACGCCAGGGCAGCGGCTTGGATGGAGCTGAGCTGGGGGAGGGCATGGTCTTTGTCTCCTCAGCGCTTGCCCAGCAGCGCAGCGCGTAGGCCAGGCGCCGAAGTCTGATCAGACAGCCAGATGCCAAAAAACAGGCGCGCGTACTCTGCATCCTGCAGGCGTGCGGTTTCGCGTCCATTGTGGAAAAAGCTCACATCGCCGGCTCCGTCAGTCAAGCCCAGCAGTCGATCCTGCGCAGCGACATCAGGAAAGGCCTGCTTCATCATCAGCAGCCACTGGCGTGCCTGTGCTTCGGAGAAGCTGCCCACGCGCCGCATCTCGGCCACCGATCGCTCGGCGATGGCCTCACCCTCCAGCTTGCGGTCATAGACCAGCTCCAACGCGAACGGCTGGCGTGCATAGTCCGTCGGCTCGAAGTCCGCCTGCGCCCAGAGACGGGCCTCGTAGACCCGCAGGCCAAAAAAGCGCAGCACGCCGCTTCCGATCAGGCGCGCCGAGGGCAGGGTGGAGCGCAGCTCCGCAGGGGCGGCAGGCGTAGCTGCCAAGAGGTTGTTGGTCATTAGAGTCATAGTGGGAGCAAGAAGGCTGGCGCTCCAGACCAGGGCTTGGCGCCGTCGAATGTCATGCATGGTCAGGCCTGCGCAAAGTGAACTGGACCACATCGGTGTTGCCCGTATCAAAGGCCGCTTCGCAATAGGCCAGGTAAAACCTCCAAATGCGCACAAAGCGCTCATCGAAGCCCAGGCTTCGCACCTCATCAAGGCGCTGCTCAAAGGCGTGACGCCAGCGTCTGAGCGTTTCGGCATAGTCCTTGCCAAAGCGCATCTTCTTTTCCACCGTCAGGCCGGCGCGTTGGGCCTCTTGCTCGAAGGTCGTAACGCTCGGTAACAGACCGCCTGGGAAAATGAACTGCTGGATGAAGTCGGTGGAGTGCAGATAGCGCGCAAACAGGTCTTCGCGCAGGGTGATGGATTGCAGGCAAGCGTAGCCGCCGGGCTTGAGGCAGTCGCGTAACGCCTGGAAATAAGTACGCCAGTATTCATGCCCGACAGCCTCGAACATCTCGATGGACACAATGGCATCAAAGGGCTGTGCTGCATGTTCAGCCGCCAGATCCCGGTAATCCTGGTAACGCAGGTCGACCTGTGCCTGCAAGCCTGCTTGTGTGATGCGCTGCATGCCCCACTGCAGCTGCTCGCGCGACAAGGTGACGCCGGTCACCTGCGCGCCAAATTGCGTGGCGGCCGTCTCTGCCAGCGCCCCCCAGCCACAGCCGATTTCCAGCAGGCGCTGACCAGGCTGGAGTCCTGTCTCACTCAAGGCACGTCTTATTTTGGAGCGCTGTGCCTGCTCCAGGTCGGTCGCTTGCAAGGGCGTACCGCTGAGCCCTTCGAACCAGGCAGAGCTGTAGCTCATGGTGGGATCCAGCCACAGCCGATAAAAATCGTTACCCAGGTCATAGTGGGCATGAATGTTTTTGGCGCTGCCCGCCCGCGTATTGCGGCGAAGCAGGTGGCGCAGCCTGAAGCCCAGGCGACCCCACCAGTGGCCGTACACCAGTTGCTCCAGGTGATCGCGATTGCTGATGCAAAGACGCAACAGGGCACTGAGGTCAGAGCTGTCCCATTGGCCCTCGATATAGCCCTCGGCCAGCCCGATATCGCCCGAGCTCAGGATGCGGTCCAAAGCTTCCCAGTGCTGGATTGCACAGCGTGCATCTGCTTCCGCTGTGATCTGCTTCGGGAAATGGCGCACTCGTCCATCAGGCAATTGCAAATCCAGTTGGCCGTGCGGCAAATGCTCCAACAGCTTCATGACGCGACTGGCGCTGCGTGGCAGGGAGCGCGTTGAACCGGCGGACTTGCTCAGTAGGGGGACAGTGGTCGTGTTCATCGTGTTACAAAGCGCTTGGGCGCAGGTGGTTTGCGATGGAAAGGAAGCCGCTTCGCCCAAAGGCGGAGTGCCTGCCAGTGGATGCGGAAGATGACTCCGAGTGTCATCAGCGGCGTGCCGAAGAAAGCCTGGCGCACTGTGGAGGTGTTCAAGGGATGCAGTGTCCCTTCGACGCCCGTGCGCAGCAGCGGCCCTGTCTCGTCGTAGAGATCCACGAGCGCCAGATTGGTGCTTTCACTGCGTTTGAAGCGGAAGCGATACTCTCCCTGGGTCTCGCAAAATGGTGAGACATGAAAGCACTTGTGCGCCACATGCTCGCAATCCCAGGCGAGCTGAGGTCCTGCGAGAAGATAGGCATGACGCTCACCAAAGGTGTTGTTGACCTCGGCCAGGATTGCTGCCAGCGTGCCATCTGCTCGGTGTGCGTACCAGAAACTCACCGGCTTGAAGGCATAGCCCAGCACGCGGGGAAAGGTATGCAGCCAGATTTCTCCATCTGCATCCCGGATACCTTCTTCCTGCAACAGCTTTTCGAACCAGGCCAAAGAGTCGCAGCTGCCGTCGCCATGATCGCTGTCATGAAAGCTGAGCCAGCCGCGCCGATTGCGCCGCAGCACTGCAACCGGATGCTCACGCAGGCTTCGCATGGGAAGCAGTAGAAAATATCCGGGGTAACGGAATGCATGCTCGACTGGCCGAAGCCGGCGATGCCAGATATGGCCAAAGCCAATCAGAGGAGGAACGCTCATAGAGCTTCCTCCAAGATGGCCCCTGGGAGCACTGGTTGCTGTGTGTGGCTCAGAGAGTGGAGCACTCCATCGGCAGCTTCGAGACCTGAGCGTAAGCCATCTTCATGAAACCCATAGCCACACCAAGCGCCACAAAACCAAGTATTGCGCCTACCTTGTAACTCACCAACACGCTGTTGTGCAAAGATCGCAGCCTGGTCGAAAACAGGGTGGCTGTACTGAATACGCGCATGAACTTTGTTGTCGGCAACTGGTCGAGTCGGATTCAGTGAAACCAGTACGGGTTGCTGCCAAGGCAGGGGCTGTAAACGGTTGATCAGATAGTGCAGACAGACACCGGCATTCTCTGCGCTGAGGGAGGGTGCACGTTCGTAGTTCCAGGCCGCCCAGGCTGCCTGGCGTTGCGGCAGCACGGCTGTATCGGTATGCAGAACTGCTTCATTGGGCTGGTATCGAATTCCACCTAGCACTGCACGCTCCAACGGTGTCGCATCTTGACCCAGCAAACGCAACGCCTGGTCACTGTGGCAGGCCAAAACAACCGCATCAAAATGCTCCGACCCATGGGGCATCTGCAGCATGACCCCATGCATATCGCGCTTCAAACTCAGCACTGGGGTATCCAATCTGGTTTCATGGCGACCATCCTGCTTAATTCGGGCAATCACGCGACGCACGTATTGCTGAGAACCGCCGCGCACGGTGTACCACTGAGGCCGATGTGTGACCTGGATCAGACCATGGTTGTGGCAAAAGCGAATCAAGGTGGCGACGGGAAAGCGCAGCATCTGATCCGTAGGGCAGGACCAGATGCATCCAATCATGGGCAGCAGATAGTCGCTGCGAAACGCTTTACCGAAGCCATGCTGGTCCAGAAAGTCCTCTATTGACGTATTGAGCTGTGCCTCGATCTGGCGTTCTGCGATATCTGTGGTCAGGCGGTTGAAGCGCAAGATCTCGAGCAGCATGCCGATAAAGCGGGGACGCAGCAGATTTCTGCGTTGAGCGAAAACTCCTCCTAAGGAGCTTCCGCTCCACTCAAGTCCGCACCTGCCATCGACGCTGGGCACTTGAACTGAAAAAGACATCTCGGAAGGTGCCGTTTCCACATTGAGTTCACTAAACAGCTGCGTGAGCATGGGGTAGGTACGATGATTGAATACTAGGAATCCTGTATCTACGCCATGGCTTACATCATCAAGGCAGAGCTCTAACGTGTTGGCATGTCCGCCGAAATGGCTGGTCGCTTCGATTAAGCAAATGCCGTGCGATGCTTGGGTGGTAGCCAGACGAAATGCGGCGGCCAGACCGGATATACCCGAACCGATAACAGCTATACGAGGCATGAAAGCTCCTTGAAGTATTGGGTGAACACTCAAGAAAACCGAAAAGATCAAATCTTGAACTGCTTAGTTCAAACTATAAACCTTAAATTTCAAATTTGCACTACCTGGTGTGTAAGATGATCTTGTGCGTCCTAAAATGTTGGCTATGAACGCTCGGTCAACAATCAAAGAACAAATTCAACGTGTACGGGAAGAGGCTGTCGTGGCGGCGGTGAACCGCCTTTTGGCGACTAAGGGCTACGACGCGATGACGGTGGATGAGGTCGCTGCTGAAGCAGGAGTCGCCAAGGCCAGTCTGTACAAGTTGTTTACTTCCAAAGAAGAGCTAGCCGGCGCAGCGATGGTCGGCGTGCTGGATCGTGCTTTGAGTTTTGTGGATGGCTTGCGCCGAGAGGCCGAGCAGGTAGCCGAATCCGGTCAGAGCACTCCTGCGCTGGATCAGCTCAAAGCAGTCGTGCGGTGGGCTATGCAAACGCAACTGGAAGGACAAATGCCCTCACTTCCGGCGCAAAATTCGAGTCTCAGCGCCTCATTGCAATCGAACGACGAGTACATGGATCGACTCATTGCGTTGAGCAATAGGCTCAGTACGTGGATTACCGAAGCCCAGACAGGTGGTCATTTGCAATTGCGACTACCTGCTGAACTAGTACTCTACACTCTGTTCGCGCGCGCCTGCGATCCGGTCGTGGCATTGCTCAAGGAGTCAGGCCAATACACGCATGACCAGATCATCGACTGGGTAACAAGCACGACTTTCGATGGTTTGGCCGTGAGATAGCGCTGCTCTCTCTCTTTGCTTTAGGGTTCGGAAGATTCGGACGATATTGATGGTGGGAAAGCCATCTCTTGCCATCGTGGCAAAGATCGCCTCTAACGCCAATTGCTAGGATGCAGAGCCATTCGTGTGTACTGACTTTGCAGGCGCCGAAACCCTACGGCGCAACCAGCGCATCAAGACCCCAAGCAACGGCAATTTCTCGTACAACTCTTCTGCGGTGTCCCAGTAATCACGGTGGTGTGTTACGCGGCCTTCGCAATCGAAGCAAACAGAAGAAGCGCCGCGAATGCACTGCTCAACCTCGGATCGCCAGTGACCCAGCCGAAAACGGAACTCCCATTCCAGAAATGCGTGATGGCCTTGCACCAGAGTCTGGGTAACTACAAAGTGTGGCTCCTGCAACGAGGAAAACATGTGTTCAAAAATGCTGGCGATCGCTGCCACCCCACGAACTTCGTTGAAGGGATCTTTGAAGTAGGCATCCGCCGCATAGTACGCGTCAAGCCGTTGTAGATGTTCTCCTGTCAGCCCTTCGTAGAACTCGACAAGCCTCTGAACAGCAACCCGACTGTCGTGGTTGCACGAAAATTTGTCCACATTCATTGACTACTACCTGATGGTAAGCGCGTTATTAGGACAAGGCGAGCATAGAACACAGGCTTTAGGAAGCAGGCTTAACTTGCAACTCCCAAATAATAGTAGTTGCTCTGGCATGGCTAGGAGACTTTACTTGTGCTCTACCGGGACTCATTTAGGACTGAGTTTTCCCTAGGCGGATTTGCCGCCTGGGGCGAAGCCAGCTAGATGAAGAGGAGGATTCTTCCATCTTACCGGCCTGTGGACATAGAGGTCCACATTGTTGAGTTAGTAGTTGTGAGTGTTAGAAGTCGCTGCACGAACATCGAATTTCGTGAGCTCTAAGGAGGGATCGCGGTAGCGTTAGCGTTAGTCGTTCGAACACTCAATCTAGAGTCTGTGGTCGACTCATGCGTATTCCTGTTGAATTGACCGCCTGTGCGGTTGTGGCTGACCGGTCTACTGGTCGTGACCGACTGAGTTCGGCCAGAAGCAGACAGCTGCAGTGCGCCTCCGATCAACAGCTTCGGGTAGAGCAGCGACTGCAAGAATCTGCCAGAAGCCATCGCCCAGATTTAACCCAAAGCCTAAGTGCTGCTTAAATGCGGCGAGACGTGGATGATTTTCTAACAGGCCGGCTCGCTTTGTACGATCAATGCCCGCATAGATTCACCTGAAAGCGTCACTCGGCAGAAGAAAGGCATGAAATGTTGCGCGTGTTGGGCAAGGCATCGTCAATCAATGTACGCAAGGTACTCTGGGCCTGTGCCGAAATGGACATACCTTTTGAGCGAGAGGATTGGGGGTCAGGCTTCAAGTCGACCCATACGGTTGAATTCATTGCGCTCAATCCCAATGCCATGGTGCCGGTCATCCAGGATGGCGATTTTGTTTTGTGGGAGTCGAACACCATCATTCGCTATCTGGCCAACCGCTATAGCGGCGCTGAGATTTACCCGCTCGATGCGCTGGCGAGGGCGCGAGTTGACCAATGGATGGACTGGCAGGCAACGGATCTCAACAAGTCCTGGAGCTATGCCTTCATGTCATTGGTTAGGCACTCTCCCGAGCACCAGGACAGCCATGCGCTGGCAACCGGCTGCCGGGAATGGTCGAAGCATATGGGGATCCTGGATCGGCAACTGGATTCGACCGGTGCCTACGTCTGCGGTGAGGCGTTCTCTCTTGCGGACATACCTGTTGGCCTGTCAGTAAACAGGTGGTTTGAAACACCGCTGGCGCACCCGGACTATCCGGCGGTACGGCACTATTACGAGCGCTTAAGCCGTAGGCCGAGTTATCGTCTGTATGGCAGAAATGGAATGCCCTGAGAGGCTGGCTAACGGCCAAGAGCAGCCAGTGGTTGGGATGACAAGCGGTCGCTCAACGCTCAGTTTCAGCCGCAGACTCGCCGAAGGCGAAGCTGCCTTTGCTCTGTTAATTCATCCAGTTTGTCCAAGATCGTCTGCATCACACAGGGCTGCCCGATGTTGCCAAATGTAATGTAGGCCACACCATGCAGCATGGCCATATCTTGCGCTTGCGGTCTAAATTGGCGAATCAAAGATTCCAGAACGAGCAAGGAACCTATCCTTCATCCACCGCCAGGCGCTGTGGCAGCTTCTTCACCAGTTCATCCACCGCCAGCCGCGTCTTCAACGGCAGATGCACGGTGTACGGCCACAGCGCATTGATCACATAGGACACGCTGGGCTGGCCCTGCAGCACTTCACGCAACTCGCCGCTGTCCAGATGCTTGCGCGCCAGCCAGGATGGCAGCCAGGCAATGCCGAAGCCCGCAATCGCTGCGTCGGTGATGGTACGCAGGTCATCCATCTGAAAACGGGCCTTGGGCCGGATGGCCTTCACCTGCCCATCGACCAGCACCTGCCAGTCATGCACCCGTCCCTGGCGGGTATAGGCCAGCCCGTCGTGCTGTTGCAAGTCGTGCAACGTGGCGAGTTCGCCATGGCCTTGCAGATAGGACGGTGCAGCACAAAACACCATGCTGTGCACGCCGAGCCGGCGGGCCGCAAGATCGCCGCTGTCCGGCGGCACGCCGTTGCGGATGACCAGGTCTAGACCCTCGTCCACCAGGTCCACCATGCGATCGCTGAAGTACAGTTCCAGCGTCAACCCCGGATGCTCTCTCGCCAGCTCAAGCAGGATGGGCGCGATGTACAAATTCCCGAACAGCACCGGCATGGAAACCCTCAGCCGGCCATTGACATGGCCCTTGCCGCTTTCCAGTGCCGCCTCGCCGGTACGCACTGCCTCCAGCGCTCGCAGGCAGTGGTCGTAGAACAGCGAGCCCTCCTCGGTGAGACTCTGGCTGCGCGTGGTGCGGTGAAACAGCAGCACGCCCAGGCGCTGCTCCAGGCGAGCCACGCTCTTGCCGACCGCAGAGCGGGTGATATGCAGTCCCTGCGCCGCCTGGGCAAAGCTGCCGGCTTCGACCACAGCCACGAAAACATCAATGCCACTCAAGCTACTAGCCATACATTGCATCTTTTTTGGAAACAATAATAGGAAATACTATCACCACCAAAGACAAAAATTGCTTGATAAGCTTGATGCATTGATAAAACTTCTCTGCATGGAGCACTTCCGTGAGCAAAATTCTCGTTCTTCAGTCCAGTATCAACGGCACCCATTCCAGGACCAACCACCTTATCGACAGCTTCCTAGCCGAGCGCAAGGCACGTGGCCATGTCGATGAAGTAGTGGTGCGCGACCTGCCCGGCATGAACCTGCCTGTGCTGGACGACGAGCTGTTCCATGCCCTGCGCGGTGCCGAAAACTCCAGCCAGCGTATTCAACAAGGGGTGGCTCTGTCCGACCAGCTCATCGCCGAACTCAAGTCCAGCGACCTGCTGCTGATCGGCGCTCCCATGTACAACCTGAACGTGCCGACAGCACTGAAGAACTGGTTCGACCTGGTGGCCCGCGCCCGCGAGACCTTCCGCTACACAGAAACCTATCCGATGGGTCTGGTGGAAGGCGTCAGTGCCGTAGTCTTCAGCTCGCGCGGCGGCATTCACCTGGGGCAGATGACCGACGCTGTCACGCCCTATCTGCGCTCGGTGCTCGGCCTCATGGGCATCAACGAGGTGGAATTCGTCTACGCGGAAGGCATGGACATCCGCCCGCATGGCGTAGAACAAGGCATGGCCAACGCCCATGCGCAGATCGGAGGGTGTGCAGAATTTTGTGTAAACGGACAATCCACCGCAGGCGAGAGCCTGCTTGTCCGCAAACACAATGACAA
>NZ_JBSIFD010000050.1:0-12565 GCF_053615495.1 Comamonas sp. HJ-2 | reverse complement strand
AGCCTTACGGCTCAAGCCAAAGGGTGGGTCAGTTTGAGATGGAAATGGCGGGTCAGTTTTGCGTGGAAATTAACAGTCGAAAACGCCATGCTGGCCTATCGCGGTGCGCTCGCCGGTGGGCGGTTGGAACAAGCCGATGCCACAGCACAGAAGCTGGACGATCTGTTTGCCCAGGTGGACGCCGAACTCGGCGCTAATAAGGCAGACCCACTAACCACCTTCATTGCCTCCCTAACCATCCTGCTACGCGAAGGGGTTGAAGCGCTGTTGATCGTCGTGGGAATGCTGGCTTTCCTGAAGAAGGCAGAACGACGCGATGTGCTGGGCTATGTGCATGGCGGTTGGGTGACCGCACTGGCTTGCGGTGGTCTAACCTGGGCGGTGGCCACCTACTTCATGAGCATCAGCGGCGCAAGCCGTGAGGTGACCGAGGGGGTTTCATCACTGTTCGCGGCCGTTGTGCTGCTGAGCGTAGGGCTCTGGATGCACCAGAAAAGCGCAGCGGGCAAGTGGCAGGCCTACCTAAAGGACAAACTTTCGGCAGCCATGACGCGGCGTTCAGCGTGGGCATTGTTCGCCTTGTCGTTCATCGCCGTCTACCGCGAGGTGTTTGAGACCGTGTTGTTTTACTCTGCACTGACCAGTGACGGCAACAACAGTGCCTTGCTAGGCGGATTGGTATGCGGAGTGGCCATCCTGGCCGTCATTGCATGGCTTATGCTGCGGAGCAGTGCGCGCATGCCGATTGGTAAGTTCTTCAGCCTCAGTTCGATCCTGGTTGCGGTGCTCGCGGTAGTGCTCGCTGGCAAGGGGGTTGCTGGCCTCCAGGAGGCTGGCTGGTTGAGCGCGAGCCCGATCCATTGGCCGCGCATTGAAGTGCTTGGCATCTATCCGTCAGCGGAAACCGCGATTGCGCAAGCTTTGGTGCTTGCCATTGCCTTAGCGGGCTTTGCCATGAACGCCGTGAAGGCTCGGAACCCCCGAATCGTTTGAGATTAATAGGCCCCCTTGGTAGGGTGCTCCGAATATGCTCCGAGCACCCTGACTCTCAAAGATCTTCAGGCACCGGCAAAAACATGATCCATAGGGGAGTTTCAAACAGCAATAGCCTGAAGCACACACCTGTGCTGCCACTAATGGATGCCTGCTTTAGGCCAATCTTCGGCTGTTGGCAGAAAGTAAACGAAAGCCCACGATGACTTGCGAGTTTGGAGCTCTGCTAGTACGGTCTGCTGCCTAAACGAATGTCTTGAACAAAGAGCCTGCCGTGGACGGCAGGCTCTTTTCTATCAGCGACTTGGTTTCAGCTCCGTCACCATGCCTTGCCATTGATCACCTCTGCTTAGGACTTCACCTTATCTCCAACCTTTAGCATCTTCTTTTCGGATGCCGCGAAGCCCATGGTCATGGTCGGCTTAGCCTGGTTCGGAATATCGCCGTGACGCAAGACGACAAGGTTCCTCGACCCGTGTAACCTAAAACCCTTATCGTGGCAGCAATACAGTGATAGTGGACGAGGTAATGAGCAACCGCTGCCTGTCTTTGCTGCAGCGAATATTTCGGTGCTCTTGGCGCTTGGCTTACTGACAAATCCTGATACTTCAGGAAGTGCTGATACCAGCCTTTCAATGCGTTCTTGATTGGGTATCCCAACTGGCGAATTGTGGCCCTGATACGCAAGCCAAGCTTGAAGTAACGTTCAACTGCACGAATCCTGTCTTCGTATGAGAATATGAACTAAATCCTGGTAGTCCTAGCATTTGTTCGCATCCCCCTTCGGGCTACGCCCCTGTTTGCCACTGATAGCGACAAACCATGCTATGCCTTTATCCAACCAGATAGTCAGAAACCCATTTGCTCAACATCGCTTCAAAAATCAATACTTCCTGCATTTTTTAAAAATATCAAGATCAGGATTGTAGATCTCAGACTTTACATTCATCATTCCCAAAACCGAATGGAAATAATTATCATGACTTATCTTGGCATCAACGTCTAATAGAGCAGCACATCCATTTTCGTCGAATTTCTCGCGCTTAAATGATTCAGAGAACCAAGCGATCCAAGGAATCCGTTTCTGAGCATCGGGTGCCAAACTATAAGGTAGGCCATGGAGGTATATATTATTTTCTCCTAAAGACTCGCCATGATCTGAGACATACATCATTGCAGTTGGTCGATCTGGATATGTTTCCTTAATCCAATCAATTGCATTCGAAATGAAATAATCAGTCTCTCTTATGCTATTGTCATATGCATTAACTACTTGGTCTCGACTGCAGGTTTGCAGAGCTGAAGAGTCACACTCTGGGAAGTAGGCTTTTCTATCTGATGAAGAGCGCTTGTAATAGGCTGGACCATGGCTTCCCATTTGGTGAACTAGAATAACGGTTCCTTTAGCTTTGCCAGGTTTTGGCAAGTCTTCAATTTTCTTTTGGAGATTGTTCAACACTGCTGCATCAAAACAGCCATCATCTCTGCAATTGATATTACCTTCGATAATCTCTTGATTACTAGCAGGTATTCTCGCACATACCCCCTTACACCCTGATTGATTGTCAACCCAAAGGACATCCAATCCTGCCCTTTTTAGAACATCTAATAAATTTTCGTAATTTTCGCTTCGATCAAAAAATTCCTCTCTTGATAAATGAGAAAACATGCACGGCAATGACTCTGCGGTGCTCGTTCCACAAGCCCAGGCATTTTTAAATGACAAAATGTCTTTTCGACTTGATAGCAAAGGTGTGGTATCTCTTAAATAGCCATTCAACCCCAAATGATCTGAACGAGCGGTTTCTCCGACTACAAGAAATACTATAGGGTCTATAGTCCCTTCAATGTATGCTCCTTCTCCTATTTTTACCAAATCTTTAGATTTCCTCTTCTGGGAATCGTCAATTTTCTTGAAAACCGCATATATTCCGTTGTATGGATTAATCAAATAGCGAATCTCCTTATGGTTCCTCATGGTTGAGGAGAACGCCTGAAAAGAAACAATTAGGCTTACCACTGCTATTGAAATCCCCAGGAGAGCAAGCATCAAACGTTGCAATATCAGTTTGCCAAAAGTAGATTTTGAGAAATTTCTGCGCCATATAAACCACAATGGAGGCAACGACAGCAGCAAGATCACGAAAATCATCTGCAAGTTAATCAGATCCGAGGCTTCATTGAAGTCTGTTTGAAGCACATTAGTTATCATATTGGAATCAATAACAATCCCGTATGCTTGCATGAAATAGGCACCTGAAGCCGCACCGACTACAAAGATGCTGGCAATTGGCCTTAAAAGCCACCCCCATCCCAAAACAGAAATCGAAAAAATATTCACACCAATCAATATAAAAACAAAAGATATTATTAAACTTATATTCGATTCTTCACCTAGTTTAGATATCTTCAGCCAAAGATAATAATTAGAAAAAATAGCAATCCATATACTAACTCCAATGATCATGCGTGTTGATTGCATGCCACTAGAGCGCAGGAATTCACTTATTTTATTTAAAGTCTTCATTTTACGAAAAGAATTTAATCAAGAACTATTCAGCTTCTCAATGAAACTATTTTTGAATTTATATAAACCCACAATCCTAGAGATAAAATCTGATCTGCACGATGACATTCCGATTACATTTTTGTCATTTTTTGAGCGAAAAAAAACGTGGATCGTGTTACCACGAATCCACGCCAAGAAAATATTACTGATTACCCAGCTATAGCTTGGTTACGAGCATCTCGCTGCGAAGGGGTTTCTTTAATCAGTTCGTCGATAACTTGCTGACGTGTCTTTTCGGGCTCCGTACCTTTCGCCTCAGCTGGGTAGTTTCCGCTGCGCAGTCGATTGTCCCCGCCCTCTCGTACGGCATTCGCTGCTTCTTCACGAACTTGGTCACGGGTTCGAGAGCTCTTGAAATGCTCGGGGTATACTTTTACACCAGCCTCATTATTTGTGGGGTGCCAGTACGTATCTGCGACTGCGACGCCAGGCATTGCCATAACGGTTGCCATTGCGGCTGCGGCGGTGAGAGATGCAAAAATTTTACGGTGAGCCATTTAATACTCCTTAAGTGAATTGATTTTCTTCTCCATCTAAGAAAGTCGTCTATTCAGAGAAGATGGCTTAAGTGTAGAAAATACCCACCGACAGATTGCCAACAGGAATGTGACAATGTTGTCATATTAAGTATTGTTACAAGAAAAAAGCCATGGCCTTAGAGGCCATGGCTTTTATGAGGTGAATTGAACTACTTGTATCAGGCTGGCTTTTCCTCAGTAGACGCCAACACCTGCTCATCCTCCGTCTCGGAGAGATCCTTGCGGTGTATCAAGCTATAAAGCAATGGCAACACGAGAAGGGTCAGCAAAGTCGACGACAAGATCCCGCCGATCACCACTGTGGCCAAGGGGCGCTGAACTTCCGCGCCTGTGCCCGTTGCGATGGCCATCGGAACAAAGCCTAGCGATGCAACCAACGCGGTCATCAGAACTGGCCGCAGTCGGGTCAAAGCACCTTCAGTGACTGCTTCATATAGGCGCTTTCCTTCTTCGCGCAGCGATCGGATGTAGGCAATCATCACCAAGCCATTGAGCACTGCCACGCCTGACAGCGCGATAAACCCGATCGCTGCCGAGATGGATAAAGGAATACCGCGCATCCAGAGCGCCAAGATGCCACCTGTCAGCGCAAACGGAATGCCCGTGAACACGATGAGACCATCACGAACATTGCCGAACATTGCAAACAGCAAGACAAAGACCATCAGCAATGCTGCCGGCACAACAATCGTCAAGCGTTTTCTAGCCGACTCGAGGTTCTCGAAGGTTCCGCCCCATCGGGTCCAGTAGCCGGCAGGCAGTTGCAGCGATTCGAGGCGTTGTTGTGCTTCTGTGACGAAAGATCCAATATCACGTCCGCGCACGTTGGCACTCACCACGATGCGGCGCTTACCATCCTCTCGGCTCACCTGGTTAGGGCCTGGTGCGATATCAAAACTAGCCACGGCCGAAAGCGGAACAAAACCAAGTCGGCCATCCGTACCGCGTGGAAGCGCGATAGGTAGGCGTCCTATCGCTTCCATGTCATTGCGCACTTCGTCCGGCAAGCGAACCTGAATGTCGAATCGCTTGTCGCCTTCGAAAACTGTGCCGGCTTCACGACCGCCCAGTGCCGTACTGATGGTGTCTTGCACGTCACCCATGTTCAAACCATAGCGCGAGGCCTTCTCACGGTCGATTTTCACGGTGAGCATTGGCAAGCCTGTGGTCTGTTCGACCTTGACTTCAGAGGCTCCAGAAATTTGCTGCAACATGCCTGCGACAGCTTGTGCGTTCTTCTCCAGCACGGTCATGTCGTCGCCAAAAATCTTTACAGCGACATCACTACGCACACCCGATATCAACTCATTGAAGCGCAGCTGAATGGGTTGAGAGAACTCGAAATTGTTGCCTGGAACTCGATCTGCGGCGGCCTGAATTGCTGCCAGCAAATCGTCTCGTGTACGTGCCGGATCCGGCCATTCGGACTGCGGCTTAAGCATGATGTAGCCGTCCGAAATGTTCGGAGGCATCGGGTCAGAGGCAATCTCCGCGGTACCTGTACGAGCAAATACCCTGTCGATCTCAGGAAACTCTTTCTTCAAGGTTTTCTCGATCTGCATTTGCATCTCAAGGGACTGGGTCAGGCTGGTTCCTGGAATCCGCAGAGCCTGAATGGCGAAATCGCCCTCGTTGAGGTTTGGTGCAAATTCACTACCAAGACGCGTTGCCAGCAGCAGGCTTAGCACCACCGCCACACCAGCTGCAGTCAGAACAACTGCAGGAGCTCTCATGACGCGATGAAGGGCTGGTGCATAAACGCGACGTGCCCAAACCATGAGGCGATTTTCCTTCTCCGCAACCTTGTTACCCATGAAAAGAGCAATCGCCGCAGGAATGAAGGTAATGGACAGCAGCATTGCGCCAGCAAGCGCGATCACCACAGTCAGCGCCATGGGATGGAACATCTTGCCCTCTACACCCGTGAGCGCAAAGATTGGCAAATAGACCACCATGATGATCAATTGTCCAAACAACAATGGCCGACGCGCTTCCTTGGCTGCAGCAAATACTTCGTGGAAGCGTTCACTGCGCGTCAAAGAGCGTCCGCGTGCTTCTTGCGCGTGGGCAAGACGACGCACGCAGTTCTCCACAATGACCACCGCGCCATCAATGATGATGCCGAAGTCAAGAGCGCCCAGACTCATCAAGTTGGCACTGACTTTGTATTGCACCATGCCAGTAAAGGTGAACAGCATGGACAACGGAATGATCAGCGCTGTAATCAGGGCCGCGCGGAGGTTGCCTAGGAAAAGGAAGAGGATGACAACAACTAAAGCCGCACCTTCCACCAAATTCTTCTTGACCGTTGCGATGGCTTTATCGACGAGGTTTGTGCGATCGTAGACCGTGATCGCTTTCACGCCTTCAGGAAGACTGCGGTTAATCTGCTCCATACGTGCAGCCACAGCCTGCGAGACCACACGGCTGTTCTCCCCGATCAGCATGAAGACCGTGCCAAGCACGACCTCTCGGCCGTTATCCGTGGCAGCTCCAGTGCGAAGCTCACGACCCAAGCCAACCTCTGCCAAATCACGAATACGTATGGGCTGGCCTTGAGCCGAACCCACGATCACTTCTCGAATGTCAGCAATGCCAGAGACTTGACCTGGGGCACGGATCAAATACTGTTCACCTTGACGCTCAATGTATCCAGCTCCCACATTGGTATTGTTGCGTTCCAACGCAGCAACCAGGTCAGCAAGAGTGAAACCATAGGACGCCAGCTGTTCTGGGCGTGGCGAAACCAGATACTCTTTCGCGAACCCGCCAATAGAGTTGATTTCAGTGACACCAGGCACATTACGCAGTTGCGGTTTGATCACCCAGTCCTGTATCTCGCGCAGATCCATAGGTGTGTAAGGCGTTCCATCTGCCTTCTTTGCACCGTCCTCGGCCTCAACGGTCCAAAGATAGATCTCACCCAAACCTGTAGAGATAGGTCCCAGCGTGGGAGTGACACCAGCGGGAAGATTGTCACGGGCCTGTTGGATGCGTTCGTTGACTAACTGGCGAGCAAAGTAGATGTCAGTGCCATCTTTAAACACTACTGTCACTTGCGACAGGCCGTAGCGCGACAGCGAGCGAGTCTGTTCCAGATTGGGCAGGCCGGCCATCACCGTTTCAATTGGGTAAGTGACTCGCTGCTCAGTCTCAAGCGGTGAGTAGCCGCTGGCCTGCGTATTGATCTGTACCTGAACATTGGTAATGTCAGGTACAGCATCAATAGCGAGGCGTTGATAGTTGTATACGCCAAGAGCCGCTAGGGCCAGAACGGCAACCATGACCAGCCAGCGCTGCTCAATGGCAAATCGGATAATTCGTTCGAACATTTGCAGCCCTTGCTTAGTGTGCGTGCTCGGCTGTAGCCTTGCCCAGTTCGGCCTTAAGCATGAAGCTGCCTTCAGTCACATAGGACTGGCCGGACTTCAGCCCTTCAAGAATTTCTGTTGTCTGGGGATCTGAGCGACCAACGCGTACAGGTTGAGCTCGGAAACCCCCCTTGACGGGCACAAACACAACACTGTTTTGGCCGTCCAGACGCTGGATAGCACTGGAAGCTACCGCCACTGGCACTTGTTGCGAAGAGGCCGTCAACTCCACATTAACGAATAGACCTGGGCGCCACGCACCTTCAGGATTCTCTAGAGTGATTCGAGCAGGAGCGGTACGTGTTTCCTGGCCAATCAGAGCACCCACGTAAGCAACCACCCCAGTCGCAGACGACGAGAATGCTGTCGCTTTGACAGTTGCTTTTTCCCCTACCTTCACGGCGGGCAAGTCAGATGCTGCAACCCTCATTTCAGCCCAAACGGAGCGCAAGTCTGAGATTGTGAAAACTTGGGTAGTGTCCTGAACAGCTTCACCGACGGCGAGATGCTTCTCGACGATCACTCCGTCAAAAGGAGCCCTTAATTCAAATCGGTTTAGTGCACCGCCACCGCCTCCGGCGCCGTTGGCTGCCAATTTCTGTTGAGCATTTGAAACGGCAATTTCTGCCTCGCGCAGTGTCTGCCGAGCCTGCAAGTAATCCTGTTCAGCCGATACCTTCTCCTCCCACAGCTTTTGCTCTCTGGCATAGCTTGTACGCGCCAGTGCTAAGCGTTGGCTAGCGGCTTGAAGTTCACTTCGTTGCTCAGAAACAGCCGCACTGCTCAACACAGCCAGCAACTGCCCCTTCTTTACAACCTGCCCGAGATTGGCGGGTACCGAGTCGACGACGCCAGGGACTCGAGGGACAACGTGAGCCGTTTTGTCTTCGTTGAAGCGTATTTCCCCCGGAAGTTGCAGTACTGAGCGAACAGTTGCAGCGCCGACCTCTGCGGTTCGAATGCCTGCAGCCTGCATACGCTGCGAATCCATTTGGATTAGACCTTCATCGTCATCATGAGCACCTTCGGCGCTTTTCTTCTCTGCAGACTTGGCTCCGTCCTTTTGCTCTTTTTCATCATGGTGCTCACCATCTGCGTGTCCTTTTTCATCTTTGTGATCACCGCTTTGCTTCTCGCCGTGATGTTCTGTGTCTGCGTGGCTAGCGGCTTCTGAGTGCCCCTGACCTCCGGCACCTTTAGCACTGCTGCTGTCTGGACCACTGCGAAGAATTAGTGCAGCAGAAAGAGCGCCAACTACTAGGATTGCAGCAATTGCAATCTGAGTACGCCGAGTCCCAAATGGAGATGGTTTTGTATCGTTCATGTTGATGATCTGTGCAAAAAACTTACTCGTCTGTTGTGCCCAACAAGCGTTCGATATCGGCCGAAGCACGATGTGTGGCCATTAACTGGTCCAGGTATTGACTACGTACATCAAACAAAGAGCGTTGCGCGTCAAGTACGTCCAGATAGCCGAATTTCCCTAGCGCAAATCCTTTGCTTGCCGCCTCATAGGCGACTTGTGCAGTCGGCAGCACGCGTTCAGACAGTTGGATAGCTTGTTTACGACTTGCCTCTAGCGTCTCTCGCGCCGCATAAAGTTGAGACTGAAGTTCCAACCGGGTAGCTAGCAAGCGCTCTTCAGCTTGGTCAGCCAGGCGGAGGGCTTGCAACTGATTTCCTCGATTGGTATCGAGCACAGGCAAAGGAATGGAGACGCCGACTACGAGTTGATTGCCGGTCTCTTGAGCGCGCTTCATACCTAGACTCACCGTTGGGTCAGGAATTCGCTTTGCGCGCTCCAGATCTGCGGTCGCCCGGCTCTGTTCAACAGTGAAGCGAGCTTGCTGAATGGAAGGCGACTGCTCCAAGCGGCTTTGAAGAACCCCAATTTCCGGAACAGTAGGCAACGCGTCAAGTTTGCCTTGCGCATCACCAAATACAGGGCCTCCCTCTCCTATAAGGGCCTGTAATTGTTGACGAGCCACTCGTTTTGCGGCCTGAGCTTGGGCTTGCTCCAGCTCTGCACTGGACTCAGCGACACTGGCCCGGTTGGCCTCTAGGGGCGCTGCCTTGCCCGCTGCTACACGCTTCGATGCAGCCTCACGCGCGCTTCGAGCGATGTCAAGAGTTTGTCCTGCGAGGACTTCACGCTGCTGTGCGACTAACAACCCGAAGAATGCGAGTCGGACATCTGCGACAAGATTAGCTTTGGCGGCATCCAGCTCCGCCTCAGCCACATCTCGGCCACGTGCTGCAGCACGCATGCGCGCATCGCGCTTGCCACCGATTTCCAGCATTTGGGTCCATTGAACCGTCGTGGTACGTTTATCTCTGCTCGTATCTTCTTGTGAATACGAGAGCGCAGGGTTAGGCCTCGCCTTACTTTGCAGAACGGCTCCATCGCTTGCCTCAAGACCGCGCTGGGCAGCTCGTAAACGAGGGTGTTGGTCGATAGCGCGTGCTACTGCAGTGTCCAGAGTCAGTGGTGCCAGAGACGCCTTATTGGCAGGATTGTCCTGCGCTATGCCTGCCACGCCAGTTAAAGCCAAACTGGTGGACAACAACGCATGACGCAACGCACTAGCTGCTCGGCCAGCACGATGAGACGACGAAGAAATCATTGTTAAAACTCCTACCCGTGCAATCCAAAGTCAGCCGGGCGATACATTGCCCAGGTGAGGAATAGAAAGCGGGTGGGCGCTGCCACTATAATAAAGTGCTCCCCTCACCATCCTGACAGCCGGATGACAAATTTGTCATTTTCAAAATGCGTGCGCCTATCTCAGAATAGTCAGCATGAAAATCCTGGTTGTAGAAGATGAGATCAAGCTCGCCGATTACCTAAACAAGGGTCTGGCGGAAGAGGGCTTCACTGTGGATGTAGCCCACAACGGTATTGACGGTCTGCACCTGGCCAGTGAAATGGACTATGACCTGATCGTGCTTGACGGCATGCTTCCGGGCATCGATGGCCTAGCCGTGCTAGCTGCGCTGAGGCAAACGAAACAAACACCTGTACTGATGTTGACTGCCCGTGGCCAGGTTGAGGATCGCGTCAAGGGACTGCAGTGTGGCGCCGATGACTATCTCGTTAAGCCATTTGCATTTTCTGAACTGGTCGCACGCCTGCATGTTCTATTACGGCGCAGTGGCCCCAGCGTTGCCCAAGCCGCCCCCGAAGCGACGACTCTGCGCTTAGCTGACTTAGAGTTAGACCTAATTCGTCGTAGGGCCACGCGGGCGGGCCAGAGAATCGAGCTCACGGCCAAAGAGTTCAATTTGCTTAGCCTTCTATTACGCCGCCAAGGGGAAGTGTTAACACGAACAGAGTTGGCATCTCAGGTTTGGGATATGAATTTCGACAGTGAGACCAACGTGGTAGAGGTCGCTATCCGACGCCTGCGGCTAAAGCTTGATCAGCCTTTTGAGCAACATCTCCTCCACACCGTCCGTGGCATGGGCTATGTGCTCGAATCTCGCACAACATGAGCAAGACCGCTGCACCACATTTAGCTCGACGTTTAGCCCGCGCCTTAGCACTGCAAACCATTGTTGGCCTCGGTTTTGTATGCATTGCTGTCTATTTCGTGATCTCCGTCACGCTGTCGGAACGTCAGCAAGACACCTTAGATCACAAGAAAACAGCAATCGAGCACCTGTTAAGCGAGAGCCGAGGGGTTCACTCCCCGGAGGCCTTGAACCACATGCTTAACGACTTCGTCACGGGGCATGACGAACTGTCTTTACGCCTGGTGCCAACCTCCGGTAAAAGCGCATTTGAACTTTTGCGCCAACCTGAAGATGACGACCGGGTTGCAGTTCGCAAATTTTCAGTGGAAGTTCCGACAGTTAACGACGGCCTGCAGCCAATGCAAGCGGTCCTGTTGCTAGACCGTAGACCAGATGACCGACTGCTTAATCGTCTGGCCTGGACCCTGGGCATTGCCGCCGTGGCGGGTGCATTGCTGGTCTCATTTGCGAGCACATGGCTTGTTCGCATAGGACTCAAGCCTTTACGCCTACTGGTGGATCAAACGCGAAGCCTTTCTGCGCAAGACTTGCATCGCCGTTTAGATGATAGCCATCAACCTCAAGAATTAAGACCATTGATCGCACAGTTCAATGCATTGCTTGACCGACTGGCCATCGCCTATCAACAAATGGAGGCGTTCAATGCTGACGTGGCACACGAACTAAACACACCGTTGACCACCTTGATCAGTAGTTGCGAGTTGGCGCTTCGTAAACCGCGTAGTGCTGTTGAACTACAGGACATCTTGGCCTCCAACCTAGAGGATCTACAGCGCATGGCCGGAATCGTGGCTGACATGCTGTTTCTGTCACACGCAGACCGCGGTACTGAAGCGCGGCGATCCGCCAAAGTGAGTCTTGCAGAGCTTGCCTCAGAAGTGGCCGAGTTCCATGAGGCAGTGCTTCAAGAAGCGCACCTTCAAGTTCTAATCGATGGAGATGCAAGTGTTGCTGTGGATGCGCGTTTGGTTCGCCGTGCACTATCCAATCTTTTAGGCAACGCTTCACGCTATGCAGAAGCCGGATCAACGATCACTATCGAGATCTCCCAAAGCGTAGTGGAGACACCCGATGGCAAACGTGACAACGTTAGCATTGCGGTGATCAACCGAGGAGCGGAGATCGATCCCATCCATCTGCCACGCCTGTTTGATCGGTTCTATCGTGCTGATGCGTCCCGCGCACATGCAAATCTCAATCACGGCTTAGGACTGGCCATCGTTGCGGCTATAGCGCGGATGCACGGCGGTACCGCTTTCGCGACATCCTCAAGCGGGATCACCAAAATTGGGATTTCATTACCTGCCTCACCTAAGACAACGCCACACATCTTTGAATCTCAGTCGTGAGATTCCAACTTGGATCGACCTGAGTTTCATAGCTAGTTCAGAGCCTCCTCGTTCCATCAGGAGTCCTTATGAGCTGCCAACGTTACCTCGAAGAACTCGAGAATGAAGCAGCCAGGCAAATCCTGGAGCACGACTGTTGATTTCCACCCAGAAGTGACCCACTGGGGATGCGGACAAAAACTTGGACTACCAGGAGGTAGTTCATGTACT
>NZ_JBSIFD010000049.1:0-12768 GCF_053615495.1 Comamonas sp. HJ-2 | reverse complement strand
AGCGGGTCTTAGGCCCTTGGGGTTCATTCATGCGCCGAGGTTACCAGTGCAATGGGGCTGGTTTGTGCAACAAAGCCCTTGTGGCTTATGCTGTTTGGGGGTAACGCCAATTTGTCATCTAAGCAACGCGACCCAGCGCCCTAGATAATGTTGATGGGCTGGAATAACCAGTTCGCGTTGCAATTTGCTTCAACCCGATACCGGTGTCAACCAATTGCCGCGCAATAGCTAACCTCAAGTTTTCTAAATACTTTCCTGGTGATACCTGCATCACTTCCTTGAAGTAATTGGCAAATGATGTTCGCGACATTCCAGCCAAGTTAGCCAAACTTTCCAAGGTCCAAGGATGGGCTGGCTTGGAATGCATCGCTACCAAACTTTTAGCAATCCGCGGATCTGACAAAGCCTGAAACAACCCTGTGGATTGTTGTGGTCGAGAAGTCAGGTGTCGCATCAAGCTAACCAACAAAATATCGCCTGCCCGATTCATGAAGAAGGGTTGTCCACAACGACTGGCCTGCATTTCGTTTGCAATCAGCATCATGACTTGCACCAACGATGGATCAGCATCCTTCATGACGATTGAGATTGGCTTAGATTGCTCCGCTAAGAAGCTAGGCCCCATTGGCCCATCAAAGACAACATCAAAGCTCATGCAGCACTGCTGATCTGCTTGCAGAAGATTCTCAAAATAGCTCGCCGCAGGGCAAACCAACAATGACAAGGCGTCCTGCTGAATACCCGAGAAACTGTCGGTTGGATGATCAGATGTCCCCGTCTTGATGATGTGCAGCGAAAACCCGTCTGGCTTAGTTGCCAAGGTTACTTTCGGACTAAGTCCCTCAAGCAAGGCGGTGAGTCGATCTAAGCGCGGAGCGTCCATTTGTACGAATTGCAAATTTATATGTACGAATTGTTGCACCAAGTGCAGGATACTGCAATCTGTTCTAGTTTTTCACGTAACAAGTGAGGGCACATGTTTTCAAAAATCGCATCCATCACGCTGCCAATTTTTACCCTTGTGCTGGTTGGTTTTCTCTACAGCCGACGCGTCAAACCGGACCTAGGGGGAGCCAACAAACTGGTGGTGGACATCGCACTGCCTATTTTGATTTTTATCTCGTTGTCCGCTAAATCATTCGATCCCATTTCTGCCATGTCTTTCACTGGGGCATCGATCGTGTTGATTCTTCTGACTGGCCTGATCGCTTGGCCATTCGCAAAATTCTCAGGCGCATCAGTGCAAGCATTTTTGCCGTGTGCCATGTTCACTAATGTTGGTCCAATTGGCATTCCCTTGATTGCACTTGCCTATGGACCCGAGGGCATGGCTCCCGCGGTCGTTTTGTTGGTGATTTCTAATATCCTGCATTTCACGCTTGGTGCTGGCGTGATGAGCGGCAAAGTTGACTGGCGGATGGTTTATGCCAACCCACTTGTTTGGTCAACCGTATTGGGTGTTGCTAGTTCTCAATTGCAGATAACACTTCCGGAGTGGGTTCAAACATCCTGCACCATGATTGGCAGTGTACTGGTCCCGATGATGTTGATGTCACTCGGAGCAAGACTTGCCAGCAGTCAAGTGGCGGACGCATGGGTAGGTGTTCGCTCAGGCGTGCTTATTTTGATCATCAGGCTTGCTGCTGTACTTTTGGCCCTTTGGTTCATTCCATTGGAAGGACTAGAGCGTGGGGCATTGATCCTTTTTGCATGCTTGCCATCGGCAGTCTTCAATTTCATGCTTGCAGACAAATTTCAGGTGGAGCCTAACAAGGTGGCTTCCACAGTCATCGTTGGACATTTACTGAGTCTGGCTTTTCTGCCACTCGGGATTTGGCTGGCATTCATTTAAGTTTTTCATTCATAAGCAAAAAGGAGTTCATCTTGATCAAGTTTTATTTCCATCCTTCGCCCAACCCTTTAAAGATTGCCCTGTACCTTGAAGAGACAGGAGAGCCCTATGAGCTCATTCCTGTCGACACACGTAAAGGCGAACAGCACTCAGATAGCTTTAAGGTCATCAACCCGAACGCGAAGACGCCAGCCATGCTTGACGACGACATTCGAGTTTTTGATAGCAATGCGATGTTGCTTTATTTGGGCGAAAAGATTGGCAAGTTTGTGCCTGTAGGGACGCCAAAGAACAAAGCTGAGATGTATTCATGGCTGATGTTTGTAGCCACAGGTATTGGCCCTTACTGTGGTCAGGCTGTCCACTTCAAGCACTTCGCTCCAGAGCCCAAAGAATACGCAGTGAACCGCTATGACTTTGAAGCATGGCGTCATTGGAACCTCATCAACGACCACTTGGCACATCAGCCGTACATGATGGGCAATGATTACTCAATAGTGGACATGTCGGTATGGGGCTGGGCTCGCGTCGTCCCCTTTGTATTGGGTGCTGATGCTTGGGAAAAACTGCCGCACGTTAAACGCTTGCTTGATGAAATCAACGCACGTCCTGCGGCGCAACGAGCAGAAGCCTTGAAGACCAAGTTTGCTTTCAAAACCGAAATGGATGAAGACGCACGCAAAAAGCTGTTCCCATCTAACGAGCGCCTGAAAGCCTCTGGAGTGTGAGGCATGGTTGATTTTTATTACTGGACCACACCTAACGGCCACAAGGTCACGATGTTCTTGGAAGAGTCAGGTCTTGACTACAACATCAAACCAATCAATATCAGCAAAGGCGAACAATTCGTTCCTGATTTTTTGAAAATTGCGCCCAACAATCGCATACCGGCCATCGTAGATCACACACCTGTTGGTGGAAGCGAACCCATTGCCATTTTTGAATCGGGTGCCATTCTTTTGTACTTGGCAGACAAGACGAAACAATTTATCCCTCAGGACTTACGTGGAAGAAATGAATGCCTGCAATGGCTTTTCTGGCAAATGGGTGGTCTAGGCCCAATGGCTGGTCAGAACCATCACTTTGTCCAGTACGCACCAGAGCAACTGCCGTATGCCATTGATCGTTATGTCAAAGAAACATCACGCTTGTATGGCGTGCTGAATAAGCATCTATCAGATGGTCGCGAATACATTTGCGGTGAGTACTCTATTGCCGACATGGCCTCCTATCCATGGGTTGTCCCACACGAACGCCAACGACAAGACATGAGCCAGTTCCCCTACCTATCTTCATGGTTTGAACGGATTGGAAGTCGTCCGGCAACACAAAAGGCCTATGACATCGCAAAGTCGATCAATACCGCGCCTACTGTGGACCAGAACGCCAAATCCATTTTGTTTGGTCAAGATGCAAAGACAGTAGTTTGATTCCCAACTAGGAAATTTTCATGACTATAAAAGCAGTTGTTTTTGATGCTTACGGCACATTGTTTGATGTTTACTCCATCCAAGTATTAGCTGAAGAGCTCTACCCAAGCCATGGGGCTGACATTGCGGTGAAGTGGCGCGACAAGCAAATTGAGTACACAAGGTTGATTACGCAGTCTGATCCGCACAACGCATCTGGCAGTCAATACTTCCGTCCATTTTGGGAGCTGACACGCCTGTCATTGGAGTACACCCTAGACAGACTGAAACTAAATCGTGAATCGGATCAGGTAGAAAAACTGATGCAGCAATACGCTCACCTGACCCCGTTTACTGAAAATTTGGCAGTCCTTCAGAAAATCAAAGCTAGTGGTGTTACGACTGCCATCCTCTCTAATGGCAGCGTGGACATGCTGGCATCAGCTGTCAAGAGCGCGGGCATGGAAGATGTCTTAGATCAAGTCATATCAGTAGATTCAATACGCCTTTTCAAGACATCGCCCGAAAGCTATGGACTTGTGCAACAGACGATTCCCGTAAACAAAGATGAAATTCTGTTCGTATCAAGCAATGCATGGGATGCACTAGGTGCTACTTGGTTTGGCTTTACAACGCACTGGGTCAATCGACAAGGTTTGCCGTTTGAGGCTTTGACACCTCGCCCGCATTATTCCGGGCCAGATCTCAAGTCAGTCCTTCACTCGTTGGAGCTAGCGGAGTAATCATTGCTATGAAATTTCATCTACTTTTAAGTTTCATACTTCTTTGCACAGTGCCAAATGCAAATGCACAGCTGCTAGATGCAATTCGTGGTCATGCTCAAGACCTAAGAGTGCGATTTGACGATCACCAAAAAATCGAAGGCGAACTCATCAAACGAGGACAGATTGACAAAACAGCAAAGGGGCAGGATTTAATCCACAACTCCTCTGGCGAGTGGTCTGTCATAAAGGTAGGAAATCAATTATTTTTGCAATCAAGCGAGAACTTTAGATCCAGCCCAGGCCCTGACTACCATGTCTACATCAGTAGCAAATCTGCCATCAAGGACAACGATGAATTTAGCGTTCAACAAATTGAAGTTAGCCGGCTTAAAAAGCCTAATGGTGCCGCTTTCTATCTCCTGCCAACGCAAAACCCAGAAGACGTAACGAGTGTGCTAATTTGGTGCAAGCAGTTCAAAGAATACATCGGTTCGGCAGATTTACGGCAAGCAAAGTAAGTTGATCAGACAAGAAATTAATGAGCAGCATATGAAGTGCGAGCAATCGCACAGTCAATTCCACGGTTTTCACTTCGTATGCTTCTCATTTCGTTGAGTTCGACTCCCGAAATTGAACTCGATCAATGCACCCTACTTTCGTCTCACTACTGCACCAAACCTTGATTTCCCTTGGCTCCTAGTTTGATTGCCTTTTGATTGGCTCATCATTTGCCGAGTAAAATGCTATAGGACACATCAAAAGTGCTTTAAACCTCAGAAAAGTTACATTATGTAACTTTTGGCTTATTACACGGTTTATTACACGTTTATCGTTTTTGCCTATAAATTATTGATTTATATGGATTTTTGACGAGCCTGGCTTTCTGTTAATCAGAGGTTCTCTGGTTAAAACTTAGCTCATTATTTAGACCAATTTTTCTCAGTCATTGCACGTTTTATTACACGGTCGATGACCAAAAGCAAGCTGCATAAATCGATCTGTACAAAGTGCTACTCACTCCAACTCATACTATAGAAATTGTCTACCGTTATGGGGTAACGCCACTGATGTGGGTGAACACCAGATCGCTCCAGCCATACAGCGCCACCAGCCGGTAACACGCGGCCAAGCCCAGCCGCAGCTGCCATTCATCGGGGTGAACGCTATCTTTTAAGGAAGGAATCTCAAACGCCATGGCTGTGCTCCGCAGGTCAGCAAAAGGGATTCAGCTTAGCGGCAAGCGGGGCGGGGGGATGACTTGTTGGTGACTGGGCGTAAAGGGCTGCCAACGATGAGGCCGCACTCACCCCGGCCGCGTCAATTCCTCCAGCCGCATCAGCCAAGCCCGGGCGTGCACCCCGCCATCGGCCACATCCCCACACATCTCCACCGACGCTTGCAGTTGCCCACACATCGCGGGCCGTTCGGGTTGCCCAAAAACTTTGCAGCGCATTTGTTCGTCAAGTTGCACGCAGGGCACGCCCGCTGGTTTGCCTTGGGGCATGGTGGGGATGAGCGAGGAGATGGATGACTCGCGCAGCTGGAATAAGGCGCGCACAACTTGATGCCCAGGGCCTTGCAGCCAGGGCTGGAAGACGCGTTCGCAGGAGACGTAGAAGTTGTTGCCGTCAATGAGGGCGAGCTTGGCCGCAGGAGTGAAGGCCATCTGTGTGCCAACAGGAGCAACACGGCCACCTGCGCCAACGACCACCAGGAGGTGGCCGTTGGCGTTCCCCGCTTGTCAGCGAGGCTGGGCTTTACAGGGCGACTGGCACGGCTGGGAAGTCGACGTCGGTGTCGGCAATGTGGTTGGTGTAGTTGGTCAACACGTTGAGGGCCACGTTGGCGGTGACTTCGATGACCAGGCCATGGTCCACACCCGCTGCTGCGGCATCGGCCAGATCGCTGTCGGCCAACACGCCACGCTGACGGACGATTTTGATGGCCAGCTCAACCAAGGCCTTGTCTTGTTCGCCTTCGGCGGTGCCGCTTCGGGCTGCGCGGATGGCTGCTTCCGACAAACCAGCACCTTTACCGATCAGGGTGTGTGCAGACAAGCAGTACTGGCAAGCGTTGGTTTGGCCCACGGCCAATGCGATCAACTCGCGCTGGGCGGCGCTCAAGCGGCCTTTGCTCAGTGCGTCGGAGAAAGCCAGGTAGCCGTTCAGGGCGGCTGGAGCCTGGGCGAAGGTGGCAAACAGGTTGGGTACCATGCCGAGCTTGGCCTTGACGCCGTTGAGGGTGGCTTGGGTGGTGGCGTCGGCTTGGGCAAGTGATACAGGTGCGATACGTGTCATGGTGAAACTCTCGTTTTGAATGGCTGTGCGACATGCACCAGTGAATTGTGCGATACGTATAATCACTGAAAGTACAAGAAAGCATACCCAAAGTATCAAGCGCCGCCATGGACCGACTTTCACCTTTGTTTGCCCGCTCGGTGCCCAGCGCACGCGTGTTCTATTCGGGCAACCTGTGCCAGATCTCCGCCTTTGAGGCCGAAGCTCATGTGGGCCATGTGCATTTGATGCGCAGGGGCACCATGAGCGTGATCGACCGGCATGGGCGCGCCAGCAGGGTTGAAGAGCCCAGTTTGTTGTTTTTCCCGCAGAGTTCTGCCCACCGGCTGGTGCCCGATAGCGCCGACGGTGTTGACCTGGTGTGTGCGTCTGTCGATCTGGGCGACGAGGCCCGAGGCGCGCTGATCTCTGCCATGCCCGAGGTGCTGGTGATTCCGCTGAACCAGTCGTCCAGTCTTTCACCCGCGTTGGACCTGTTGTTCCAGGAAGCCTTTGACGAAAAGTGTGGTCGGCAAGCTGCGCTGGACCTGTTGATGGAATACCTGCTCATCTTGTTGCTGCGCCACCTGCTTGACATTTCATCGGTCACCACCGGCATCCTGGCGGCGCTGGGCGACCCACGTTTGTCCAAAGCGGTCACGTCCATGCACGACCGGCCCGGCCATGCATGGACGCTGGAATCGTTGGCCGAAACCGCAGGCATGTCGCGCGCACGCTTTGCCAATCACTTTCGAGAGGTGTCGGGCCTGACCGCGCTCGACTACCTCACGGCCTGGCGCATCACAGTAGTCAAGGGTTTGCTCAAACGAGGCAAGCCGCTCAAGTCCATTGCGCCCATGGTGGGTTACGCCAGCGCTGTAGCGCTTACCCGCGCTTTCACCCACCGCGTCGGCATGCCGCCACTTGCCTGGCTGCAAACGCACACCGATCAGGACTGAGGCTGCCCCATGCCAGTTGCCATGCGGGTTTGATGCATGCCTGCGGCCACGACGGACACACCGCAATGCTGCTGGCTGCGGCCGAACATATTGCAAAGTCCACCACGTTTGATGGCACGCTGAATTTGATCTTTCAGCCCGCTGAAGAAAGCTTGGGGGGGCGCGCAAGATGATTGAAGACGGCCTGTTTGACCGCTTCCCCTGCGACGCAATCTTTGCCATGCACAACCTGCCGGGCTTTCGGCCAGGTCAGTTGTTATTGCGCGAAGGCGCAACCATGGCGTCCAGCGAAAACATTCTGGTGCACATTGAAGGTAAAGGCGGCCATGGTGCCATGCCGCACCAGAGTGCTGACCCGGTCGTTGCGGGTTCGGCAATTGTCATGGCGCTACAAACCATCGTTTCACGCAACGTACCCCCACTGCACATGGCCGTGATCACGGTCGGCTCTTTTCAGTCGGGTGTGGTCAACAACGTCATCCCCCAAAACGCCACGTTAAAGCTTAGCGTACGGGCGCTGGATCGGGATGTGCGAGAGTTGTTGCGCAATCGCATTGTGGAGCTCGTTGAGTTACAGGCGAAAAGTTTTGGCGTGACCGCAAAAGTCGAGTTTTTGCCCGGTTACCCGGTGCTGGTCAATACCCCTATTGAGACGGGAATAGCCCGCGAAGTGGCGGTGGCGTTGGTAGGCGCAGATAACGTGGTGCTCCAAACTGAACCGCTCACCGCCAGTGAAGACTTCGCCTACATGCTCGACAAAGTGCCAGGCAGCTATCTATTCATCGGGAATGGCGATGCAACTAACGGAGGTCACGGGGCCTGCATGGTGCACAACCCCAATTACGATTTTGAAGACCGCAACATACCTGTGGGTGCTGCGTTCTGGGTCGCGTTGACTGAGCGCTTTCTGGCGTAGTTTTTTTATGAAATTCAGATCGGGAGAGATCGCGTTAAATCGCGACGCCGAAGGAGCAACCACCCCGGAAACTCTCAGGCAAAAGGACCGGTTTGAATCGTTGATATCTCTGAAGAGTTGCTGGTCTTAGTCACCCGGCACACCGCAGGAGCAAGTGGTTGCATTGAACACGATGGACCACGAATCTCTCAGGTTCTAAACAGAGGGGGTGCACCAGCCATGCACAGGGCTTGTTGGTGCTCAACACTTTGACGTTTTTGAAAGCTCATTCACTATGAAAACAATCGCAGTTATTGGCGGCGGCATCACGGGCGTCACAACAGCTTATGCCTTGGCAAAACGCGGCTTTTCCGTTACCTTGTTTGAACGCCATCGCTATGCTGCGATGGAAACATCATTCGCAAACGGAGGGCAACTCTCTGCATCTAATGCAGAAGTTTGGACGCATTGGTCCACCATCCTCAAAGGGCTAAAGTGGATGCTCAAAAGTGATGCGCCGCTGCTGGTCAACCCAGCACCTACGTGGCACAAACTCTCCTGGTTTGCAGAGTTCATTGCTGCGATGCCCCATTACGAGCGCAACACGGTTGAGACAGCTCGCTTAGCAGTCGCAGCCCGCAAACACTTGTTTACTTGGGCGCAGGAAGAAGGCATTGATTTCGACCTGAAGAAGGAAGGCATCCTGCACATTTACCGTGACAAAAAAGGGTTCGACCATGCAGGCAAAGTGTCAGTCATGCTGGCCAAGGGGGGCCTACCTCGCTATGCCGTGACCCCAGCTGAAATGAAAGCCATCGAGCCGACATTGGCAGGCACCTACTACGGTGGCTACTTCACTGAGAGCGATTCCACGGGAGACATTCACAAATTCACCAATGGACTAGCAAATGCGGCATCACGACTCGGCGTGCACACGCTGTATGGTCAAGATGTGACGTCGATTCAAAGCGATGGCCAACAAGCTGTCATCACCGTGACACAACAAGACGCCACCCCAAGCCTGCATACCTTTGATAGCGTGGTGGTGTGTGCAGGAGTGGGCAGCCGTGACTTTGCAGCTCAGCTAGGCGATCGCGTGAACATCTACCCCGTCAAAGGCTACTCCATCACCGTCAACTTGAACGATGAAGAAAGTCAATTGGGTGCCCCCACCGTGAGCTTACTGGATGACGAAACCAAGTTGGTCACCAGCCGCTTAGGCCTCAACCGTTTCCGCGTTGCAGGCACTGCCGAATTCAATGGCGTGAACCGTGACATTCGCGCAGACCGCATCCGCCCATTGATTGAATGGGTGGAACAATGTTTTCCCCGCGTTAACACACGCTCTGTAGTGCCTTGGGCAGGCTTGCGCCCTATGATGCCCAACATGATGCCTCGGGTGGGTCAAGGTAGAACTCCCAATGTTTTTTACAACACCGGGCATGGGCACTTGGGTTGGACGTTATCAGCCGTGACAGCTGAGCTGGTGTCAGACACCATCGTCAAAGCTGCAGCAAAGAAATCAGGATATTCAATGAACTTGCATGCAGTTGCTGCTGGCAACATTTAGAGTTCAAAATAATAAGCAGTAGGGGTCTTGCGGCTCTCTACTGCTTTTTTTCTTAACTTAGTTGGTGATTTTCTAAAAAATTAAACAACCTCATCATTGGTTATAGTTTTTTAACATTCAAGCCCGCCAAGCCGGCAGTTGCCAGTTGCGCCACAGTGCCAGTGCGCGAAGGCACACAGTAACAAATAAGCACCCCAGTAAGGCCATCCAGTCTGGAGCATCTAATGTCCAAAGGACCACGTAAGTCCAGCCACCAGCAAAAGAACACACCGCGTAGGGGCGGTGGTCTTTGAAAGCCGTGGGAATTTCATTGCAAACCATGTCACGCAGCACACCACCAAAAACACCCGTGATCAGGCCCATTAAGACGGCGACTACTGGCGGCATGAGTGACTGCAAGGCGAGGTGAACTCCCGTCGCAGTAAATAGTCCCAAGCCCAGCGCGTCGGGCCAGAGTATTGTTCTTTCAGTTACTTCAAAATGCCGCTGTCGCATGAAGACCATAGCAAATACGCACAAGGCCAATACGCCCCAAAGCATTTCGGTATGTTGCACCCAAAAAAACGGGCGTTGATCAAGCAGCAAGTCGCGCAAGGTGCCACCTCCAAAAGCTGCCAGAAAAGCCACAACACAAATGCCCACCGCATCGAGCTTTTTACCCGCAGCTTTCATCAGTCCAGACAACGCAAATGCAGCGGTCGCTAACAACTCGACTATCAAATGTAGGGTGTCCCCCCATGATTGAAGTAAATACATTGAAAATTTATGTCACCAATTTAAAGTTTTCATAGCTAAAGCAAATTCAATCGCACTGTAAATTCCACGTTTTTAATTTTATAGGCTACTGGTCTACAACAGTTCGACTTTAAAAATTGAGCTCGAATAATTAGGGCTGTCACAGTTCGATGTCAGTGCATGGTCTCAAAAAAATTTTTTTGATTCGCGCACTAAGCAAAGCGTCTAAGGATGTCCTGAACAACTCGGATTAGTAAGTGCTACCGGTCCGTTTTTTTAGATGGCGCAATTGCAGCCGTTTTGCTCGCGTCTTCGCGCCATTTCTCACGCCATTTCTGGTCATTCGCGCCGCTTTTGCGGCCTCTGGCCTGTTTGCAGACGCACTCATCCCTGCGCCGCCAGCAGTTGGTGGCGCACCATCCACAGGTTCGATAGTGCAAACAGCGTCTTGAGCTGCAACGTGTTCTTCTTGAGCCCCCGGTAACGCACCTTGGTATAGCCAAACTGTCGTTTGATCACCCTGAAGGGGTGTTCCACCTTGGCCCGGATGCTGGCCTTGATCTTCTCCACTTGGTCTATGAGCGCATCAACGGGGTTGTTCTCTTTGTCCAGCTCTTTGCGTTTGCCTGGGCGCATCGCCACATGCCAAGTGACGTCTTTGCTGGCATCGGGGCGCTTGTGTGCGCCTTGGTAGCCCGCATCCCCAAAGACGTCTGTCTCCTGACCATGGAGCAAACTGTTGCCTTCCACCACATCAGACACGTTGCCCGAGGTGCCGATGACGGTGTGCACCAGCCCAGAGTCCGCGTCCACGCCGATATGGGCCTTCATGCCAAAGTGCCACTCGTTGCCCTTTTGGCTGGAGTGCATCTCTGGATCGCGCTTTCTGCCCTTGTTCTTGGTGGAACTCGGTGCTGCAATCAAGGTGGCATCCACGGCTGTTCCGGCCTTGAGCAGCAAGCCCTGGGCTGCCAGCAGATCATTGACGGTGGCCAGAATCTGATCGGCCAGCTTATGTTTCTCCAGCCGATGGCGAAACCTCAGGATGGTGCTCTCATCCGGTATTCGTCCATGGGCATCGAGCTGGGCAAACTCTCGGTAGATCGGGGTGTCAAAGAAGGCTTCTTCCATCGCCAGATCTGACAGGGTGAACCACTGTTGCATGCAGTGGATGCGCAGCATGGTCTCCAGTGCAAAGGGTGGGCGACCGTTCTTGCCTTCGGGGTAATACGGCGTGATGAGCTCGACCAACGCAGCCCAGGGAACCACCAGATCCATCTGGGCAAGAAGCTCCTGCTTGCGGGTCTTCTTGGTACTCAGGCTCAGATCAAGGCTGCTTTGCTTCATGGCCGTGAGATTGCCATCGCCTGCTGACTCCTACCAAACATCGGGGGAAGTTTTGCAGGATTTCCCTAACTTTTCCCCTGCTTGTTTAAAGCGCCAATTGCAAAATCTACTCCTGCGCTGGAAATTGACCTGCTTATTCAACTCCAATAAGTTGATCAACTCAATGCTGAACCGTCCAGAATCTGGACGCCCCTCCCATGTAGCTTTGAACTTCCACAGGTTTTAGTTCGCTTGCTATTCGTAACGTGTAACGTTTGGGAAGTAAGATGGCTCACAAACGTAGCAAAAGTGCACTAAACCTTGGAAAAGTTGCGAAACACAACTTTTGACCCAATTACACGAAATATTACACGTTTATCAAAAACACCAATAAGTCATTGATTCATATGGGATTTTGACGAGCCTGTTTTTCTGTTAATCAGAGGTTCTCTGGTTAAAACTTAGCTCATTATTTAGACCAATTTTTCTCAGTCATTGCACGTTTTATTACACGGTCGATGACCAAAAGCAAGCTGCATAAATCGATCTGTACAAAGTGCTACTCACTCCAACTCATACTATAGAAATTGTCTACCGTTATGGGGTAACGCCAGCCATCGGGGGCCTTAAGAGTGAAGTCCGGAGCAGCCAGCCAAAATCACAGATTGGGGTATCTAGAAGCATGGTTTTTGTTCATTTAGCACACACGTTTCAAGTGGTACTTGGAGGTGCCAGTTTGTCTTGAGTTTTGAGGTCAAAGTCCGTTGCATCGTGACGTTCGTGTAGTTGATCTGAAAGCTTGCCCCAAGTACGGTTGACCTTTCGACCACGCTGGACGGCAGGGCGTTGAAGAACTTCATTAGCCCATCGCCTTAAATTCTTGTAGCTCTCAACTTGCAGAAACTCTCCCGCGCCATAGGCCTCACCCAACACTAAGTTGCCATACCAGGGGTCTCCTCGTTTTCAGTGCAATAAGTGACGGTACGAAAAGCTAGCACTGGCGCGGAGGTGGTGTTGGTAG
>NZ_JBSIFD010000048.1:0-13794 GCF_053615495.1 Comamonas sp. HJ-2 | reverse complement strand
GCCTTGCGCGCCAGGATCTCCGTGCCTATCTTGTCCAGGGCGTCGGAGCGCGCCTGTATGCCCGAGGTGGACCAGGCAGGAAACGCGGCAGCGGCAGCAGCCACGGCGGCCTGCACATCGGATGCACCACCCTGGGCGTACGCGCCGATCAGATCGGACAGATCGCTGGGATTGGTGTTGGGGCAATAACTGTCAGCAGCCGTCCACTGGCCGTTGATCAGGTTGAGATGTGGGGTCATGGATATGCTCTTGATAGAGGAGCTTGTTGCGCCTGTTATTCATAGATCTCAGCATGAAAAGCATCTGAATTCCTGAATCAAAAAGCGTAACCAGCTCCTGTATTCATAGTCGACTCAACGGGCCCAGCGCAGCACCAGCGGATCCAGCCGGCGTGCGATGTCGATGAGCTGGCGGCGCACCTCGGGGTGCATGGGCGGCCAGGGCGAGCGCGGCGCATCGCAGGCGATCACGCCGCCTTCCTTCATCAGCGCCTTGGCGGCCAGAAAACCGGCCTGGCGGTTCTCGTGGTTGATCAGCGGCAGCCAGCGCTGGTACTCGGCAAAGGCCTTGTCCTTGTCGCCAGCGCGGTGCGCCTCGATGATGGGGCGGATGCCATCGGCGAAGCCGCCGCCGGTCATGGCGCCTGTCGCGCCGGCCTCCAGGTCGGCCAGCAGGGTGATGGCTTCCTCGCCGTCCCACGGGCCTTCGATGGCTTCGCCGCCCAGTGCGATCAGCTCGCGCAGCTTGCCCGCCGCACCGGCGGTTTCCATCTTGAAGTAGCTGACCTGCGCTATCTCGCGCGCCATGCGGGCCAGAAAGGCGGGCGACAGCGGCGTGCCGGCCGCGGGTGCGTCCTGGACCATGATGGGAATGTCGATGGCATCGGACACGCCCTGGTAGAAGGCTTGCACCTGGGCTTCGCCAAAGCGGAAGGTAGCGCCGTGGTAGGGCGGCATCACCATCACCATGGCCGCGCCCATGTCCTGTGCGCGGCGGCTGCGTTCGGCGCAGATCTTGGTACTGGTGTGCGTGGCGGTTACGATCACGGGCACACGGCCGGCCACATGCTCCAGTGCCGTGCGCGTGAGGGTTTCGCGCTCCTCGTCCGAGACCAGGAACTGCTCGGAGAAGTTGGCCAGGATGCACAGGCCGTCGACGCCCGAGTCGATCATGAAGTCCAGGCAGCGCTTCTGGCTGGCGAGGTCCAGCCTGCCGTCCTCGTGGAAGGTGGTGGGCACGACGGGGAAGATGCCCCGGTAACGGGGATTGGAGAGTCCGGGCATGCTGCGGCTCCTTACTCGATGATGTGGAACTGGTCGAGGTACTCGGTCTTGAGCGTGAGGCCCAGGCCCGGCACGTCGTCGCGCAGCTGCAAAAAGCCGTTGTCGGCCACCGGTTCGCCGTCGAAGATGTACCAGAACAGCTCGTTGCCCACTTCCACATCGAAGATGGGGAAGTACTCGGCCATGGGCGAGGCCAGCGTGCTCATGGTCAGGTGGTAGTTGTGCATCTGGCCGGCATGCGGGATCACAGGCACGGAATAGGCCTCACACAGGGCGTTGATCTTGTGCGCCGCCGTGATGCCGCCCACACGGTTGGTGTCGTACTGCACGACGGAGACGGCCTTCCTGTCCAGCAGCTGCTTGAAGCCGTAGAGCGAAAACTCGTGCTCGCCGCCCGAGATGGGGATGATGTTCATGGCGTTCAGCTCGGCGTAGCCGTCGATGTCGTCGGCGATCACGGGCTCTTCCAGCCAGCGCGGCTCGAACCTGGCGAGCTTGGGCAGCATTCGCTTGGCGTACTCCAGGTTCCAGCCCATATAGCACTCCAGCATCAGGTCGGTGTCGTAGCCGATCACTTCACGGATGGCCTCGACGGACTTGAGGTTCTCCTTTACACCCTCCTGCAGGTGGGCGGGCCCGTAGCCGAAGCGCATCTTGAAGGCCTTGAAGCCCTGATCCAGGAATTTCTGGGCTTCCGCCTGCATCTCTTTGAGGTCGGTGCGGTAGAGCTTGCTGTAATAGCAAGGAATCTTTTCCTTGGTGCGCCCGCCCAGCAGCTTGAACACGGGCTTGTTCACGCTCTTGCCCAGGATGTCCCAGATGGCCAGGTCAACGGCCGAGATGGCGGCCATGGTCACGCCCTTGCGGCCCCAGGCATGGGTGGCACGGTACATGCGCTGCCACAGGTATTCGTAGTCCCAGGGGTCCTGACCGATGACCAGGGGCGCCAGGTACTCGTCGATGATGGCCTTGGCGATCTTGGGCGCCAGGGCCACGTTGCCCAGGCCGATGATGCCGTCATCGGTTTCGATCTCGACCACGGTCCACGAATGAAAGCGGAAGGTACTCATGGACTCGGTGTTGGAGTACACCAGATCCATGGCGTTGGAGCAGAAGTTGCCCTGGGGCGGAACGGTCTTGCCCTTCCATTCATAGACACGGGCGCGGACGGACTTGATCTTCATACAGACCTCGAAAGAAAAGAGTGAGTGGGACAGGCGGCCCAAGCCGCCCGGAAAACGGGCTCAGACGGCTGGGGCGGCCTGGCGATCGCGGTGGGCGGCCCCCATGCGTGCGGCGATCTGCAGCGCCTGCCAGGTGGCTTCCACATTGGCCTTGCCCTGGCCTGCGATGTCGTAGGCCGTGCCATGGGCCGGCGTGGTGATGGGAATCGGCAGGCCGCCCTGCACCGTCACCCCGCGCGAGAAGCCCATCAGCTTGATCGCTATCTGGCCCTGGTCGTGGTACATGGTCACGATGGCCTGGTACTCGCCGGCCTGGGCCTTGAGGAAGATGGTGTCGGCCGGAAACGGGCCGTGGAACGGCGCATCGCTGGGCCAGTCGCGCGCCTGCAGGGCCTGGACTGCGGGCGCGATGATGTCGATTTCCTCGCGGCCGCAGGTGCCGCCGTCGCCGTTGTGCGGGTTGAATCCGGCAATCGCCACCTTGGGAGCAGCCAGGCCGCTGGCGCGCAAGGCCTTGTAGATCAGCTCGGCCGCCTGGCTGATGCGCTCCACGCTCAGGTAGCTGGCCACATCCTTGAGGGGTACATGCGAGGAAATACGCGAGGTCCAGAGATCACCCAGCGTGTTGAACTCGCAGAAGTAGCCGGTCACGCCCAGGTACTCGGCAAAGTGGTGCAGCTCGTCCTCGTGGCGCAGACCGCCCAGCTTCATGGCCTGCTTGTTCAAGGGCGCAAAGCAGATGGCATCGATATCGCCGGCCAGGGCCGCATCCATGCATTGGTCTAGCACCTGCAGCACCGAGCGGCCGCCCGCCGCCCCCACCTGCCCCGGCACCACATCGGCCTGGGCGACGGTGTCCACGGCCACAAAGGCCGGCAGCCGCGTATCGGCACGCTCGCGCGCAGCGGACAGGCCGGCCAGCGGAACCGTTGCAACCTGCAGTCCGGCGATGCGCTGGCCTTGCTCCCAGAGCCAGGGATCGCCGATCAGCACCAGGTTCGCCTGCTGCGTGGCCTGCGGCCTGGCCAGCAAACGCGCAATCAGTTCGGCGCCGATGCCGGAAGGATCGCCCAGGGTCAGGGCGACAACGGGAAGAGAAGCCTTGCTCATGCTCAGTCCAGCTTGATGTTGTTCTTGCGAATGATGTCGCCGAAGCGCTTGTACTCGGCGAGGTGAAAACTGCCGAAGTCGGCCTGGGGCATGGGCCGCAGCTCGGCACCCACGGCTTCGAGGCGGGTCTTGGTCTCGGGCATGGAGATGACCTTGTTGACCTCGTCATGCACTTTCTGCTGAACCGCCTTGGGCGTGGAGGCGGGCATGTAGATGCCGTACCAGGCGCTGATTTCCACGTCGCGCAGACCCGCTTCGGCCATGGTCGGCACCTGGGGCAGCTGAGGGTTGCGCTGGAGCGAAGTGACCGCCAGAGCACGCAGCTTGCCGGCCTTGATCTGGCCTATGACCGAGGGCATGGTGTCGAAGCTCATCTGCACCTGGCCGCTGACCAGATCGACCAGGGCCGCGGCGCTGCCCTTGTAGGGTACATGGGTGATCTGAATGCCTGCGGCATCCTTGAACACCTCGGCAGCGATATGCTGGGTGCTGCCCGTTCCACTGCTGGCGAAATTGATCTGATTGGGATTCTTCCTGGCCATGGCCACCAGCTCCGCCACCGTGTTGGCGGCAACGGAGTTGCCCACCACCAGCACATTGGGCACGGAGCCGACAAAGGCCACGGGAACCAGGTCCCGGTTGTTGTCATAGCCGAGTTTGAGCAGATGCGGTGCGATGGCATGGGCTGTGACCACGCCCATGACCATGGTGTGGCCGTCCGTGGACTTGGCCGTCATGTCTACGGCCAGCGTGTTGGAGACGCCGGGCCGGTTCTCCACGATCACCGGCTGCTTGAGCAGCGGCCCCAGCCTGTCGGCCACGGCGCGGGCCATGGCATCGGTGCCGCCTCCGGGCGCTGACCCCACCAGCATGCGCACGGGCTTGACGGGCCAGTTCGCAGAGTCCTGGGCCTGGGCCTGCCAGGGCAGCACGGCGGCGCCGCACACAGCGGCTATGGAAAGTAGATGACGTCTTTGCACATTTGTCTCCTTGGCTTTTTTATTTCATCGCAGCCCGATGCTAGGGAAGGCGCTGATATGCGTAAATTGAAAGTTATTGATTAATCGATAACCTGAAGCAATAAGAAGCCATGCCATGGGATCGATCGACAAACGCGACAACACGCCACAGTTGCTGAACCGGCTGCGCATGCGCCAGGTGGCCTTGATACTGGCCATCGACGAGCGCCAGACCTTGCGCGCGGCAGCGGCCGAGCTCGGCCTGACCCAGCCTGCCGCCACCAAGATGCTGCAGGAGCTCGAAGACGCCCTGGGTCAGCCCCTGTTCGAGCGCGTGGGCCGGCGGCTGCAGCGCAATGCAGCCGGAGAGCGGGTGCTGGAATATTTCCGTTCGCTGCGCGGCAATATCGAGGCCCTGAATCGTGAACTGGGTGAGCTGCGCCAGGGAAGCTCGGGACGGCTGGCCGTGGGCAGCATCATGGCCGCATCGCCCGGGCGGCTCACCCAGGCCTTGCTGGAGCTGAAAAAGCAGCTGCCCCTGCTGGAGCTGGAAGTGGCCGTGGATACCAGTGATCGCTTGCTGGCCCAGTTGCGTGAAGGGGTGCTGGAGGTTGTCGTCGGGCGCATGACCAATGAAGCCGGCAGCGATTGCAGCTTTCGCGCCATCGATGACGAGCAACTGGCCTTCATCGTGTGCGAGGGACATCCTCTGCTGTCGCTGCAGCGCCCCGCCCTGCAGGCTTTGCAAGGGTATGGTTGGGTCATGCAGCCGCCTGGCAGCCCCATGCGCAGCTTGATAGAGCAGGAATTCCGCGAGCACAGTCTGCCGCTGCCACGCGGCCTGATCGAAACCGGCTCCATACTCACCACCATCAACCTGGTGCGAAGCTCGAACATGGTGGGCGTGATTCCGCGTACGGTGGCGGACCTTCATGCCGCCCACGGCATGCTGCATATCCTGCCGTATCAGACAAGGCGCAGCCTGGAGGCTTATGGCAGCCTGGTACGCAAGGATAGGCCTATCAGCCGATCGGCACAGATGTTCCTGGATCTGCTGCACCATCAACGTACGGTTGCCTAAACAGCGTCGACCGTTCGCTCAAAGTCGATTTTTGCGCACTGATCGGGCCAGTCAGAATTTAGCCCGGAGTGCTAAAAACCGTCCACCTCCACTTTTCCCAATGCCTTGAGCCTCAAGCTCGGGCATTCCACGGTGGTGGAAACGCACAAACCTTACCGAGAATGGACCGCATCCTCGGGATTTAGCAAAGCAGGAATCTCGGCCACCAGCGCATCAATGGCCACCCGCAACTTGCAACGCAATTGCCGTGCCTGTGGCCAGAGTGCATGGATCTCGTAAGAGCGGGCTCGATAAGCGGGCAAGATGTGTACCAGCTCGCCACGCTTGGCATAGCTGCTCAGCAGCCAACAAGGGACCCAGGCAATGCCATAGCCCGCCACAGCAGCAGCGGCAATGGCCTGTATATCGTCCATGCTGATCTGGGTGTGCACCTGCAGGCGGTAGTCCGAGCTGCCACCTCGCCCAGCAACTGGCGAAACATTCCACGGGGCGACAACACCCGAGTGCGAGTAACCGATGACCGCATGACCATCGAGCTCTTCCAGTTTGCTAGGCGTGCCGTGGCGTGCCAGATAGGCCGGGGAAGCTCCGACGCTGATGTGCTGTGTGCCCAGCAGGCGCGCAGACAAGGTGCCGCTGTCTTGCAGCGGGCCTATGCGTATGGCCAGGTCAAACCCCTCCTCGATCAGATCGACTGTACGGTCGCCAAACGACAGATCGATGCTCAGCTGCGGATACAGACGCGTCAGATTCAGCAGTATTGGCGCCACGCACAGCTGCCCAAAGCCTTCTGGCACGCTGACCCGCAGGCGGCCGATGGGCTCCATGCGGCCACTGTCCAGATCCGCCTCGGCTGCATCCAGCTCCTTGAGTGCACGGGTGCAGCGCTCGTAGTAGATCTGTCCTTCCGCAGTCAGGGTCTGGGTACGCGTATTGCGCTGCAGTAGCCTCGAGCCCAGACGCGCCTCCAGCCTGGCAACGGCCTTGCCCACGGCAGAGCGCGTCACGCCAAGCCGCTTGGCAGCAGCAGTGAAGCCGCCCGCTTCCACCACCTGCACAAAGGTGGAGACTCCTTCCAGAGGGTCTTGCACAGTCATGTCGATTGGATCCTTCAACTCCCCAATGATGGGAAATCAACGCGTAAATTTAAGAATTTTATTCCCATAGACTTGCGTTGAACGTTCTGCGCCAGAACGCTGTCTCCCTTTTCTGGAGTGCGCAACCATGTCCTCGAATAATGTTGATCTCTTGAACACCAGCAGCCTGGAGCCGGCACCGACCCGGCTCAATCGCATTGCGCTGCTGTCGGTCTGTCTGGCCGCACTGATGTTCAGCCTTGAAATATCCAGCGTGCCTGTCATCTTGCCCACGCTGGAGTCCGTTCTGCACAGTGACTTCAAAGACATTCAGTGGATCATGAATGCCTACACCATCGCCTGCGTCTCGGTGCTCATGGCCACCGGGACACTGGCGGACCGGTTTGGCCGCAAGCGGATCTTTCTGATCTCCATAGCCCTCTTTGCGTTTTCATCGCTGCTGTGCGGCCTGGCATGGAACACACCGATGCTGATTGCCAGCCGCGTGTTCCAGGGGGCCAGCGGCGGCGCCATGCTGATCTGCCTGGTAGCCGTCCTCTCGCATCAATTTCCCCAAGGCGCCGAGCGCAGCCGCGCCTTCAGCACCTGGGGAGTCATGCTCGGCATAGGCTTGGGCTTTGGCCCGCTGATTGGCGGCATGATCGTCGCCCTATCGGACTGGCGCTGGGTATTCTGGGTACACGTGCTGATTGCCACGCTGACCTTCTTTCTGGCCGCCATCGCCGTGCAGGAATCGCATGACCCAAAGGCCGGCGCGCTGGATCTCGCGGGCATCGTCACGCTGTCCCTCGCGGTGTTCGGCCTGGCCTTCTTTGTGACGCAGGGCTCCGATACCGGTTTTGGCAGCCTGTCTGCGCTGGCCGCCATGGCTGTGGGTCTGCTGAGTTTTTCAACCTTTGTGTGGGTGGAACTGCGTGCCCAGCATCCCATGTTCGACTTCTCCGTCTTTCGGGTGCGCAATTTCTCCGGCGCGCTGATGGGCTCCATGGGCATGAACTTCAGCTTCTGGGCGTTCATCATCTACCTGCCCATCTATTTTCAAAGTGCGCTAGGTCAGGATGTCACGGCCGCCGGCGTCTCGCTGCTAGCCTACACCCTTCCCACGCTGGTGTTCCCGATAGTTGGAGAACGCATCGCCATGCGCTATGGCCCGCGTATCGCCATTCCGCTGGGGTTATTCGCCATCGGCCTTGGATTCATGCTGATGCTCGCTGGCAGCCAGCTCGCCCACAGCCACTGGCTTTACGTGCTGCCGGGCTGCATGATTGCCGGTGCAGGGCTGGGTATCACCAACACCCCGGTGACAAATACCACCACGGCAGCGGTCTCCAGCACACGCGCCGGTATGGCGTCCGGCATCGACATGAGTGCCCGCATGATTACGCTGTCGATCAATATCGCGCTGATGGGTTTCCTGCTGGCGCATGGCGTACAGCAGCACCTGCAAACCGCATTGCGCGACCCTGTCGATGCTGCAGCGCTGCGCGAGATGGCCAACGGCATTGCCTCTGGCAACCTGCAAGCCCTGTACGCCCAACAGGCAGGCGCTGGCGCCGTCACTTCGCCACAGGCACTGACAGACATTGCCCGCGAGGCATTGGTGCACAGCTTTGGCGGCGTAATGCTCTATGCGGCCATCGCCGTGTGGCTGCTGGCACTGGGCAGCTTTGTGATCTTTTCGGGGCGCAGGGCAGCACGGTGACTTGTATGGCGGTCCAAGCCGATAGGCAAGAATCTGCTCGCTGATCTGCAACTTGGTTGCCTGCCTTGCCATGGATATCGATTTCCTGCCTGGGCAGCAAGCGGCAGGCCTCGACAACCTCACAGACATTGGCAACCGTGTCACCTGCTGTGCGCACCAGGCCAGAATCAGCATCCATGCCGAAGCACCACTGGTTGCCTCTCCCGCTCTGGTGCATCTCTTCACCATGCACCTGTTTCTATTCCTGGTGAATGCCAGTGCAGCACTCAGGGTAGCGTCCACGGTGGTGCCAGTGTGCGGCATAGCGGCCCAATGCGTTGCCGTGGCAAATTCATGACACGCTCCAAGTCGATCAAAGACTGCCGTACTTTGGCACCACCTGCGATTTGCTGAATCGTGTCGGTGGCTCTTCACAGATAAAAGAGGCACATCGCAATATATTTAAAAATCAGGATATTTATCCCAATAAATTTGTTTAACAAATTTATCGAAACCATCCAGACTTCCTCCAAGACTCATAGAACTTGGAGACATCTGTTGGAGCAAAAAATTTTCAGTGCGCCTGGGCACTTTTTCCGCCCCTCGCGTTCACATGCTGTTGTTATTGGCGGCGGGACTATGGGAGCCGATGTCGCGGTCGTCCTTTGCCGAGGAGCTTGCAAAACGACTGTTGTCGAGTCCAATCCAGACCGTGCTGCCAATGTCCCTGGACTGGTCCATCACGGCTTGACCCAACTGGATGCGGGGCAGCAGCTTGCCCACCTGTCCGTCGTCTCGTCATTGGACGACCTCGACTGGAGCTCTGTGGATCTTGTGATCGAATGCATCCCGGAGCGCCTGGACATCAAGCAAGCGCTTTTCAAGCAACTCGAGCAGCGCGCCCGCAAGAATGCATTGCTGGCCAGCAACAGCTCTAGCTTCCCCATTACGGCCATTGCAGAAGGCCTGGCAACGCAGGAACGCATGCTGGGTCTGCACTTCTTCATGCCTGCACACCTGACGCCTCTTGTCGAAGTGGTGTGCGGCGAGGCATCCCACATGGAATGTGCAGAGAACCTTCATGCTTTCATGCGCCAGTGCGGCATGGTGCCGGTGCTGGTCAAGAAGGATTTGCCAGGCTTTTTGGCGAATCGTCTTCAGCACGCGCTGGCTCGCGAAGCTTTTGCACTGATTGAAGCTGGCATTGCATCAGCCGAAGACGTGGATGCAGCCGTGCGCTTTGGCTTCGGCTTTCGCTTTCTTGCAGCGGGCCCCGTGCTTCAGCGCGACCATGCAGGTCTGGAAGTCCACTGCGCCGCTGGAGCAACGATGTATCCATCGCTGGCGGCCAACAAGGAGCCAAGCCCATGCCTTTCGCAAAGAGTGGCTGAGGGCAAATTCGGCATGAAGTCCGGAGAAGGTTTTTTCAAGTGGACTCCAGAGAGCATTGCGCAAGAGAAACAGCGCTACCAGAAGACGCTGCTGGCAGGTCTGGAGCTTCTCAAGAGCGAATTGCCTTCCGTGGGCGACGCTGCCGAGCAATAAGAGGAGCGCATGATGAATACACCTCTGATCATCACCGTTGCCCCCAACGGAGCCTACAAGACCAGGGAGCAGCACCCTGAGGTTCCATTGACTGCCGCCGATCTGGCACAGACCGCCAAGGAATGCCTGGACTCCGGTGCGTCCATGATTCATATGCATGTACGCAAGCCTGACGGCAAGCATTTGCTCGATGCCAGCGCCTACATTGAAGCCACTGCTGCAGTGCGCAAAGCAGTGGGCCAGGAACTGGTGGTTCAGGTCACCACCGAAGCAGCACAGGTCTACCAGCCATACGAGCAGATGCGGGTCGCACGCGAAACGGCTCCGGAAGCGATCTCTGTCGGCTTGCGCGAAATACTCAAACCTGAAGTTCCCGAAGCGGATATCCGGTCCTTCTTCACATGGCTCAAGCAGAGCAATGTGATGACCCAGATCATCCTGTATGACGTGGCGGACGTGCAGACCTGGCAGCGCCTGCTTGCAAGTGGCGTCATCCCGGAAAACAAATGGTTTCTGCTGTTTGTACTGGGCCGCTACTCGGCGGGCCAGACCTCTTCGCCCATCGATCTGCTGCCATTCCTGAATGCCCATGACGATGCCCATCCATGGGCGATGTGCGCCTTCGGCCCTCAGGAAAATGCATGCGCGATGGCTGCTGCAAGTCTTGGAGGCCATGCGCGCGTCGGCTTCGAGAACAACCTGTTCCTGAAGAGCGGCGAGCCGGCAGCAAGCAATGCAGCCTTGGTCGCCCAGGTTTGCCAGGGGGCCGCAGCGCTGGGCCGCCCTCTGGCCACTGCTCACGATATTCGAGACATGTTCCTGAACTGATCAGCACTTCAAGGCAGTAGCGCCTCTTGTGTCTTCAAGTAGTGATCTCTTGGAGGCACAAGATGCTCTGCCGTCAGGCGGATCAGGCGCTCCCTCGACCCCTCCCCCTGCGCCAGCACCGCCAGCAGCTCGTGATGCTCCTTTTGGGATTGCAGCTGACGCTCTCTGTTCATCAGCGTTCCAAATCGAATTGCATGCGTTTGGCGCGCGAAGTCTTCGATGGATTGCGACAGAAAAACATTGCCGCATTGAGCAAACAAAAGCCGATGAAACTCCTGGTTGGTCCGAAAAATGCCGCGCGGGTCCTGTTGCAGGATAGCTGCGTCATGCCCGGTCTGAATGCGCTTGAGCTGCTCCAGGGCATCACGGTCCAGAGGCAGCGCAATTCTGCGCATCGCCTCCAGCTCGAGCAGCTCTCTCATTTCGTAGAGATGAATGACTTCATCTCTGCTGAAAGCCTTCACCATGGAGCCAATATTGCGCCTGCGCTCAAGCAGGCCAGCACTTTCCAGCTGAGCCAAAGCGTCTCGCACCACATGGCGTTTGGCTGCGAACCGTTCCATCAGATCATCTTCGACAAGACGCACTCTGGGAGCCAAGAGGCCCAGAACAATGTCTTCCTCCAATGTCGCGGCAATCACGGATACACCGTCCTCGGATGGACGGCGCTCCTTGGCAAAAGCGCCCGTCGGCATATGAACTTAACTCCTTGGAATCGAACCCTTGCGCTGCGTCGCGGTCAAGAAATCAAAGTCTGCGCCACGATCAGCCTGCAAAACAGTTTTCTTGAACAGATGCGCGTAACCACGCTCTGCCACAGGAACTTGAACAGGCTTGGCATTCTGACGCATAGCCAGCTCTTCCTCACTGACCAGCCATTCAATACAGCGCTCGCGCACCGACAGGCGAATTCTGTCTCCGGTTTGCACCCAGGCCAAGGGGCCGCCAATCGCTGCCTCTGGCGTCACATGCAAGACGATGGTGCCGAAAGCGGTGCCGCTCATACGACCATCGGAGACACGCACCATGTCTTTCACGCCTTGAGCGGCGAGTTTCTTGGGAATGGGCAGGTAACCCGCTTCCGGCATCGCCGCTGCTTTGGGGCCGATATTCTTGAGCACCAGCACATCCTCGGCCCGCACATCAAGCTCGGGCGAGTCGATACGCGCAGCCAGATCCTCCGCATTCTCGAAGACAACGGCACGGCCCTCATGCTCCATCAGCTCGGGGTTGGCTGCGGACTGCTTGATGATGGCGCCTGCCGGGGCAAGATTGCCGTGCAGCACGGCAATGCCTCCCTGTGGATACAAAGGGGCATCCAAAGTCTTGACCACATGCTGCTTGAAGCCTGGGCCGGCCGCCTCCAGCTCCTCGCCCAGGGTGCGCCCCGTCACGGTCAGAGCATCCAGGTGCAGCAGGGGCTTGAGCTCTCGAAGCAGGGTATGCATGCCGCCGGCTGCATGAAAGTCCTCCATGTAGTGGTCGCCGGAAGGCTTGAGATCGAGCAACACGGGAGTATTGCGGCTCATGACGTCCAAAGCCTTGAGATCCAGCTCGTAGCCCAGGCGACCCGCGATCGCGGCCAGATGCACGATGGCATTGGTCGAGCCGCCCATGGCCAGCAGCACCCGCATGGCATTTTCGAAGGCAGCAGGCGTGAGAATCTTGTCAATGCTCAGTCCAGCACGCGCCATGTACACGGCCACCTCACCGGATCGCTCCGCAATTCGAATGCGGTCGGCAGTAACCGCTGGAGGAGTTGCACTGCCAGGAATGCCAATCCCCAGAGCCTCTGCAATGCAGGCCATCGTGCTGGCAGTGCCCGCCACCGAGCAGGTACCCACGCTGGCGACGAGCTGATTGTTGACGTCGGAAATTTCCTCAGCATCAATTTCTTCGGCGCGGAATTTCCCCCAGTAGCGCCGGCAATCGGTGCACGCACCCACTCTTTCGCTTCGATGCGATCCCGTGAGCATGGAGCCGGTCACCAGTTGCACTGCCGGCAGTCCGACCGAAGCAGCACCCATCAGCTGAGCCGGCACCGTCTTGTCACACCCCCCGATCAGCACGACCGCATCCATGGGTTGCGCTCGCAGCATCTCCTCCGTGTCCATGGACATGAGGTTGCGCAGGTACATGCTGGTCGGCTGGGAAAAGCTCTCGTGCAGCGAGATGGTCGGGAAGTCCATGGGCAGACCACCTGCCATCAGGATGCCGCGCTTCACTGCCTCAATCAATTGCGGCATGTTTCCGTGACAAGGGTTGTAGGAGCTGCCTGTGTTCGAGATACCGATCACAGGCCTGTCCAGCGCCTTGTCGGTATAGCCCGCTCCCTTGATGAAGGCCTTGCGCAAAAAGAGAGAGAAACCGCGATCACCGTAGTTGGTGAGTCCTTTGGAAATGCCGCTCGAAGCGGCTTCCGGATGAATCGTGGCTTGCTGGTCTGGCTTGTTCGTCATGGGAGGGTTAACCATTGTTGATGCACTTATTATTAATAATATTATTGATTAAAAGAAAAATCGAGCGCTCAAACAAGAAAGCGCATACCTGAAAACCCTAAAGGAGACTTCATGAAACCCACACAACTCGCCAATCCGGCCATGCGCCGCCGCAAGCTCATTAACCTGGTTGCAACCGCCCTCGTCGCATCTGGTGCATCGGGAGCAGCCTGTGCGCAAACTGACTACCCCACCAAACCCGTGAGGCTGGTAGTTCCCTATGCGCCGGGTGGAGCGACCGATGTCATCGGCCGCGTTCTTGCCAAGCAGCTTTCAGACGCACTCGGGCAGCAGTTCGTCGTCGACAATCGCGCCGGAGCTGGCGGTAGCCTTGGTGCAGGTCAAGTCGCCAAATCACCTGCCGATGGCTACACCTTGCTGATGGGTGCATTCACAAGCCACACCATCAATGCAGCGCTAACGCCTGCTGCGACTCCTTTTGACATCCATAAGTGTTAATTTCCACGCAAAACTGACCCGCCATTTCCATCTCAAACTGACCCACCCTTTGGCTTGAGCCGTAAGGCT
>NZ_JBSIFD010000047.1:0-18588 GCF_053615495.1 Comamonas sp. HJ-2 | reverse complement strand
AGGGTTAATGCGTGGGTCAGATTGAGATGGAAAAACCGGGGGCTAGTGGGTCACTTCTGGGTGGAAATCAACACTCGCCCACCACGGAGTCGTAGCCACGCGGCAACGCCAGAATGCGATCGTGGATGTGGGCTGCGCGGGCTGCGGCCTCGATTTCCTCAATAGTGGCCGATGGACGGGCCAGCGCAATGTTCTCGCGCACACTGGCGTGAATCAGCTGCACTTCCTGCAGCACAAAGCCAATGCGTTGATACAGGGTTGTGCTGGTGATCTGCCGCAAATCGACTCCACCCAGAGTGATGCGCCCTTGTGCGGGATCGAAAAACCGCAACAGCAAACGTGCCAGCGTGGATTTTCCGGAACCCGAAGGGCCGACCACGGCCGTGACGGTGCCGGGCTGCATGTCAAAGCTGATGCCGGACAGCACCTGATGCTCTGCCGCATACGCATAACCCACCTGCTCGAAACGCACGGCATTGCCTTCAGGATGCGATGGCTGCCCCGGCGTCGGTTGCGGCAGCACCGGAGTGTCCAGCAATGCCAGCACGCGCTGGGCCGCACCGGTTGCACCCTGCAGGTCATGCAGCAAGGTATGCAAAAGCAAAAGCGGCGCACAAATACCGGGCGCGACGAGTGCGAACGGCAATACATCAAGAGGCTGCATCCAGCCCATGGCAACAGACGCAGCGCCAGAAGCCAGCACCACACCGAGGACGGTCACAGGCGCAATCAATGCATGCGCACGCGCCATGGAGATCACCAGCGGGCGAGTGAAATCCGTAAAGGCACTGGCAAATCCATCCACGGCATCTCTGTAACCTGCGTGGACCGGGCTCGCTCCACCAAAGGCCTTGATGACCGGAATCCCCCCCGCAAACTCCACCGTAGCGCTGTTGATCCGCCCCAGTCGCGCAACGAACTCCTGCATGTGCGCATTGCTGGCTTTCATTGCGCGCTTGAGAAAAACGAAGAATCCAGGAAATGGCAGCAGCGCAAAGATCGCCATGCGCCAATCCAGCACAAACAGATACATCACTGCAATCACGATCGCCCCGGCCGCACGCCCCACGGCGGTATAGAAATGCGCAGTCAGACTGTGCAGCGTCGCGACATCGTCCTGCAGCGCCTGCTTGACCTCTCCTGAGGCGCGGGCAGTAAACCAGCCCAAAGGCACTTGCGACAGCCGCTTGATTACAGCAAGGCGCAGATCGTAAGTGAGGCGGTTGTCTGCCAGGTGCGCGATCAGCTCGGCGACGATCACCAAACCCATGCCCACGAACATGCACAGCACTCCGACAGCGATGCTGCCCCATATGCCATCCAAGTCATCGAGCAAGGCTTGCCTGACGATATGCGCGATGACCGCCAGTGGCACCAGCGTGAACATGGTGCCAACCGCAGCGCTCAGACCAGCAAGCATCAAGCGCCCGCGAACAGGCGCGAATATCCGGGCGATCGGCTGCGCGGGTCTGGCAGCAACTGCAAGCGATTCAGAGGTAGACATTCGATATGGAAGAAGGCTATCTCTCACAAGGATGCGAACGAGAAGCTTTACGAGAATTAGTTGCATGATAATAAACTAATTCAAAACGATTCAAGCAATAGGTCTACGACAAGTGATGTGAATCACCGACAATCTCGCCCAGAGACTGAGAACCAGCGTATGCCCCACACACCCAAGCCCTCGACTCGTGGGAGACCACGCTCCATCACCAGAGAGAAAATTGCAGACGCCGGAATTGCCATCGGCCTTCCTGACATTACGTTCGTCGGCGTTGCCGCAGCACTGGGCGTCAGCCACATGGCGCTCTACAAGCATGTGCCAAGCCTGGAAGCACTCAAACACCTGATTGCAGAGGAAATCTTCAAGCGCTGGGAGTTGCCGCAGGCAACAAGCCCTCAGCAGATCGGGCTGGAGGAATACCTCATGGGGTTCACTGCGTCCACACGACAGTTCGTAAAAGCGCACCCCGGCGTCACTCCCTTCGTGATTCGCCGCCTGGCGGCCACACCGGCCATGCTGGAGAAGATCAGCGCCCATCAGGCCCATATTGCACAGGCCTACGGCATCACCAAGGAACAATCACGCTGGCTGCTCTCCACCGTGACCTTCTTTTGCATCTCTGCGGCCGACACGGTGTATGCCGCAGCCCGCCTGGAGCCGCTTGACGAAGCGGACGGGCAACTGCAAGAGGCAGAGATGGAGGCAGAACTGATTGAGGGAACTCAAGCCTTGATAGCAGGAGCCCTGGGACTACTCGAAAGCAGGCCAGACCCCAAGATCGGCGCTCGCATCAACAAGTAATTCGAGTCCTGCGAAACCGCAGGGCATGCGGCAGAGATGGGCAGAAATAGAGCGAAGCTGTGAGCGCTCAGTAAAGCTCGGTTCTTACGGCACTTGAGTAGCGCTCATTTGCGTGAACGATCTGCTCTGATGTGAATTGAGCATCACCCTGCAATTGGGCCAGGCCAGCCATCACGTCTCCGACTGTAGGCAGATGATTGGGGTCCAGATGACTCTCGTCGCGCCACAACCGGGCGCGATTGATGGCTCGTCCACAGTGGAACAACACTTCATCGATCCGAATCACTGTTGCAGTTTTTGGCACCTTGATCCCTTCTCGCAACTCTTGCATCAGGTCACCATCGGAAGAAACTCGACCGCGTCCATTGATTCGCAAAAAGGTTTCCAGACCAGGGAAGAGAAACAGCATCGCCAACCGGTCGTCATCCTGAAGATTGCGCAAGGAGGCAATGCGATTGTTGCCGGGCCAGTCCGCAAAAACCAAGGTGCGTGCATCCAGTACCCGTACGAAACCGGGAGGACCTCCGCGTGGCGATGCATCCAAGCTATTCCCATCTCCCGTGGCAAGACAGAAAAACGTCGCTTTTGCCAAATACGCCTTGTGGAAATCCATCAAATGATCGAGAACCGCTTTTTGAATTCGCTCCGTTGGGCGCGCGTACAGCCGATTCAGATCAACCGCATCTGACCGACTGCTCTTGTGCAATCCTTGATCCGCCGAGTCTTTTGATGAAGGCACGTGAAACTCCTGTGTTTGAGGAAAGTTGCAAGCGTAGGCCCAGGCGATATGGCGGCTGTAGAATTTATCGGCCATTAGATAACTCAAATCCGCCATGCCTAATCTCATGCATCTGTTGGGCTCCTATATGGACTCCCCTGACGGGCCCAGTGTTGTAGCGGCCACTCGAATGCTGGAGAGTGAACTCTCTTCCGAGATGCATCAGCATGCACGCGGTCAATTGTTTGGTTCAATCAAAGGCTTGATCTCGGTGCAGGTCGATGGCGGTCTCTGGGTGGTGCCGGCCATACATGCCGTTTGGCTTCCTCCCCATCATGCTCACGCGGGGCGCTCCTTCGGCCCCTACCATGGCTGGAGCGCCTATGTGGCAGAAGCCGCATGCGCCAATTTGCCGGCACAGCCCTGCATCATCAGGGTATCGGGCCTGCTGCGCGAAGCGGTGCTGCGTATTGCCAGCTCCATGCCGCAAGCCTCCGATCAATCGAGTCAAGCACAGTCACATATATGCGCTGTGGTTCTGGACGAGATCAGAAGCCTGCCGGTTGAGGAGTTTGGCCTGCCCATACCAGCAGATGCTCGTCTGCAGCGTATCGCCAAAGCGTTGATAGCCAATCCGGCCGACGAGCGCAACATCGATGACTGGGCAAGTTTCGGAGCCATCAGCTCGCGCACTCTCAGTCGCAGGTTTGTCAGCGAGACAGGCTTTAATTTCACTGCCTGGCGCCAGCGCGTACGCCTATTGCGATCACTTGAGATGCTTGCCGAAGGCATAAGCATTACAGCCATTGCACTGGATCTCGGCTATGCCAGTATCAGCGCTTACATCAGCCTGTTTCGCCGGACCTTCGGTGAAACGCCGGCATGTTATCGATCACGCTTGAAAGCCGTTTAGCAGGGATCAGTTGAGTCCTCAGGCCAAGGCAGACTTCACACTTTCATTTGCTGCAGTCGTCTTGTTCAACACCGCATCGCCGAAGCTTGAGTGTTGAATCTCAATAAAAAAAGCGCTCACAAGGAGCGCTTTTTTACGAGGAGAAGGAGTCTAGGCTTTGCTGACGCAACCTAGCTCCACAGAAAGCCGCATGGATACCAGATCGCTGCCTACGACTTCAATTGCCCCGAACAGCTGATGGTCAGTTCACGGCAGCGCCGGACTCGTACCAGGTCTTGATCAGGTTGCGTTCGTCATCCGACAGAGCCGCAGGGTTGCCAAAAGGCATCTTCTTCAGCTGCACCACCTGTTGGTAGATCTGCTGGGCGTGCGATTTCACCGCTTCGGGGGAGTCCAGACGGACAGCCTTTTGCTGGATGGCCGTGCCGTGGCACACCACGCAGTGCTGCTGGAAGATCGCATTGACCTTGGCAAAGCCTTCTCCGCCAGCGGCTGCGGGAGCAGCAGCAGGTGACGCGGCTTCGGCTGCAGGAGTTGCGACTTCAGTTGCAGGGGCCGCGGGAGTTGCAGCCTGCCCAGCTGCGGGTGCCGCTGGAGCAGCCGCTACCGGAGCAGTTGCAGCCACAGGAGCAGGCTTGAGCCAGACAAACACAGCCAGCAGAGCAGCTACGCCGACAGCAGCGTAAGGCCATGGGTGGCTGTTGCGACCCAGCTTGTAGCCGTGGCGCATCACGAAGAACTGGCGAATGGCAGCACCGGCAAACATCATGCCGATCAGCACCAGCCAGTTCAGCTTGTGGCTGTACAACCAGCCATAGTGATTGGACAGCATGGCGAACAGCACGGGCAGCGTGAAATAGGTGTTGTGCACGCTGCGCTGCTTGGCACGTTGGCCGTGACGTGGGTCCACAGGCTCACCAGCCTTGAGCGAAGCCACCACCTTGCGCTGGCCAGGGATGATCCAGAAGAACACGTTGGCGCTCATGGACGTCGCGATCATCGCGCCCATCAGCAGGAAGGCTGCCTGGCCGGGGAAGATGTGGCAGGCCAGGTAGGCTGCGATACACACCAGCACCAGAACCATGGCACCGACGGTGGCGTCGCCATTCTTCTTCTGGCCGAAAGTGCGGCAGATGAAGTCATACAGCAGCCAGAAGACCACCAGGAAGCCCAGAGCCGAAGCCACGGCAGCGCCGGTGCTCATGGCATTGGGGTCGCCGGGAGTGACCAGATAGATGTTGGCGTTCCAGAGGTAGGAGACCGTCAGCAGGGCAAAACCGGACAACCACGTGGTATAGCTTTCCCAGTAGAACCAGTGCAGGTGATCCGGCATCTTGGGAGGAGACACATTGAACTTGACGGGGTGGTAGAAACCGCCACCGTGCACAGCCCAGAGTTCGCCGTTAACGCCCTGCTTCTTCAGGTCGTCATCCACGGGCGGCGTCAAGCTGCTGTCCAGGAACACAAAGTAGAAGGAGGAACCGACCCAGGCGATCGCGGTAATGACGTGGAGCCACCGCAACAGCAGGCCGGCCCAGTCGAGAATGTAGCTTTCCATAGCTCTCAACCTTGGCAGCGTGGGGCTGCCGAACAACCTGCTCACCACTGCGGGCGCTCTGAGCAGAAGAAAAGGCCGCGCTCCCGGACGTTACACACGGGGCACCGCTGCGACCATTCTGTCGACCGAAAGTGTATGCAATTTTTGCTGCCGCAACTCTCAAATCAGGGATAAACCACCCTAGAGATTTCCCTAATACAAGAGCGATACGCAAGGATCGGGCCTGATTTTTAGGGCAGGTAACAGCATGTTTGCGGCCACACGCACCAGATCAGGTGCATTCATTGCACCATCAGCTCGCAGACAAGCGCTGCAGAAGCTGTGCCGCCACCGCCACAGCGATCACCTCGGGCTCCTTGCCGGTAATGCCAGGCACGCCGATCGGGCAGGTGATGTGAGCCAACTCTGCATCGCTGAACCCTCGCCTGCGCAAGCGGCTGCTGAAACTGGCCCATTTGGTCTTGCTGCCAATCAACCCCACAAAAGGCAGATCTCCTCGCTCGCGCTGGCGCAGCAGGCATTGCGCCACCACCTCCAGGTCTTCGGCATGGCTGAAGCTCATGATGAGCACCTGCGACTGCGGCGGCAACTCTGCCACCGCGGCCTGCACCGGATCGGAATGCTCGCACTGCACCCCTATCTGCTCCTCCACGGGAAAGACTGCATCACGGCTGTCCACCCAGATCACGCGGTACGGCAAGCTGCGCAAAATGCGCACCAGCGCATGCCCCACATGGCCCGCGCCGAACAAGGCCACACATTGCGACGGTTCGGGCATCAAGGCCCGCAGACGTTGAGCATCGCGGGCGTCAAACCATGCAAAGTGCAGCTCCAGCGCACCGCCGCAACATTGCCCCAGACTGGGGCCAAGCGCATACCGCTGGACATGCTCGCGCAAGGCTGCGGGGTCTGCGTCCCACTGCGCCAGCAGCTGGCGCGCCTGGGCAATGGCCTGCCATTCCAGATGACCGCCGCCGATCGTCCCCATCACCTCATCGGCGAACACCGCCATCCAGGCCCCCTCCTCGCGGGGCACGGAGCCACGAGTGGCCTGTACCTGCACCCAGCACAGCGGCTGCTGCGCCAGACGGTTCAAGATTCCTTGCTGTGTTTCGCTCCACATGACTGAACGCCGATTGCTTTGATGACCGATGTTCATGCATTTTGCGAGTCACAATAGACAGACAAGCGTATGAGCACATTAATCGGATGCATATCCGGACCGGATTTGACGAGTCGTTGCAGATTTTTCACGAGGAGGTGTCAGAATTGTGCCCCCGGGCCGCTGCCTCCATCCATTTGCGGCTACGCTTGGCGTCATGTCTGAAACCCACGACCCCACCCGCGCCACAACAGCCCGCCGCCCCCTGAACTGGCTGCGGACCGGGATGATGGCTGCCGTTGCAGCGGTGCTGACCGCCTGTCAGATCGCACCTCAAAGCCCATCCATCGGCACAACGCCTGCCGACAAGGCCAGCCCCGGCTATCGCAAGCAGGCTGCCCAGCATCTGTATGAACGCAACTCCGGCCGCATCTACCAGGGCATGCTGCCGCCTATGCTGTATGCGATCGGCGTGCTGCAGGTTCAGCTCGACGGCCAGGGCCGCGTGAAAAACCTGCATTGGATGCGCAAGCCAGGTCATGCCCCCGAAGTGGTGGCCGAGATCGAGCGAGCCGTGCGCTCCGCAGCCCCCTTCCCAGCCCCGGGTCGCAGCGTGACCTATACCGACACCTGGCTGTGGGACAAGTCGGGACGCTTCCAGCTCGACACCTTGACCGAAGGTCAGCTGGGCGAGTAAAAGCTCACAGCGATGCAGCGAGCCGCATCGGACAATAAAAAACCGGCCAAGGCCGGTTTTTTTGTTGCAACAAGCCAGGCGAGGCTTATTCGACCACTTTGGTGATCTTCGTGCCCTGCAGCGATACGCCGGCCTCCAGGCCCGCGTTGGTCAGCACATAGCTGGTGACCGGAGCCTGGGCAGTCGTGGTGTCCACGCTGCCATTGGCACCGATCTTGCCTGCTGCCACGGTGGCATCAGCCCCCACGGACCAGCCGTCGCTCTTGAGGAACTTGTCCAGCGCTTCCTGTGTGTTGAACACATAGATCACAGCCTTGGACTGACCACCAGCTTGCCATCCGATAGAGGCCGCTGTCGTGCTGTAGAAGCCACGGTTGTGACCGCCCACGCGCAGCACGCCGCGGCCATGCTCCACCCCGACCACAAAGCTGCCGCCAATCACCGACGGGAAGATCAGCACACCCTTGGCGCGTTGCACCATTTCCTTGGATCCTGGTGCGGTCTGGTACAGGCGCTCCAGAGCTGCATTGGCACGGGTATTGACCGTTGTGGAATCGGCACGGGGAGCCGATGCCGTGTCAGGCTTGGTCGTGGTGCAGGCCGTCATGGTCAAGGCACCGGCAGCCAGTGCAGCAGCCATCGCAACAGAACGCAGAGAAATTTGACGCATACCTATATCCTTTCATGGGATGAATGTGTAGACACATTTCAGAGGTAGAAGGTCCTGCAGTCCGACATTGAGTCGCTTTTGCACATCCCCCCGATGCAAAGCTGTCAGAAACAGGGTTGGCACGATGCTAGTGCGCAGCGTTGCCGATAAAACTCAGCGGTTACAGCTTGCGCCATTGGCCTACAGAAGGCAAGAGCAGTTGTCGAAAAAGACCTACAACATGAACACAAGACAACACTTGGCCTCATCCATAGGCAATCAGACGAATTGTCTGAAACAGGCGCTAGCATTGTTGATATAAGCATCGCGCGGACGACTGGAAATTCATGAAGTTCTGGAATTACTTTCACCACCCCAAAGCAGCTCTGGTTGTGCTGCGTGTCACCCTGGCCCTGCTCATGCTGCTGCACGGCTGGGCCAAGATTCGTTATGGCATAGGCAGCATAGAGGCGAAGATCGAGAGTCTGGGTGCACCGGGATTTCTGGCCTATGCGGTCTATCTGGGCGAAGTGGTCGCGCCCTTGCTGTTGCTGGTGGGCCTGTGGGTGGTACCCGCCGCACTGGTGATTGCGGTGAATATGGTGGTGGCATTTGCGCTGATGCACACCCGGCAGATTCTGATGCTCAACAGCACTGGCGGCTGGGCGCTGGAGCTGCAGGCCTTTTATTTCGTGAGCGCCCTGGTCGTGGCCATGGCTTATTCCAAGGGCAAATAAGTCCTTAAAAACAAGAGCGGCTTGCGCCTGTCATATCTTGGTTTCAATGCCTTTTAATGCTGAAACCAAGAAATGACGTGCGCAAGCCGCTCTTGTTTTTGCCATGTCTCCCGCTTCGAGAGACTCACGTCCCGCTCAGGAGCCGCGATAAGTGGAGTAGCTCCAGGGGCTGACCAGCAAAGGCACGTGGTAGTGCTGCTCCACATTGGCCACGCCGAAGTCCAGGCTCACCTTGTTCAGAAAGCTGGGCTCGGGCAGTTGCACGCCACGGGCCTTGAAGTAGGCCGCAACGTCAAAGGTCAGGCGGTAGGTGCCGACCTTGAGCGTGTTGTTGTCGAACAGCGGCGCATCGGTGCGGCCGTCATGATTGAGCACCAGGCTCTTGATCAGCGTGGCCTTGTCGCCTTCAGTGGAAAACAGTTCGACAGCCATGCCTGCGGCGGGGCAGCCATTCATGGTGTCGAGAACGTGGGTACTCAGGCCCATGGAAATCTCCTCACAGGCAGTTTGCCACTGCCCTTGGTTGTATCAAACACACGACTTACGCAAAACGGGTTCAGGCAGACCGTTGTTGCATTCCTGTTTGCGTAAGCCCTGAAACATCTATGCCATCACAAAGTCTGCTCGCGCATGAGCGCAGCGCTTTGATCGTTAAAGTGTATACAGTTTCTGTACTCCATCAAAGGCTTTTCTGCCTTGACTTTCAGGCACATAGCCAGCTCTGCCCGGTTGGCTTCTTTTCAGCCTCTATACACTGGCCCGATTCATCAAGCGAACAGGAGACAACGCATGCAATTGCGCACCACCGCCCTGGCAGCCAGCCTGCTCATCGCTCTGGCCGGCCTGAGCGCCTGCAGCAGCACGGCCACGCCAGAGCCCGCCCGCAACGAACGCGCGGCCATCCGTAACGATGCCACTGCTCAGGCTGCAGCGCCTGCCGTCACCCAGACCGCCGCCGCCCAGGCAGCCGCTGCTGCCTATGACTTCGAGCTGGATGTCTTTCACCCCGTCATCGCCAAGAACGGCATGGTGGCCTCGGAGCAGGAGCTGGCCACGCAGATCGGCGTGGATATTCTCAAGGCGGGCGGCAATGCCGTCGATGCCGCCGTGGCCGTGGGTTTTGCGCTGGCCGTGGCCTTGCCCAATGCCGGCAATATCGGCGGCGGCGGCTTCATGATGGTGCACGACGCCAGGAGCGGCAAGGACATTGCACTGGACTTCCGCGAAGTGGCACCCAGGGGCGCGTCACGCAATATGTATCTGGATGCCGCCGGCAAGGTCATCGACGGCAAATCGCTCTACACCCATTACGCCGTAGGCGTGCCCGGCACCGTGGCCGGCATGACGCATGCGCTCTCGCGCTGGGGCAGCATGCCGCTGGCCAGGGTCATGGCTCCCGCGATTGCGCTGGCGGACAAGGGCTATCCTGTCAGCGTCACCCTGGCCAAGACCCTGGAGCAGGAAAAAAAGAATATGGGCCGCTGGCCCGCCACCCAGTCCGTTTTCTGGAGGAACGGCGCTCCGCTGCAAAGCGGCGAGAGGCTGGTGCAAAAGGATCTGGCGCAGTCCCTGCGCCTGATCAGCCAGCAAGGTGCCAAGGCCTTCTACGAGGGCGCGATCGCGCAGAAGATCGTGGCGGAGATGGCGCCGCACGCCAATGCCCTCAGCCTGCAGGACCTGCGCGACTACAAGGTGGCCGAGCGCGAGCCCGTGCGCGGCAGCTACCGCGGCTACCAGATCGTGACCATGCCTCCGCCCTCTTCGGGCGGCGCGCACCTGATTCAGATCCTGAACATGATGGAGCGCTGGCCCATGAATCAATGGGGTGCCGACAGCGCACAAAGCGTGCACTACATGACCGAGGCCATGAAGCTCGCCTATGCCGACCGCTCCGAGTATCTGGGCGACCCGGACTTCGTGAAGATTCCGCTCAAGGGGCTGATCTCCAAGAGCTATGCGAGCGAGCTGGCCGCAAGCATAAAACCCCAGCAGGCCAGGCCCGGCAAGGACATCCGGCCCGGCAGGCCCCAGCCTTATGAAAGCGACCAGACCACCCATTACTCCGTGGTGGACAAGGCCGGCAACGCGGTGGCCGTGACCTATACGCTGAACACCAATTTCGGCAGCGGCATCGTCGCCAGGGGCACGGGGATTTTGCTCAACAACGAGATGGACGACTTCTCGGCCAAGCCCGGCGTGGCCAATGCCTATGGTCTGGTGGGCGGCGACGCGAATGCCGTGCAGGCCGGCAAGCGGCCGCTGTCATCCATGACACCGACCCTGGTACTCAAGGACGGCAAGCCGGTCCTCGTCACCGGCAGTCCGGGCGGAGCGCGCATCATCACCACGGTGCTGCAGCAGATCGTCAATCACATCGACTTCGGCATGAACCCGGCCGAGGCTGCGGCCACGCCGCGCTTTCATCACCAGTGGACGCCTGACGAGCTGCGCGTTGAAAAAGGCTTCAGCCCCGATACGCTGGCCCTGCTCAGGCAATGGGGCCACAAGGTGGCACTGAAGGCATCCATGGGCCGCACTCAGACCATCGAGATCCGAGACGGCCTGCTGCGCGGCGCTTCGGATCCGCGCAACCCCGACGGAAAAACCATGGGGTACTGACGCTGAATAAAAAAAGCCGCGCTCCCCCGAGCGCGGCTTTTACTTGAGGCGGCTGCTGGCCGTACGCATGGCCAGTGGCCGCCCTCCCCACCTCTCTTTATTCAGCCTTCTGACCGATTTCGAAGTTGGCCTGGATTTCCAGGGCACGCACCATGCCCGAGTGATCCCAGGCAGCGCCGCCGTGGGCCACGCAGCTGTTGAACAGCTCTTGTGCCTGAGCGGTGTTGGGCAGGGACACGCCCAGCTGACGAGCGCTGGACAGGGCCAGGTTCAGGTCCTTCTGGTGCAGGGCAATGCGGAAGCCAGGGTCGAAGGTGCGCTTGATCATGCGTTCGGCATGCACTTCCAGGATCTTGGAAGAGGCAAAACCGCCCAGCAGGGCTTCACGCACACGTGCTGGATCGGCACCGGCGCGCGATGCAAACAGCAGGGCTTCGGCCACGGCTTCGATGTTCAGAGCCACGATGATCTGGTTGGCCACCTTGGCGGTCTGGCCGTCGCCGTTGCCGCCCACCAGGGTGATGTTCTTGCCCATCTTGTCGAACAGGGGCTTGACGCGCTCGAAGGCTGCATCGGGGCCGCCGACCATGATGGACAGGGTGCCGTTCTTGGCCCCGACTTCGCCGCCGGAGACGGGAGCGTCCAGGTACTGGGCACCAGCGGCTTCGATGCGCTTGGCGAAGTCCTTGGTGGCCACGGGCGAGATGGAGGACATGTCGACCACGATCTTGCCGGAGCTGCCCTTCAGACCGGCTGCCACGCCGTCTTCACCGAACAGCACCTTCTCCACGTCGGGAGTGTCGGGCACCATGATGAAGATGATGTCGGCGCGCTCGGCCACACCGCGAGCAGTGGTGCACTGGGTGGCGCTGGTTTCTGCGATGTTGGCAGGCACCTTGCCCACGGTGTTGACGAACAGCTGGTGGCCGGCCGCAATCAGGTGGCCGCACATGGGCGCGCCCATGATGCCCAGACCGATAAAGCCCAGCTTGAGAGACGATGCGTTCATGGTTGTACTCCTCAGTTTTCTTGATACTCAAATTCGATGGCCGATGGCGCTTTGCGAGCAGGCGCCACAGGCCTTTTCATCCATTCAGGCAGCCACTGCGACCTTGTTCCAGCCGCCGATCTTCTGCAGCCAGCCCAGGCCGGACTCGGTGCCGTTGGCGGGCTTGTATTCGCAACCGATCCAGCCGTCGTAGCCGATGCGATCCAGGTGAGCGAACAGGAAGGGGTAGTTGATCTCGCCGGTGCCGGGTTCGTTGCGACCGGGGTTGTCGGCCAACTGGATGTGACCGATGCGGCCCAGCTGCTTTTGCATGGTGGCAGCCAGCTCGCCTTCCACGCGCTGGGCGTGGTAGATGTCGTACTGCACAAAGGCGTTGGGCGCACCCACTTCGTCCAGGATGGACAGGGCTTCATCCGTGCGGTTCAGGTAGAAGCCAGGGATGTCGAAGGGGTTGATCGGCTCGATCAGCAGGCGGATGTTGGCGGCGCTCAGGGCGGCGGCAGCAAAACGCAGGTTTTCCACGAAAGTGCGGCGCACCACGGCAGCGTCAACACCGGCAGGAACCTTGCCGGCCAGGCAGTTGAGCTGGGGCACACCCAGGGCGTGGGCATAGGTCACGGCCTTGGCCACGCCGGCGCGGAACTCGTCCACGCGCGTGGGGTCGCAGGCAATGCCGCGCTCGCCCGCGTCCCAGTCGCCGGCGGGCAGGTTGTGCAGAACAATCTTCAGGCCGGTGGCGTCGAGGCGCTCCTTGATCTCTTCCACGGTATGGGCGTAGGGGAAGAGAAACTCCACGGCTTCAAAGCCTGCGTTTGCGGCACGCTCAAAACGCTCGAGGAAAGGCACCTCGGTGAACAACATGCTCAGGTTGGCTGCAAAACGGGGCATGATAAAAGTCTCCGGTAATCGTTAATAGTTGCAGGCGCTAGACGCCAAGCAAGGGCCTAAGCCGGCCGCGCCCCCCCAGCGAAGGCGTCGCCCCCCTCCCGCGCAGAGAGAGGGGGAAGCGGCGGAGCCGCTCAGGGGGAGTTTTCCTATCAGTCCAGCAGGGCCAGTGCGCTGGGCGCGTCGGCCTTTTCGGTCGCCAGGTCTTCGAACTCGACCACGTTGTCGATTTCGGCGCCCATGGAGATGTTGGTCACACGCTCCAGGATGCACTCGATCACCACAGGGGTCTTGTGCTCGGCCATCCAGGCTTCGGCCTGCTGCATGGCGGGGGCAAAGTCTTCGGCGCGATGAACGCGGATCGCCTTGCAACCCAGGCCTTCAACGACCTTAACATGGTCAACACCGTAGCCACGGGTCGCATCACCCTCATCCATGTTGATATTGTCGAACGCCAATTGCACGCAATAGTCGATCGAGAAAGCGCGCTGTGCCTGACGGATCAGACCCAGATAGCTGTTGTTCACCAGCACGTGAACATAGGGCAGCTTGAACTGCGCGCCCACGGCCAGCTCTTCGATCATGAACTGGAAATCGTAGTCGCCGGACAGGGCCACGATCTTGCGCTGGGGGTCGGCCACGCGCACGCCCAGAGCGGCGGGAGTGGTCCAGCCCAGAGGACCGGCCTGGCCGCAGTTGATCCAGTTGCGGGGCTTGTACACGTGCAGGAACTGGGCACCGGCGATCTGCGACAGACCGATGGTGGACACATAGGTGGTGTCGCGGTCCAGGGTGCGGTTCATGCACTGGTAGACGCGCTGGGGCTTCATCGGCACGTTGTCGAAGTTGGTCTTGCGCAGGTACTCGACGCTGTTCTTGCGACCCTGGCACTCGGCCACCCAGGCCTTGCGGCACTTGAGCTTGCCGGCAGCCTTCCACTCCTTGGCGACGGCAACGAATTGCTCCAGAGCCGCCTTGGCGTCGGAGACGATGCCGTAGTCAGGCGCGAACACGCGGCCGATCTGGGTGGGCTCGATGTCCACGTGGATGAACTTGCGGCCCTTGGTGTAGACCTCGACCGAGCCGGTGTGGCGGTTGGCCCAGCGGTTGCCGATACCGAACACGAAGTCCGAAGCCAGCATGTTGGCGTTGCCGTAGCGGTGGCTGGTCTGCAGACCGCACATGCCGACCATCAGGGGGTGATCGTCAGGGACGGTGCCCCAGCCCATCAGGGTGGGGATCACGGGCACGTTCAGGATCTCGGCCAGCTCGACCATCAGATCGGAAGCATCGGCGTTGATCACACCGCCACCGGAGACCAGCAGGGGACGCTCGGATTCGTTGAGCATCTCGATGGCCTTCTCGGCCTGCTTGCGCGAAGCTGCTGGCTTGTAGGCAGGCAGGGGCTCGTAGGTGTCGATGTCGAATTCGATCTCGGCCAGCTGCACGTCGATGGGCAGATCGATCAGCACGGGGCCGGGGCGGCCGGAGCGCATCAGGTGGAAAGCCTGCTGGAAGGCGCGGGGCACCTGGGCGGGTTCCAGCACGGTGGTGGCCCACTTGGTCACGGGCTTGGCGATGGAGGCGATGTCCACGGCCTGGAAGTCTTCCTTGTGCAGACGCGAGCGAGGTGCCTGACCGGTAATGCACAGGATTGGAATGGAGTCGGCGCTGGCCGAGTACAGACCGGTGATCATGTCGGTGCCGGCGGGGCCGCTAGTGCCGATGCAGACGCCGATATTGCCGGCCACCGCACGGGTGTAGCCTTCGGCCATGTGGCTGGCGCCTTCGACGTGACGGGCCAGAATGTGACCGATGCCGCCGTGGTTCTTCATTGCAGCGTACAGCGGGTTGATGGCCGCACCGGGCACACCAAACGTCACGGTTACACCTTCTTTTTCGAGCACCAGGACTGCGGCGTCGATTGCTTTCATTTTGGCCATGAGGGTCTCCTAAAAACTTGGTTGAACTTTAGTCAAGACCTTTGCTTGCTGGAAGCCGCTCTCAGACCATAAAATTTATTCCACCCAAGAATAAATAGGAGACAAATCCATGGACAGACTCGACGCGATGCACATGTTTGTGCGCGTGGTGGAGACCGGCAGTTTCACCAAGGTCGCACAGGAATTCGCCACCACCCAGCCCACTGTGACCAAGCAGGTCGCGGCCATGGAGGCGCGCCTCAAGGTGCGCCTGCTCAACCGCAACACACGCGGCGTGAGCCTGACCGAAGCCGGTGCGCTGTACTACGAAAAATGCAAGATCATCGTCAGCGACGTGGCCGAGGCGGAGAACGTGGTCAAGGTACGCCAGACCCAGGTTCAGGGTCAGTTGCGCATCGGCAGCTCGGTAGCCTTCGGGCGCCGTGTACTCATTCCGCTGGCCATGGATTTCATGAAGCACAACCCGCAGGTGCAGGTTGATCTGAGCTTCGAGGACCGTTACACCGATCTGGTGGCCAACGGCATCGATGTGGCGCTGCGCCTGGGCAAGCTGGCCGACTCTTCACTGGGCGCACGCATGCTGGGCGTCAATCCCTGGGTGCTGGTGGCCTCCAACACCTATCTGCGCAAACACGGCACGCCGCGCCGCCCCTCGGACCTCAAGGAGCATTCCACGCTGATCTACAGCAGCGTGCAGGGCAACGATATCTGGCGTCTGCGCAATGCCAGCGGCGAGCCGGTGTCGATTCCCGTCACCGGGCGGCTGCGCTCCAACAATCTCTCGGCCCTGCTGGCCGCTGCCCGCTCGCACATGGGCATTGCGGCCCTGCCGCGCTACGTGGCCCAGGACTCGCTCAAGGATGGTCGCGTGGTGGAAGTGCTCAAGACCTGCCGCCTGCCCGAGCAGGAAATCCACGCCGTCTACCCCTCGCCGCGCCTGGTGCCGCAGAAGGTGCAGTCCTTCATCGCCTTTTTGCAGGGCAAGTTCGACGATGCCTGGTGGGAGGATCTGCCGCGCGGCGGGTGATTGCATATTGATTCTGCAAAAGAATCAATCCCTGCCAGGCGCTATCGAAAAAAAAGCAGCTACCACCCTGTGATAGGCAATTTCAGTATTAATAGAGCCTGAAATCCTTGATGATCAGGCGCAAGCTGCTATCGATACAGCGGATCAGAGCACCAGGATGGCGCGGAAGTCGTTGACATTGGTGTGCGTGGGGCCGGTGATCACCAGATCGCCCAGTGCCGAGAAATAGCCATAGGCATCGTTGCGGTCCAGGTGATCGCTGATGCGCAGATTCAGCTCTGCCGCGCGCTTGAGCGTGCAGGGCGAGACACGGGCTCCCGCGTTGTCCTCGACACCGTCGATACCATCGGTGTCCGCCGCCAGCGCCCAGACCTTTTCCTGACCCTGCAGGGCCTGGGCCAGACCCAGGCAGAACTCGCCGGCACGCCCGCCGCGCCCCTTGGCTGCACCGGGTTGGCGCGGGCGGATGGTCACCGTGGTCTCGCCACCCGAGAGAATCACGCAGGGCCTGGCAAAAGGCTGGTCATGCCTGGCCACGGCACGCGCCAGCGCCGCATGGACCTTGCCCACCTCGCGCGACTCGCCCTCCATCTCGTCGGACAGCACATGCACGGCAATGCCGGCCACGCGGGCGGCAGCCGCGGCCGCTTCCAGCGACTGCTGGGGCGTGGCAATCAGATGCACCTCATGGCCTTCGAAGCGGACATCGCCGGGCTTGGGCGTCTCCAGCTCGCCGGCTTGCAGCGCAGCGCGCACGGATTCGGGAACACCGATCTGGTAGCGGTTCAGGATGGCCAGTGCGTCGGCACAGGTCGAGGCGTCCGGCACCGTGGGTCCGCTGGCAATCACCGAAGGATCGTCGCCGGGCACATCGCTGATGGTCAGCGTCACCACCTTGGCGGGATGGCAGGCCGCAGCCAGCCGGCCGCCCTTGATGCGCGAGAGATGCTTGCGCACGCAGTTCATCTCGCCAATCGCCGCGCCGCTCTCCAGCAGCGCCTTGTTGATGCGCTGCTTCTCGGCCAGGTCGATGCCTTCGGCGGGCAGCGTCAGCAGGGAGGAGCCACCGCCGGAAATGAGGCAGATCACCAGATCGTCGGCCGTCAGGCCCTCGGTCAGCGCCAGAATGCGCTCGGCCGCAGCCAGACCGGCCGCGTCCGGCACGGGGTGGGCGGCTTCCACCACCTCCAGGCGCTGGGCCAGCCCTTCGGGGCGTGGGGGAATATGTGCATAGCGCGTCACCACCAGGCCCGACAGTGGCGCATCCTGCGGCCACAGAGCTTCCAGCGCCTGCGCCATGGAGCCACCGGCCTTGCCGGCGCCCAGCACCAGCGTGCGGCCCTTGGGCGGCTTGGGCAGATGACGCGCCAGACCCTCGATGGGCAGGGCATTGCGCACTGCCACGTCATACAGATGACGCAGAAAGCCAGCCGGGTCTTGCTGGGGAACAGGCGTTGCCGCGGCCTGCGCGCGCGAGGATGTATTCTGTGCTTGCATAGCTGCGCATTGTGCATTCGGGCTTTTTTCCCTTACAGAGGGCCCCCAGTCACAACACTGCTGATCTTTGCAATACCAATGTTGCAAGCCCTTGCTCCCATTGGGTTTGCGCGCTTGCGCACAGCTTTCTGCGCCTGAACATCGATACAAACACCATGTTTGGTGAACAGAAACTGTATACAAAACTTGTCTTCAACCGCTATGATGGATTTATGGAAACTTCCACCACCAGTTTCATTGTCGAAAGCCTGACCAAGGCCATCGTCGAGCATCGCCTGATGCCCGGCACCAAGCTGGCCGAGCAAAAGCTGGCCGACCACTTTGGAGTTTCCCGCACCCTGGTGCGCCAGGCCCTGTTCCAGCTTTCGCAAAACCGTCTCATCCGGCTCGAGCCCGCCCGCGGCGCCTTTGTGGCCACGCCTTCGGTGGACGAGGCGCGCCAGGTCTTTGCCGTGCGTCGCATGCTCGAAGCCGAGATGGTGCGCAGCTTTGTCAAGCAAAGCAGCGCTGCCAAGATTCGCGCCCTCAAGCAGCATGTGGCTGCCGAGAAGAAGGCCATGGAAGCCAATGACGTGGGCCAGCGCACCGAGCTGCTGGGCGACTTCCATGTGCGCATGGCCGAGCTCATGGGCAACGAGGTGCTGGCTCAGTTGCTGGGCGAGCTGATTTCCCGCTGCGCATTGATCACCCTGATGTACCAGTCTGCATCGGCGGCCGAGCATTCGCACGAAGAACATGCTGACATCGTGACCGCACTGGCTGCGGGCGATGCCGAACATGCGGTGCAGCTGATGCAGTTGCACCTGGACCACGTGGAAGCAGGCCTGACCTTCGACCGCGATTTGCCAACGAACGATTTGTCGATGGCACTTTCATCCGTATCCCTATGACTTACGATTCCACCGCCTCCTACCCACGCGACCTGATTG
>NZ_JBSIFD010000046.1:0-22722 GCF_053615495.1 Comamonas sp. HJ-2 | reverse complement strand
CCAGACAGTCGCTGCTGCGTAAATCTATTTGGGATTGGGGATGCCTTGGCCTATGGCCGATTTATGCAACAAAGCCCCTCGACCTCAGAACTGCTCCCAATCCTGGTCATTGCTCAAAGCGGGCTGAGCCGTTTTGACCGGCGCAGGCACAGCCTTGCCCGGGCCTTGACCGGCTAACGCCGCAGCCCGCGGGCCAGCGCTCATGCCGGCCTTTGCAACCGGCTCGACCCGATTTTTCAGCGCTGCAGCGGCAAAGCTCTGTGCCTGATTCCCCAACTGAAAAATCGCCACCGAATCGACCAGCGCCTTGGCCTGGCGCTGCAAAGAATCGGCGGCCGCCGCGCTCTGCTCCACAAGGGCCGCATTCTGCTGCGTGGCCTGATCCATCTGGGTGACGGCTTCACCCACCTGGGCTACGCCCTGGCTCTGTTCGCGGCTGGCCGCGCTGATCTCGCCCATGATGTCGGTCACGCGGCCTATGGCCGTCACGATTTCAGCCATGGTGTCACCGGCCTTGTCCACCAGCTGCGAGCCTTGCTCCACGCGCTCCACGCTGGCATGGATGAGCTGCTTGATTTCCTTGGCCGCCTCGGCGCTGCGCTGGGCCAGCGTGCGCACCTCGCCCGCCACCACGGCAAAACCACGGCCTTGCTCGCCGGCACGCGCGGCTTCCACGGCCGCATTCAGGGCCAGGATATTGGTCTGGAAGGCAATCGAGTCGATGACGCCGATGATGTCGGCGATCTGGCGGCTGCTGTCGTTGATGCCCTTCATGGTGTCCACCACCTGGGCAACCACATCCCCGCCTCGACCCGCGACATCGGAGGCATTCTTTGCCATTTGATTGGCTGTCTGGGCGTTGTCGGCGTTCTGGCGCACGGTCGAACCCAGTTGCTCCATGGAGGCCGCCGTTTCCTCCAGGGCGCTGGCCTGGCTTTCGGTGCGCGCCGAAAGATCCGCATTGCCCTGAGCGATTTCGCTGGACGCAAGGGCCACGCCATGGGCATTGCCGCGCACATCCTGGACCACGGAGGACAGTTGCCGACGCATGTCTTCCAGCGCATTGAGCAGCAAGCCCATTTCATCGCGGCGCTGGTTCTTCACCACCATGCCCAGCCTGCCGGCAGCCACGGCCTGCGCCAGCTCAACTGCCGTGGCCACGGGAGCCGTGATGGCACGTGTCATCGCAATGCCGACCACGGCGGCAAACAGCACCACCAGCGCCAGCGTACCGAGCAGCCAGTAGCGGGCCAGCTCGAAACTGGACTTTTCGGCCTGCTGGGCCTGAGCCGCGTTCTCGAGCTGCAGCGTCATCAGCTTGCCCGTGCTTTCCGCCAGCTGGCTGAAGGCCTGTTCGGACAGCCCTGCGAAAAACAGCCCCAGCTCGTCGGCCATACCTGCCTGGCTGTCCACGGTGTTGTAGTCGCCATCGCGTGCCCGCGCCAGCAACTGCTCGTGCAGCTTCAGGAAATTCGCCTTGTTGGCCTGATAGCCCTCGTAGGCCTCGCGCAGCGGCTGGCTGGCAATCAGCTCGTTGACCACTTTCTCCTGCTCGGCAATGGTTTTCAGGCGCTGCTGGATCTGCTGCTCGTAGCCTTCGATCTCGACCAGGGTGCGTGCCGTGGCAATGCCTGCCTCGTGGCGGCGCAGCCGGTTGTACTCGGAACGCATGGAGGCCGCGTTGTAAACGCTGGGCAGCGCCACTTCGGAAACCTCGCGGCCCGCTGCATGAATGCTGGACAGCTGCAGCCAGGCCACCAGACCGAGCAATGCAGACAACAGCACCAGCGCCGTAAAGCTGATGCCCAACTTGGTCCCCACGCGCCAGTCCGAAATCTTCCAACTCATGCGCACCCCCTCGTATATATCGATACAGGCAATAAAAAACGCACCAAGCGAGGCCCGCCGGGTGCGTTTCAAATTGTATAGATGCAGATAGCGAGGCTTCTCTGCAAGTAAAGGTTAGAGACCCTTTACTAGTTTGGATCAGCCCTTGTAGTTGGCGATACCGTCCACGATTTCCTTGTGTGCCGCGTCCACGCCCTTCCAACCCAGAACCTTGACCCACTTGCCCTTTTCCAGATCCTTGTAGTGCTCGAAGAAGTGAGCGATCTGCTGCAGGGTCAGCTCATGGATGTCGCTGAGGTGGTTGATCTTGTCGTAGGAAGGCAGCAGCTTCTGTGTGGGAACGGCCAGAACCTTGCCGTCGACGCCGGACTCGTCTTCCATCTCCAGAATGCCGATGGCACGGCAGGGCACGACCACGCCGCTGGGCAGGGGGAAGGGAGTCATCACCAGCACGTCCACGGGGTCGCCGTCGCCAGACAGGGTCTGGGGCACATAGCCGTAGTTCACGGGGTAGTGCATGGCAGTGCCCAGGAAACGATCCACGAACAGGCAGCCGGATTCCTTGTCCACTTCGTACTTCACGGGAGCCGAGTTGGCCGAGATTTCGATGACGACGTTGAAGACTTCAGGCGTCTTGGAGCCGGGGGTCACATTGTTCAGAGACATGATGGTTGGGAGAAGTAATACAAAAAGCCCGCCAGAGCCAACAAAGCATCGGCACCTGAGGGTCAGTCCGCGATTTTAGGCGCATGACCCTAACGCTGGCATTACATGTCTGAAAGATGCGCGTGCAGTCGCGTATTCCCGCCGGGCAGCCTCGCCCGCTGCAGCCATGAAGACCCACTCAAACCAATACCCATAAAGCGGTTTCAGCTCTCAGAACAAGAGCATGTCAGGCGCTCACCGGATGCCGGCGACGCACGGGCCCGCTGCGCTGCTCCACCGCAGCCTGCACCTCCTTGCGCAGACCCAGAGCAAAACCCAGCTCGGCCGCCACAAACAGCGGACCTATCAGCAGACCCATCACATCGTCAAGAAAAGCGGGCTTGCGTCCTTCCCAGTAGTGACCGACGAACTGGATCACCCAGCCCAGCACAAACAGGCCCAGCCCCCAGGCCAGCCAGCTCCCCGTGGGCTGCACGGCGACAGGAGTCGCCAGCGCCAGCATGGCGGCCAGCAACACGCTCATGAACAGGCCGTAGCGCCCGTCGAGCCGCCAGTAATACACTGCTGCAGCAACCGCTGCCAGCAGGGCCAGCGAGATCGGCATGCCGCCAAGCGCTCCCCATTGCAGCCTGGCCAGCAGAATCACCACCGCCTGCATGATCATGGGCACACCGATGTAGTGCGTGACGATATTGCGCGGGTCGCGGTGGTAGTCGGCGTAGTTGGACAGTTGATCGATTAGGGTTTTCATCGCTGTATCTCCTGGTCGCTTGTCAGAGCATGGTGGCGCAGCATCAACCTTGCCGTCTGTCATGCCACCGACACAAGCGCTAAACCCCTCACCCAGGCCTGCACTGGCCTCAGTGCCCACTGCACGCAAGCGCGGCAGCTTCGAGCATGTCAACGCCAATGACCTCTGGGCCATCGTGCAGGCCGGCCGCTGGTTCCGCTCGCTGCCGCCGGAATTGACCGCCCAGATGCAGCAGCTGGCCCAGCCAAGGCTGCTGGCCGCCGGCGAATGGCTGTTTCGCCGCGGCGATGCCCCCTGCGGCCTGTATGCGGTGGCCAGGGGCTCGCTCAGCATCTCCGGCACGGCAGCGCTTCAGGAAAACACCCGCACAGCCTTGCTGACCTTGATCGAGCCGCCGAGCTGGCTGGGTGAGATCGCCCTCTTTGATGGCGAGCCCCGCACCCACGACGCCTGCGCCAACACCGCCTGCGCCCTGCTGCATATCCCTATACCGCCGCTGCGCGAATGGCTGGATGCCAACCCGCATTGCTGGCGCCACATGGCCCTGCTGCTGACCCACAAGCTGCGTGCCAGCCTGATCGCGCTGGAGGAGCAGACCGTGCTGCCTGCACCGCAGCGCGTGATGTGCCGTCTGGTGCAAATGGCCATGGGCCACGAGCAGTGGGCCGACCGCATGCGCACTCACCGCGAGCTGGCCGTCTCCCAGGAGCAGATCGCACGCATGCTCGGCCTGTCACGCCAGACCACCAACCAGATCCTGCAGGAGTTGCAGCAGGCTGGCTGGCTGCAACTGCGGCGCGGCAAGCTGGAGGTTCTCGACCTGGCTGCACTCAAGGCCGCAGCACTCACCGGGCAAATCCCCACGAGCAGCTAGGCGCTGCCGGCCTGGCTCGGGGTCCCCCGTCCCGCCCCGCTGTCCGCTTGGTGCTGGACAAGCCTGCTATCTCTTTGATAATGAAATCGGGTCTGATGCACCAGACCCGGCTCAAGATCATCGCGGGCGACCCAGCCGAGTTCCGACATGCCGTCGTTGTCGCCCGCCATAACAACGGATACCCCATGCCCCTGTCTCCCAGTGCCAGCCGCAAGCCAGTCCCCATCAATATGCGCGACGTCAATTACCGGGGCTATGCCCGTGATGACGGCATGTGGGACGTGGAAGCCGAGCTGATCGACCAGAAAACCTATGACATCGAGCTTCATGGCCACCGCAAAGTGCCAGCGGGCAAGCCGATTCACCATATGTGGATCCGCCTGACCATCGATGCCGACATGGTGGTCCACGGCATAGAGGCCGCCATGGACGACCACCCCCTGGGCCACTGCCCCCAGGCCACAAAGTCCATGCAGAAGATGGTGGGCTGCTGCATAGCCCGCGGCTGGCGCCGCGCCATTGCCGACAATCTGGGCGGGGTAGTGGGCTGCACGCATCTGCGCGAGCTGCTGTTCAATATGGCAACGCCCGCTTTTCACACCGTGCTCAACCAGTTCGGCCCCAATGGCTCGGGCCTGCCGCCACGCCATCTGGGTCAGTGCCTGGGCTGGGACTTCAACGGCCCCGGCGTGGCCGAGTTCTACCCCGAGTTCAAGGGCTGGAAGCCGCTCTCTCAGCAACCCGTGGAAACCACTACAAAAGACTGATCCACAATACCATCAAGCACCACCAGCTATCAATTTTGATAGCCCACAACAAGCCCGCAGCCGGCCCGGACTTCGCTCTTGCGGCACAATCGAGCCTATGGCAGAACGTGTGATCCCCTTGGTCGATGAGCGTGCGGCATCCCGCAGCGCAATCGTCCCCAGCCCCCTGCAGGCCCCTACCGGGCTGCTGCAGGATCAATGGGGACGGCCTTTGCGCGACCTGCGCATCAGCGTCACCGACCGCTGCAACTTCCGCTGCAACTACTGCATGCCCAAGGAAGTTTTTGACAAGAACTACCAATATCTGCCCCACAGCTCGCTGTTGAGCTTCGAGGAAATTACGCGCCTGGCCAGGCTTTTTGTCGCCCATGGCGTGCGCAAGCTGCGCCTGACCGGCGGCGAGCCACTGCTGCGCAAGAACATCGAAGCCCTGATTGCCCAGTTGGCCGAGCTGCGCACGCCCGACGGCCAGCCGCTGGACCTGACACTGACCACCAACGCCTCGCTGCTGGCGCGCAAGGCCCGCGCCCTGAAGGAAGCCGGCCTGAACCGCGTGACCGTCAGCCTCGACGGACTGGACGACGCCGTGTTCCGGCGCATGAACGATGTGGACTTTCCCGTGACCGATGTGCTGGCCGGTATCGAGGCTGCACAGACCGCAGGCCTGTCGCACATCAAGGTGAATATGGTGGTCAAGCGCGGCACCAATGACGACCAGATCCTGCCCATGGCCCGCTACTTCCGTGGCACGGGAATCACGCTGCGATTCATCGAATACATGGACGTGGGGGCCACCAACGGCTGGCGCATGGACGAGGTGCTGCCTTCGGACGAGGTCATAGCCCGTCTGCGCGCCGAGCTGCCGCTGATCCCGCTGGCACCCAGCGCCCCTGGCGAGACCGCCGTGCGCTGGGGCTATGCCGACGCCAGCGGCCGACATGATCCGCAGCTGGGCGAGGTGGGCGTCATCAGCAGTGTGACCCACGCTTTCTGCGGCGACTGCAACCGTGCACGCCTGTCCACCGAGGGCCAGCTCTATCTGTGCCTGTTCGCCAGCCAGGGTTGGGACTTGCGCAGCCTGCTGCGCACCGGTGCCAGCAATGCCGAGATTGCAGCCGCCATTGCCCCCATCTGGCAACAGCGCGACGATCGCTACTCGCAAATGCGCAGCGAAATGCCCCCCGATATGGCGCCAGTCCGGCAAGGTCGGCGCATCGAGATGAGCTATATCGGTGGCTGACTCACGCATCACCCCCGAGCAGATCACCGGTTGCGTGCTGGCCGGAGGACGCGGTGCGCGCATGGGCGGTGTTGACAAGGGCCTGCAGAGCTTTCAAGGCTTGCCACTGGCACTGCATGCATTGCAGCGCCTGGCTCCGCAGGTCGGCCCCTTGCTCATCAATGCCAATCGCAATACAGCAGCTTACGCCGAGCTGGGCCTGCCACTGGCTGCCGAGGTCTGCGCCGACAGCCTGCCCGACTACCCCGGCCCGTTGGCGGGCTTCATGGCCGGTCTCGCGCATTGCCGCACGCCATGGCTGCTGTGCGTTCCCTGCGATACGCCGCTGCTGCCCCTCGATCTGGCTGCGCGAATGCTGGCGTCGCGTGGCGATGCCGATATCGTCATCGCTCACGGCAGGGATACCGAGCATGCCCAGCCGGGACAGCCGCCGCAACTGCGCCCCCAGCCCGTGTTCTGCCTGTTGCGGGCCGGACTCGCCTGCAGCCTTGAGCGCTTCATCACCAGTGGTGGCCGCAAGATAGACGCCTGGACCAGCCAGCATCACAGCGCCCAGGCCGTATTTGACCGCCCCGGGGACGAACAGGCCTTCAGCAACGCCAACACGCTGGCCCAGTTGCTTGATCTGGAGCAAATCGCCCCCGAACGCCAATACTGAGTCACCGGCACCACCAGCCAAAAGCGTAAAGTGCCACGCAGCCCATGGCCGCATCCTGTCATGAGGTTTTCTATTTTTTTTGCTGTTATGACTGCGACTTTTCAACCTGCCGCCTCCACCAGCGCCCAGACGCTGACCACTGACCAGGTACTGCAACAGCTGCAAGCCTTGCTGCAGCCGCTGGGTGCGGTCGCCGAGGTGGAAGCCGTCGCCCTGCCCGATGCCCTGGATCGTGTGCTGGCAGCCGATGTGATCTGCCCCGTCAACGTACCACCCCACGACAACAGTGCCATGGACGGCTATGCCTTTGCCGGCAGCGAACTGGAGCAGGCGCGGCCCGGCCAGCCGCTGATGCTGCGTGTGGTGGGGACGGCTCTGGCAGGAGGGCCTTGGCAAGGCCGGCTTGGCGCGGGCGAATGCGTGAAGATCATGACGGGTGCGGTCATGCCGGTGGGTGCGGATACCGTAGTCGCCCATGAGCAGGCCAACTCTGGCGAGGAGTGCATTCAGTTTGACGGCAGTGCCCTGCGTGCAGGTGCCAATCGTCGCCTGCGCGGCGAAGACCTGGAGCAAGGCTCTGTGGCACTGCAGGCAGGCCAGCGCCTCACACCAGCCGCCCTGGGTCTGCTGGCCAGTCTGGGACTGGGCCAGGTCAGCGTGCGACGCCGCCTCAGCGTGGCTTACTTCTCCACCGGCGACGAGCTGCTGAGCCCAGGCGCCGAGCCGCGCGAGGGAGCCATCTACGACAGCAACCGCTTCAGCCTGCAGGCGCTGCTGCGCCGTCTGGGAGCCCATGTGCTGGACCTGGGAGCAGTGCCCGATGAACCGGCCGCACTGGAAGAGCGCCTGCGCGAAGCAGCCACCCTGGCCGATGTGGTGCTGACCAGTGGCGGCATCAGCGCCGGTGAGGCCGATCACACCCGTGCGATGCTGCAGCGCCTGGGCACTGTGCAGTTCTGGCGGGTGGCCATGCGTCCCGGTCGGCCGCTGGCGGTGGGCCTGCTCGCTCCCGCCGGTGGAATCTCATTGACCAGATCAACAGGCATCCCGATCAAGACAAGCGCAAACCGCTCCCAAGATCTGAGCAATCCACCGCCCACTCAGCGCCCGGCGGTGCTGCTGGGACTGCCCGGCAACCCGGTGGCCGCCATGGTGAGCTTTCTGATGTTTGTGCGTCCGGCCCTGGCCATGCTGGCAGGCGAACGCAGCACCCCCTTGCCATTGCTGCAGGCGATCAGCAGCAAGCGCCTGCGCAAACGCCCGGGCCGCACCGAATACCTGCGCGGCGTGCTCGAACTCAATGAGAAGTGCCAGGCCGCCGTGCGCACCACGGGACCGCAAGGCTCGGGCGTGCTCAGTTCCATGGTCGCCGCCGACTGCATCATCGTGCTGGACGATGCGCGCGGCGACGTCCTGCCCGGAGAATCCGTCAACGTCCTGCTACTGCAGGGGCTGATCTGAAAACGGGCTTTCTGCCTGGTCTTCGACCCTCGATCCATTCTGGGAAATATTGCATGCCATACCAAGCCACCCACTGGGCCACAGAACCCACAAGGCAGGCCATCGATGCGCTCAAGGGCGCGAATTTGCTGGAATTCGGCACCCCCTGGTGCGGCCACTGCCAGCGCGCCCAGCCGCTGTTGCAGGCTGCGCTGGCTGCCCAGCCGGAAGTGGCGCACATCAAGGTGGAAGACGGTCCCGGCCGACCGCTGGGCCGCAGCTATCGCGTCAAGCTCTGGCCCACGCTGATTTTTCTGCGTGACGGCAAGGAAGTGGCGCGCATCGTGCGCCCCGAATCCGAGCAACAGATCCAAGAAGCGCTGGCACAAATCACGAACTGAGCCCAACGCATCTGCCCCGGCTCCTGGCTCAGCCCTTCTTAAGTGCCAGCTCCACACCCTTGTTGGCCAGCGCATCGGCGCGCTCATTGCCGGGGTCTCCGGCATGGCCCTTGACCCAGCGCCAGTCGATGCGGTGGCCGCTGCCCTGCACCAGCGCGTCCAGCTGCTTCCAGAGTTCGACATTCTTGACGGGTTCCTTGGAAGCGGTAACCCAGCCCTTGGCCTTCCAACCCTGTATCCACTCGGTAATGCCTTTGCGCACGTACTGACTATCCAGATACAGCACCACATCGCAGGGACGCTTGAGCGCGGACAGCGCCTCGATCACGGCCTTGAGTTCCATGCGGTTATTGGTGGTCCCCAGTTCACCACCAAAGAGTTCTTTCTGCGCCGATCCGGCCTGCAGCAATGCGCCCCAGCCGCCAGGGCCGGGATTGCCCTTGCAGGCACCATCGGTATAGATCACAACTTGATTCAATTTTCTTCCTTGTTACGCCAGGATATGTCCGGCGGCTGCCTCTGGGTCACGGGCGCCTTCATGCCGGCCGGCACGCTGCTCTTGCGCCAGCTCGGGCTCATCAGCCGCATGCCCTGCACACGCTTGACGGCCACCACGCAATAGACGCCCCCCATCACCGGCCAGCAGCGGTGGCCCAGACCTTCCATGAACTGCCAGCGGCTCAGCCACTTTTCACTTTGAGTGGCAGGACGATAACAGCCAAATTGCACTGCTTCGATCTCGAAGCTCAGCAATCGCAGCCAATCGCGCAAACGCCAGTAGCCCACACCCAGGCTCAGGTCCGGCAAATAGCCCGCACTGCGCTCCACCCGGCGTTGCAAGCCCAGCAGGCTCGAGGGGTTCAGCCCGCTGATCACCAGTCTGCCTTCCGGCACCAGCACGCGCGCAGCCTCGCGCAGCGCGGCATGCGGATCGTTGCAAGCCTCCAGCGTATGCGGCATCAGCAGCAGGTCGAGGCTGGCCTCGGCAAAAGGCAGGGCTTCCGGGGCGGTTCTGAGCGCCGGCATCAGCGGAGCAAAATTCTGTGCTTCATCAGCGGGCGGCAGCGGCGGCGACACTGCGGTCGCCTTCGCTTGCGCTACAGTGCCTGCTTTTGCATCCGGAACGGGATCGAGGCCCTCCAGCGCCAGCCAGCGATGAGGCATGCGATTGCTGCGCAGGCCTTGCAGCTGTGGCAAGCCCAGCTGCAAGGCGTGGTAGCCAAAGATATCGGCCACCGCCTCGTCAAAGCGCTGCTGCTCCCATTCCAGGAGATAGTGCCCGAGGGCTGAATCCGTCCAGTGATGCATCTCTATAATTTTGCAGCTCATGAACCTGTTGCCCATTCCCGCTTTTTCCGACAACTACATCTGGATGCTCCACGATGCAGAACATGCCGTGGTCGTCGATCCGGGTCAGGCCGAGCCTGTGCTGGCCACCTTGGCACAGCGAGGTCTGAAACTGCAGGGCATTTTAGTCACCCACCATCATGCCGACCATGTGGGCGGCGTGGACGCCATTCGCGCGGCCACGGGTGCTGCGGTCTGGGGCCCCGCCTACGAGACCCTGCCCGAGCCCGTGACGCGCGTGCAGGGGGGCGACCACGTGGAGCTGCTGGGCGGCCCCTGGCAGGTCATCGATGTGCCGGGGCATACCAGCGGCCATATCGCCTTCTTCAGCACCCTGGCACAAGACCAGCCCCTGCTGTTCTGCGGCGACACGCTGTTCTCGGGCGGCTGCGGTCGCCTTTTCGAAGGCACGGCAGCGCAGATGCAGGCTTCGCTGGACGCACTGGCCGCCCTGCCCGGCAACACGCTGGTGTGCTGCGCACATGAGTACACAATTTCCAACCTGCGATTTGCGCAGGCCGTGGAACCAAACAACCCGGAACTGGCTCAGTATCTGGAATATTGCCAGCAACTGCGCAAGAACGGGCAGCCCACGCTGCCCTCCACATTGCAGACCGAGCTGGCCGTCAACCCGTTCATGCGAAGCCGCGCTGCCGATGTGATCGCAGCCGCCATGCACCATGATCCTCAAACCAGGCCCGAGGAGCCCGCCAGCGTGCTGGCCACCCTGCGCCAATGGAAAAACGTTTTCTGATGAAGCTGCTATCCACCCTGCTGCTGACAAGCGCACTGATATTGACCGGCTGCGCCACCACCAGCAGCGTCGACCCCATGTATCCCAATGGCCCGCTCAAACCCCTGGGCCAGGGCAAAGTCGGCAGCTCCGAAGTCGCTGAGCTTGAAGCCACGGGCGACCTCTGGGTACGTATCCGCAAGGGCTTTGCCATGCCCAATCTTGAGCAGGATCTGGTCCAGAACCAGGAGCAGTGGTATGCCACGCGCCCCGACTACATACAGCGCATGACGGAGCGGTCGAGCAAATACCTGTTCCACATCGTCGAGGAACTGGAGCGCCGCAACATGCCGACAGAGTTGGCGCTATTGCCTTTCATCGAAAGCGCCTTCAACCCTCAGGCCGTCTCCAGTGCCAAGGCCGCCGGCATGTGGCAGTTCATGCCGGCCACGGGCACCTATTTCGATCTCAAGCAGAATGTCTTCCGCGATGATCGCCGCGATGTACTGGCCTCGACACGCGCCGCGCTTGACTATCTGCAAAAGCTCTACAACATGTTCGGCGACTGGCATCTGGCCCTGGCCGCCTATAACTGGGGCGAAGGCAGCGTGGGCCGCGCCATCAAGCGCAATGAAAAGCTGGGCCTGCCCGCAGGCTACCTCGACCTGCAGATGCCGGCCGAAACCCGCAACTACGTGCCCAAGCTGCAAGCCGTCAAGAACATCGTGGCTGAACCCGAGAAGTTCAACACCGAGCTTCCCATCATCGAGAACCACCCCTATTTCCAGGTCGTGGATCTGCCGCACGACATCGACGTTGAGCTGGTGGCCAAGCTGGCCGATGTCAGCGTCAAGGACTTCAAGGCGCTCAACCCCAGCTTTCACAAACCGGTGATCTTTGCACGCGCCACACCGCAGGTGCTGCTGCCCTGGGACAATGCCAAGGTTTTCCGCCGCAATCTGCAGGCCTATAGCGAAGGCCAGTTTGCCAGCTGGACGGTATGGACCGTGCCCACCACCATCACCGTGGCCGAAGCCGCCCAGCGTGCAGGCCTGGGCGAAGCCGATCTGCGCGCCATCAACAACATCCCGCCGCGCATGCTGATCAAGGCCGGATCGGCTCTGATGGTGCCGCGCGATGCCAATGTCAAGACCGATGTGCCCGGCCATGTGGCCGACAACGGTCAGATCTCCTTCGCCCCTGAAATCGTGACCGTGCGCACCACGGTCAAGGCGCGCAAGCGCGATACCCTGGTCAGCGTGGCCAGCCGCTATGGCATCAGCGTCTCCAACCTCGCGGACTGGAACGACCTCAAGTCCACGGCATCCTTGCGCCCCGGCCAGTCGCTGATTGCCTACCTGCCCAGCCGCGCAGCCCGCAGCGCACGTGCCGAAGCCAACGACAGCCCACGCGAGTCAGCCCGCAACACCCGTGGTGGCAGCAAGGTGGCAGCCTCCAGCAAGAACGCCAGAACCAGCAGCGCGCCCGCACCCCGTGGCGGCAAGAGCGAGCCCAAGGCACGTGGCGGCACACCAGCCAAGAAGCGCAAATAAGCTTCGCCGCCCGCCAAAAAGCCCGCTGTTCGTAAAAACCGGCGGGCTTTTTTTATCTCTGCTCATTCAAAGAAATCAATAGCAGCACACGCCTGATATAAAAGCGCTGGCAGCCAATTCAAGCGATATTTTCAGCGCCTGTCCACCAGCGCATGGGCAATCGTGCCGAGATCCACATATTCAAGTTCGCTGCCTATCGGCACGCCACGCGCCAGCCGCGTGACCAGAATGCCACGCGACTTGAGCGCCTCGCTGACAGCATGGGCCGTCGCCTCGCCCTCTGCCGTGAAGCTGGTGGCCAGAATCACCTCCTGCACCACGCCATCACAGGCACGCTCCAGCAACTGCTTCATGCCGATTTCCTTGGGGCCCACCCCGTCGAGCGGGGACAGCCGCCCCATCAGCACATAGTAATAGCCCTGATAGGCCCCCGTGCGCTCCATCGCAGCCAGATCGGCCGGAGCCTCGACCACGCACAGCCGAGCCCCGTCGCGCCCGGCGTCATCACAGATGCTGCAGATGGCGCCTTCGGTAAACGTATGGCAGCGCTCGCAGTGATGCACCGAGTTCACCGCCGAGTCCAGCGCCCGCGCCAGCTGCAGCGCACCAGCCTGATCACGCTGCAGCAAATGAAACGCCATACGCTGCGCCGACTTGATGCCCACACCCGGCAGTCGGCGCAAGGCCTCGATCAAGGCGTCCAGAGATTGCACATCAGACACAGGCTTGTCCTTTCAGTCACCAGAAAAAAGGCGACCCGGAGATCGCCTGATATTTGAATGCAGGATTTCGCACACTGCACTCAACGCTGGCATGCCCCAAGCCAGAGGCAGCAAGCAAGCGCCGCCGCGCAGCGAGGCTGCCGTCCCCCTCAGGGGGAAGCGGCTTCGCCGCACAGGGGGGAGCCGTTTAAAACGGGAACTTCATCCCGCCGGGCAGGCCGGGCATACCGGCAGTGATCTTGCCCATCTTCTCGTTGGACGTCTCTTCGGCTTTGCGCACAGCCGCGTTGAAGGCGGCAGCCACCAGGTCTTCCAGCATGTCCTTGTCTTCGGCCAGCAGGCTGGGGTCGATGGTGATGCGCTTGACGTCATGCTTGCAGGTCATCACGACCTTGACCAGGCCGGCACCGGATTCGCCTTCGACTTCGATATTGCCCAGCTCTTCCTGAGCCTTCTTCAGGTTGTCCTGCATGGCCTGAGCTTGCTTCATCAAACCGGCGAGTTGTCCTTTGTTGAACATGAGAATTCCTTCTTTTGTTGAAACGCCTTATTCAGGCTGAATAGATATGGGCTTGATGCTACCGGGCACGATTTTCGCGCCAAAGTCTCGCATCAAGGTTTGAACCTGCAGATTGCTTTTGACAATGTCCTCGGCCAGCAACTGGCTGGCTTTTCTTTCCAGGGCCAGTCGGCGGGCGGGACTATCCGTCACCGACCCCTGCTCAACCTGCAATTGTCGCGCATGACCGGCCGCTTCCAGCGCAGCACGCAGACGATCACGTGTGCCAGCCTGATTGAGCGAGTTGGACTCCACGCGCAGCCGCCACAGATCGCCGTCGCGGCCCAGAAGTTGAGACTGCAGCGCCAGCTGCCGCGCCACGGCCACCACGGCTTCGCTCTGCAGCAACTGCTGCACCACGCCAAACCACAGATCGCCCTCGGCTGTGCGCTCCACAGGGGCTGCATCCTGGGCCGTGCTGACATAGCCGCCGCTTGCGCTCTGGGCCGCCGGCTCGTCAGACTCCATGGGCGGCATGGCATGCGGGGGCTGTCCGATATCCAGGTCGGCATCATCGCCCCAGCGCCCATCGTCAGACCAGCCCTCATCGGGCATGCCTGCCCAGGCCGCCTCGCTGGCATCCTGCTCTTCGGGAGCATCAGCCATATCGCTGCCCTCTGCACTCTCGGACGCATCGTCGACAGGCCTCTGGTCTGCCTCGGCGACGGCCTCCTGATCCTCAGCAGGCAGGTTCTGCCGAACCGCAGCAGGCTCAGGCGTCACTGCAGGAGCAGGCAAGCGGGTCGACTCCGGCACTGCCTGCATCACCGGCCTTGCGACGGAATACTCTGCTGAATCCGAGCGATCGGCAACAACTTGAATATGTTCTGGCTCGGCCATGCCGGCCACTGACGCAGGCTCCTGCACCGGTGCGGACTCCAGTGCGGATTCCACCACCGGCTGCACGGACTGACCCTTGGGCGGCGGTGGCGCCTCCATCGCCGCTGGCGTTGAAGCCGGAGGCTGCTGAATCGGATCCGGAGCCTGGACAACAGGCCGGCTAGGCCTCAGCGCCGGAGTTTTTTTTTCAGCCATGCCGGCTTCGGCGTTTTCCGGCTTGAAGGCCAGCAGCCGCAGCAGTGCCATGGTCAGCGCAGCGTACTCATCCGGGGCCAGCCCCAGTTCGGCACGGCCGTGCAGGCAGATGCTGTAGAGCAGTTGGGTCTCGTCGCGCGGCATCAGACTGGCCAGGCGGTCTACTTCGGCAGCCTCCGGGTCGCTGGCATCCAGCGGCATATCGGGCACGGCCTGCAACACGGCCATGCGCTGCAGCACGGCGCACATTTCTTCCAGAGTCGATGCAGCAGACAGACCGTTGTGGCGCAGCTCTTCGGAGACTTCAACCACCGTACGCCCGTGACCCTGCGCCAAGGCATCGATCAGGCGAAAGACATGGCTGCGATCCACGCTGCCCAGCATCTGGCGCACCGTCGCCTCCTGCAACTGCCCGCTGCCAAAGGCAATCGCCTGGTCGGTCAGGCTCAGTGCATCGCGCATGGAGCCACGCGCAGCACGCGACAGCAATCGCAGCGCCTGAGGCTCTGCCGGCACGCTTTCCTTGTCCAGCACATGGGTCAGGTGCTCCAGAACCGTCTCGGGCGCCATCGGGCGCAGATTGAACTGCAGGCAGCGCGAGAGCACAGTGACCGGCACTTTCTGCGGATCGGTTGTGGCCAGCACGAACTTCAGATACTCCGGAGGCTCTTCCAGCGTCTTGAGCATGGCGTTGAACGCGGTGTTTGTCAGCATGTGCACCTCGTCGATCATGAAGACCTTGAAGCGCCCCTGCACCGGCTTGTACACCGCCTGCTCCAGCAGGCTCTGCACCTCATCCACACCCCGGTTGGACGCAGCGTCCAGCTCGGTGTAGTCGGGGAAACGCCCGCTATCGATTTCAGTGCATGCTGCACAAACCCCGCAAGGGGTTGCGGTGATTCCACCGTTACCGTCCAGGCCCTGGCAATTCAGAGACTTGGCCAGAATGCGCGACACCGTGGTCTTGCCCACGCCACGTGTGCCCGTGAACAGATAGGCATGGTGCAGGCGCTGCTGGGTCAACGCATTGGTCAGAGCCTGAACCACGTGCTCCTGCCCCACCATTTCGGTGAAGGTACGAGGCCGGTATTTGCGAGCAAGCACTAAATAAGACATAGCCTCTGATTCTACGGGGCCGGGACATGCCAACAAGCCTGCTCCTGGAATCTCATTTCACAGCTCGCGGGGCTGTGTCGGTTTTGCATCTATAATCGAGTGTGACGGGCCTCCTCGCATGGGGAAGCAGCCAACCGGGTCAGGTGGGGAACCAAGCAGCCCTAACTGTGGATACAGTGCCGAGATCAGGCTCGTCACCTTTCGATGGAAACCTCTTTACAGACAAGAGGCTGTCTTCCGAGAAAGGCAATTCCTCACATGAACAACAAATGCTGCAGTGCTTCTCCCAGGAAAAGTACAGGAAAAGTGTTTCGTGCTGACGTCATGTCCTGGATCTCAAATCCACCCCGGCGGCGATGCCGTCCCGATCAGAGCCGAATCTGAACCCTTCATTGCATCAGGATCTCCCGCAGGCCATTGGCAGACAAGAGCGGCAACCAAGAGGCCAAGAGATCAGATGCAAAAAGACCGCAGTCGCGGCCTTTTTGTCTCTACCGGATTGAAATGGCGCCGCACAGTGACGCCATGAAAATTCAAACCGGAACGCCCACCAGATCATGCCCCTGCGTGCCCACGATGCGCACGCTGATCAGCTCGCCCACCTTGTAGGTCTTGCTGGCCTTCTCGGGCGGCTGGATGTGAACCACACCGTCGATCTCGGGAGCATCGGCATAGGTCCGGCCCATACCGCCCTTTTTGCCCAGGCTGACAGCCTTGTCCACCAACACCTTCATGACCTGGCCTACGCGGCGCTGCAGACGTTTGGTGGAGACCTCCTCGGCCACCTCCATGAAGCGCGCACGACGTGCTTCGCGTACTTCTTCAGGCAGCATGCCGGGCAGTTCGTTGGCTGTGGCGCCTTCGACGGGGCTGTAGGCAAAGCAGCCGGCACGGTCGATCTCGGCTTCGCGAATGAAGTCCAGCAGATGCTCGAACTCCTCCTCGGTCTCGCCGGGGAAGCCGGCAATAAAGGTGGAACGAATCACCAGCTCGGGGCAGATCTTGCGCCACTCGCGGATACGGTCCAGGTTCTTTTCGCCCGATGCGGGTCGCTTCATACGCTTGAGCACATCGGGGTGGCTGTGCTGCAAGGGCACATCCAGGTAAGGCAGGATCTTGCCCTCGGCCATCAAGGGCAGGACCGCATCCACGGTGGGATAGGGGTAGACATAGTGCAGACGCACCCAGGCACCGTGCTGCTGCGCCAGCTTGCCCAGCTCGTCGGCCAGTTCCAGCATGCGGGTCTTGACGGGCTTGCCGTCCCAGAAACCGGTGCGGTACTTCACATCCACACCATAGGCCGAGGTATCCTGGCTGATCACCAACAGCTCTTTCACGCCCCCTTCGAACAGCGCCTTGGCCTCCTTGAGCACATCGCCGATCGGACGCGAAACCAGATCGCCACGCATGCTGGGAATGATGCAAAAGGTGCAGCGATGGTTGCAGCCCTCGGAAATCTTCAGATAGGCATAGTGCTTGGGCGTGAGCTTGATGCCAGCATCGCCAAAGCTGCCAGGCACCAGGTCCACGAACGGGTCATGCGGCTTGGGCAGGTGGGTGTGCACCGCATCCATCACTTCCTGCGTCGCATGGGGTCCCGTGACTGCCAGCACACTGGGGTGCACTTCGGCCACCATGGTGGAGCCGCCCTCTTTGCCTGCCTTGGCACCCAGGCAACCGGTCACGATCACCTTGCCGTTGGCTGCCAGAGCTTCGCCAATGGTGTCCAGGCTTTCCTTCACGGCATCGTCAATGAAGCCGCAGGTGTTGACGATGACCAAATCCGCGCCTTCAAAGGTCTTGGAAGTCTGGTAACCCTCGGCGCTGAGCTGCGTGAGAATCAGCTCGCTATCAGTCAAGGCCTTGGGGCAGCCCAGCGAAACAAAGCCCACTTTGGGGATTGCGGTTTGCGTGGGGCTAACGGAGTCGATTGATTTCATTTGATTTTTCCAGCAGCGCAGCGTCTACGCGCCAAGCAGAAATTTTATTTCAACGGCCAAATCAGCAGACTCGACTCTGTTGTTCGAGTCAGCCACACGCACGATGAAAAACTGGTAAACGAAAAAGGCGCTACCGCTTCTATAGCTGTAGCGCCTGTATCTGGCTGGTTCCACGAGATTCAAGCTCGCGACCAACGGATTAAAAGCCCGCGTCATCAACAAGCATTGACACGGCCCAAAACAGGTTAATCAACTAATTTTACCAGCTGCGCACCCAGGCTGCTCGCGCCCTCCAGGTCTTCCCAGGGCTAAGGTATGCGATGGAAGCTTGAAACCTCCCTGCCCTGCCTATCAAGAGGCATCCAATAGTCGCCCTCAATGCTTGCTGCAGCGAGCCCAGTCAATATGAGCAGATAAAGGAGCGGCAGCAAGGCATTGCTCACCAGAGAAAAACCGTTAGCAGAGGATTTCCGACATGCACTGGACAAGCCGACAACCCTGACGATTGTCGAGTGCCAGGGCCGCGCCGAAATTTGCTGCAATCGCGCCATGGGATTGCCGTAAATTCGCACGATGGCTCCTGACAAGGCCTATGGCCGTGAACCCCTTGTCACGACCACTCGAAATTCATGGGTCAACAACTCCCTCAACACATTCAAACGACTCCAAGCATTCATGCACCCTGAGCCAACAGCACTTTCAGCAAGAGCGATACATACTGCCAAGCGCACGGGAGTCACCTATGCGTATCGGTGAACTCGCCGCACTCACAGGCTGCACGCCCAAAGCGCTACGCCTGTATGAGGCGCACGGCTTGCTCGGCACCGTGGCACGCCGGGGCAGCTACCGCCACTACGACCTGGAAGATGTGCAGCGCGTGCAGTGGATCCGCCAGGCGCTGTCTCTGGGTTTTCGCCTGGCTGCGCTACAGCCGCTACGCCGCATCGACACTCCCTCCGGCGCTGCCGCCGTCCAGACCCTGCTCCAGACCCGGCGACGCGCCATTGCCGACGAACTGGCGCGGCTGCAAGCTGCCGACATCGCCCTGGCAGCATTGTCCATGGAGCTGAGCACATGCGACGGAGCAAAGACATGCCGTTCACCAGAGCCACTCTCCATTTGACGTTGTAGGGCTTGACTCTGCCCCCAAGGACAAGGTGATGCTAGCGGCTTACGAACTCAGCCCGCCTCTATCACCATGTCCCGTCGCATCCTCATCATCCTCGGCCAGCCCTCCACCAACAGTCTATGTGCCGCCTTGGCGAGCACCTATGCCGATGCCGCGCGCCATGCTGGAGCCGAGATCCGACTGTTGGAGCTGGGTGAAATGCAATTCGACCCCATCCTGCGCCACGGATACGAGCATAGCCAGCCGCTGGAGGCCGACCTGCAAGGCGCTCAGCTCGACATTACCTGGGCACAACACCTGGTGTGGGTCTATCCAATATGGTGGGGCGGGCTACCGGCGCTGCTCAAGGGCTTTCTCGATCGCATCTTCCTGCCTGGTTTCGCCTTCAAATACCGAGCCAACTCTGCATTGTGGGACCGCCTGCTGGCCGGCCGCACTGCTGAACTGCTTGTGACGATGGATTCCCCTCCTTGGTACTACCGCTGGGTACAACGCCAACCAGGTCATCGGCAAATGAAGCAGGGCATCCTGGAGTTCAGCGGGATCCGGCCCGTGCATGTGCACAGTTTCGGCCCTGTGGTCAAATCCAGTGCTGCCAAGCGCGCCGTCTGGATGGAGCGCGTGCACACGCTGGGCACTCGTGCAGGCTTACGCTGACAGCGTCCTTCCTTAGTTCTCACCCACCGTTCTTGCTACGGCAGGAAGGATCGGCAAGCCCCCCGACTTTCGTTCCGTGAAGCTCCACGCGATCAAGCAATACGACCGCAGCCTGCTGCGGGGCGGATGCATCGACCGGTTGAATCGCCGCCCACTGCAGTCATTCATCGAAGCTAAAAACCTGCCTCCCTCCAAAAAACACTCGTTGCAGTTTTCACAAACTGCGCCGCAGCCGCTTCCCACTGGCCGCGAATGCTGACTTTGCCACGCCAGCGGTGTTGCAAAACAGCGTCTGTTTCAAGCGGTGTCACCACATCCAGCACCACTCTGTAGACCGGACGCTCCGGGTATAGGGTGCCTTGCATGCTTCGGACCTGAATCATGCCCCCAGCTGCCGCAGACAGCGCAGCCTCCGAGAGGGTACGACTCGCATCCTGATCAACGCTGCGCACCGTCAAATCCAGTACCGGCCCCACACCAGCGTCAGCGATAAAAATTCCGCTGTCGCCGATACTGATGCGTTGAATATCTTCTTCCTGCACATAGGCAAGAACCTCCAGCCGATCGCCGCCCACGACTCTACCCAGCAATTCATTCCGGGCCAGCCAGTCTCCCAGTCGAAGATCCGGATCCACGTCGCGCAGAACTCCAGTGCCCGAGGCATTCAGACGGTAGCGACTGGCTTCGGTTTCCACTGCCTGCTGTTGAGTAGCCGCCTGCAGCTGACGCTCTTGCAGAACCTGCCAGTCCCTGCGCAGCTCAGAGTCGAAACCTGCTGCCGCTATTTGCTGCGAATACTGGGTCCTCTGCGCATCGTTTTGAGCCTGAGCGGCCTTGAGAGCCGGGGAGTCCAGCATAAAGACAGGGGCATCGACCTCGACCATGCGTGCGTCGCCAAACATTTGCTGCTGCAGCTGCGATGCATCAAGCGCATGCAAAGGCCAGATTTCGCTGGATTGCAACATACCCTCGGTGCGGATTGGGGCAGGCAGAGGCAGCCAGCAAAGTGCAATAAGTGCAAAGGCTCCGATGGCACTCCAACGTGCTCTTCGACTACGGACGATCTGAGGCCAGCGCAAATACCATGCAGCAATCTCGGAGCAGAGAGGCTTGGCAATGAACCACACAATCTCCACCAGAAACAGCAAGATTCCCAGCGCCTTGATGAAGAAGTGATAGACCAAGGCGGCAATACTTAAACGGGCAAGAACTGCAAGGGCAATCACTGAAATCAGGTATTTCTTCTGCCAGAAGCACCATGCAGCCGCACTCATTTTTTGCCCCAATTGGTGCATTGAGTCCTTGGTGGTGGCTGGTCAAGCGATTCGGTGGTGATGCAGTGTGTAGCTGCCTGAGGCGGCTTCCAAAGCCACTTCCGGTTGGAGACAGCAAGGCGCTCCTTCGGGTTTTCTCAGAACCGACGGCGCATAGCTGCTATTGGAGATTTCAGCCCTGATCTATGAATTTCAGGTCAACACCGCTCACATGCGCGCTTGCCAAGCATTCCCGAGGCATTGGAAGGCGCATCAAGCTGCGCCAGCAATGCCAGGCAGTTCGATCGCGGCAGCTACAACGTCAAGCTTGAGGGAATTGGACGCCCAATGGAAATAGACCGCAACATCATGGGCGTGACGGTTGCATTCGATGGTGTGGAAATGCCTCATGAGGGGTCCTGAAAACCCCGGTAGTCAATCCTGATCGCTTCCTTGCCTCAGGTCGTCCGCGACCGACGCGACAAAGCTGACGCAGAGCGTCAACACCATGAGCGCAAAACTGACAAGCAGCCACTTCATAGCGTCCTCGTGCAATTGATATTTGCAAACAGTATGCTCGCACTGATTGACAGCACTACATAGATGTTTACGCTAGGACCAAGCACAAACCAATCACCCGTCACCCGAGGCTCCATATGGGCTCAGGCCCTTTGCAAAGCAGTCACAAGAAGCGCCAAGGCCTGCTCGATGCAGGCGAACGAAGCGAGCTAAGCCACCCGTCTGCTGGACGAGATCGGTTGCCAGGCACTCAAACGATGCGACCGCCTATGTAGCGACACCTGCCGACTAGTGAAGCGAGAACACCGCCGCGGCATCAATCTCAAGTGGCCTGGAAAGCAAATACCCTTGAGCGCAATCCACTCCAAGCCTTTGCAGCATATCCAGCTCTTCCGGCCGTTCAACGCCCTCTGCAATCACCAGGCTTCCTATTTCGTGCGCGAAGCTGATGAGGCCTCTGGCCAGTGCACGCCGTTTCTCATCTGTATCGATAGAGTGAGTAAGACTCATATCCAGCTTGATGATCTCGGGCTCGAGATTGAGGATATGCCGCATGCTGGAATAGCCTGCACCAGCATCGTCAACCGCCAGTTTCGCACCCCGGCGACGGTAAGGCTCCAGCCCAATGGCAAGAGCCTTGTAATCCTTGACCGCAGCATGTTCTGTAATCTCCAGGACCAGACGTGAGAGATCATCAATGCCATCAAGTAGTTGATGGAATTTGCTGCTGAGCAGCAATTGTGGCGAGCAGTTGACACTTACGCTGCTGTTGGCGGGCAGCCGCTCCAGCGCTGGCAGCACCTTGGAAACAGCGCACAACTCCAGGTCAATGCCCAAACCGGCCTTGTCTGCCACATCGAACCAATAATCCGGCGCATGCCTGGGCTCGACATCAAAACGCGAAAGGCTTTCAAAGCCGCAGATGGCCTTGTCACGCAAACTGCAGATCGGCTGGAAAACCATCCTCGGATCACCGTGCGCCAACGCGGATCGGACTTCACCGACCAACCGTGCCTTGACCTGCTCCTCGGCAGCCTGCTCTTCGATACGGTCTGCCAGGATCTCTGCAAATGCGCGCAGCAATTGCATGTCGCGTTCCCCTAGCGTTGGATTCGGGAGGTAGCTGAAGCAGCAAAGCGTCCCATACACATGCCCATCCGTGAGACGGACGGGAACACTCAAATGGGACCCAATTGGAATGGCATGTGTTGCAGAAATATGCTGAGCAACCGGCACACGACTTGTGTCCGGAATGCATTCGGGCAGCTCGCCATGAACAACTTTCAGGCAGTATCCCTCCTGCATGGGAATGCTCTGGCCTTGATAGAGCGGCCCGCCCGAAACACTGTCCAAATGCTTGAGCACCCGTTCGGCCGCACCGAAGTGTGAGACAAAGGCGATATCCATTCCCAGATGCTTGCGAACCGCACGCAGTATGCGTGTTGATTTCCACCCAGAAGTGACCCACTAGCCCCCGGTTTTTCCATCTCAATCTGACCCACGCATTAACCCTA
>NZ_JBSIFD010000045.1:0-23414 GCF_053615495.1 Comamonas sp. HJ-2 | reverse complement strand
TTTTTTTAAGGAACCGAGTGCAAAACCGGAAAACCCGATCTTGAATCTCGTTGCTTGCTGCGATCAGCGAAGCCTTGCAGTGTATCACAACTTCCGATGCGCCGCGCAAGAACTTTTGAAGTTTTGCGAGGCAGTCGTTTGCTGCGATGGATCGAACTATAGCATAGGAAAAACCCTAGCCAACCCGCTTCTGACACAAAAGATTCATCTGCCAGCGTGGTCTTTGCCTGGGCGGCGTCCAGAGCCAGAGATAGAGACAGCGGCCTTACGCCCGCTGTCTCTATGGAGGCCAACGATAATGCAGGCACGATGGCACTGATTACTTTGTTAGACGCTCAATTGGCGTTCGGGCACGTGGCCCTGCTGGACCACGCAAATTTTTCCCTGGAGACCAGCGAGCGCGTCGGCCTGATCGGCCGCAACGGCGCCGGCAAGTCTTCGTTGCTCAAGATTTTGGGTGGCTTGGCAAAGGCCGATGACGGCCAGCTTCAGGTGCAGAACGGAGTCCGCATTACCTATGTGGCGCAGGAACCCGACCTGAACCCTGCGCACACCATCTTCGAGTCGGCATCCGACGGCATTGCGGCCGTGATTGCGATTCGCGAGCGCTACCTGGCCGGCGGCGAGGGTGAGGATCTGGACGAGTTGCAGACGCAGATCGAGGCCTATGACGCCTGGAACTGGGAGCAGCGCGTGGAAGAAACGCTGCAGCGCCTGCATCTGGACCCGAACGCTGTGGTGGGCAGTCTGTCCGGCGGCACCCGCAAGCGCGTGGCGCTGGCCCAGGCTCTGGTGGCCCGCCCCGATGTCCTGCTGCTCGACGAACCGACCAACCACCTGGACCTGGACTCCATCGAGTGGCTGGAGGAGTTGTTGATTGCCTTCAAGGGCAGCGTGATCACGATCACCCACGACCGCAGCTTTCTGGACCGCATCGCCACCCGCATCGTGGAGCTGGATCGGGGCGTTCTGCGCACCTATCCCGGGAATTTCTCCCAGTACGTGCTGCAAAAGGAAGAACAACTCAATCAGGAGGCCGTGATCAACGCCAAGGCGGACAAGCTGCTGGCTCAGGAGGAAGTGTGGATTCGCAAGGGCGTGGAAGCCCGTCGCACCCGCAGCCAGAGCCGCATCAGCCGCCTGCAGGAATTGCGTGCCAGCCGCGCCCAGCGCCGTGATGTGCTGGGCAGCGTAAATATGGATATCGCATCCGGCAAGGGCGACGGCTATCAGGGCAAGATCGTGGCCGAGCTGACCGATGTCAGCAAGTCCTTTGGCGAAAAGAAGATCGTCGAGAAGTTCAGCGGCACCATTTTGCGTGGCGACAAGGTCGGCTTGCTGGGCCCCAACGGCGCAGGCAAGACAACGCTGCTGAAGATGATCCTGGGCGAGCTGGCTCCGGACAGCGGCCAGGTTCGCCTGGGCGGCAATCTGCAAGTGGCCTACTTCGACCAGATGCGTCATCAGGTGAATCTGGATGCCACGCTGGAGGACTTCATCAGCCCCGGCAGCGAGTGGATCGAGATCGGCAGCCAGAAAAAGCACGTCAAGAGCTATCTGGCGGACTTTCTGTTCTCTCCGGCACGTGCGCATTCCCCGGTCCGATCGCTGTCAGGCGGCGAGCGCAACCGCCTGCTGCTGGCCCGTTTGTTTGCGCGACCAGCCAATGTCCTGGTGCTGGACGAGCCGACCAACGATCTGGACATCGAGACGCTGGACATGCTGGAAGACCTGCTGCAAAGCTATGACGGCACGGTCTTTCTCGTCAGCCACGACCGCACTTTCCTCGACAACGTAGTCACCAGCACGATTGCCTGGGAAGGCCCCGGCCACTGGCGCGAATACGAAGGTGGCGTGACGGACTGGATGGAGCAATCGCGCCGCAGCAAGGCCATGGCCGAAGCCGCGCAAGCCAAGTCCGCCCCCAAGGAGGAGCCCAAGCCCGTCGCAAGCCGCACCGACGCTGCGGCCAGCCCCAAGAAGAAGCTCAGCTACAAGGATCAGCGCGAACTGGAAGCCCTGCCGGCCACGATTGCCGCACTGGAGACCGAGCAAAAGCAGATTCAGCAAGCGCTGGCCGACGGCAGCCTGTTTGCCAGCGACAACGCCAAGGCCGTCGCCATGCACCAGCGCGATGCGGAGATCGACGAGGCGCTGATGGAGGCGCTGGAGCGCTGGACCTTGTTGTCTGAGTAATCAGGCCATCAAATAAGAGAGCACCTTGCGCTTGTCATGTAATGACTTCAGGCTTATAAAGCCTTGAAATCAATACCTGGCAGGCGCAAAGCGCTCTCTTTTTATTCAATCTCAGATACGGTGATGCACCTGATCCGAGCCGCCGCGCAGCTTGGTCAGCAGGGCGTGAGCGATCTGCGGCAGAGGCAGCACCTCGTCGGCCGCACCATGGGCAATGGCTTCGCGGGGCATGCCGAAGACGATGCAAGTGCTCTCGTCCTGCACCAGGTTGTAGCTGCCGGCATCGCGCATCTCGCGCATGGCGGTGGCGCCATCGGCCCCCATGCCGGTGAGCATGATGCCGTAGGCATTGCGCCCGGCGCTGGCGGCCACGGACTTGAACAGCACTTCCACCGAGGGCTTGTGGCGGTTGACGGGCGGCGCATCATCGACCACGGCCACATAGTTGGCACCGCTGCGCGTGATGGAGAAATGCTTGCCGCCAGGAGCGATATAGGCGTGACCGGGCAGCAAACGCTCGCCATGCGTGGCCTCCTTGACCGTCATCTGGCAAAGACTGTTGAGCCGAGCCGCAAAACTGGTGGTGAAGCCCGGCGGCATGTGCTGGGTGATGACGATGGCCGGGCAGTCGGCCGGCAGATGCGTGAGCACCTCACGAATCGCTTCCGTCCCTCCCGTGGAGGCTCCGATGGCGATGATTTTTTCGGTCGAGATGCGCCCCAGCAGGCTGGGCGCCGCTGGCGCGCGGGGCGCAGCAGGCTTGGCGCCCGCACTCGCTGCCGCAGCCACGCCGTTCGGCACCACCGGCAGGCGGTGCACCTGGGCCACGGCAGCCACGCGAATCTTGTCCACGATCTGGCTGGCCAGCTCCTGCAGGCCGTTGGCCACGCCGACGCGGGGCTTGGCCACAAAGTCGATGGCACCCAGCTCCAGGGCGCGCATGGTGACTTCGGCACCGCGTTCGGTCAGGGTGGAGATCATCACCACCGGCATGGGACGCAGGCGCATGAGCCGCCCGAGGAAATCGATGCCGTCCATGCGGGGCATTTCCACATCCAGCGTGATGACGTCGGGGTTCAGATCGCGGATCATTTCGCGTGCGATCAACGGGTCATTGGCCGAGCCTATGCACTCCATGTCATGCTGGCGATTGATGATCTCGGCCAGAAGACTGCGCACCAACGCAGAGTCGTCCACCACGATCACCCGGATTTTTGGCTTTAACAACGCTCAACCTTCCTCAAAACAGATCCACCGAGCCGCCCGCCGTATTGCGTGCCACCGCAGCCGCGTTGCCGCGAGTGATTTCCTGCTGCACCAATGCCTCGGGATGGGCGTGTGCCAGGCGCTTGACCATGGCCTTGCCCGTGGATGGAAAAAACACCACCTTGCGCGGATAGATATCCAGCACGTCCTCGGAGACGATGGGAATGCGCTCGGTTTGCAGATACTCTGTCACAAAACTGGTGTTGCGCTCGCCCACATTCATGGTCGTGAAATTGGCCATGACCTGGGCGCCACCAAAAATCTTGGCCTGCATGGATTCGCGCCGTGCGCCCAGCTTGAGCATCTCGTTGATCAGCAGCTCCATGGCGTACGAACCATAGCGCCCCGAAACATCGCTGCTGTCGCCATCGGGCAGCATGAAGTGGTTCATGCCGCCAATGCGCATGAAACGATCCCACAGGCAGGCCGCGATGCAGGAACCCAGCACGGTGACGATGGCCATCTCGTCGCGCGAGACAAAGTACTCGCCCGGCAACACCTTGGCCGAATTGAGCTGGAAGTGCGGGTCGTAGTAGAAGAACGAGGCCTCGCCCGGCTGGCGCGGCTGGCGCTTGAGCTGCTCCAGCGATGAGACCGGCGCCGGCATGGCCGGATCAGGATAGCCCTGGGGCACGAAGCTGTTGCCGCGCAGGGGTCTGGCAGCGCCAGCACCTGGCAGATCCAGCGGAGAGCTCAGATTCCTCATGACTTGCAGCCCTGCCCTTCAGCTTCATTGGCGCTCATAGACGGTCTTGCCCTTGAGCGCGAACAGATCGCGCGAATCGCTGAAGTTCTCGGCATGACCGACAAACAGCAGCCCGCCCGGACGCATCACCTGATGAATGCGCTCCAGCACGCGACGCTGGGTCGGTGCGTCGAAATAAATCATCACGTTGCGACAGAAGACGATGTCGAAGCTCTCCCGGAACGGCCAATCTCCGGCGATCAGGTTGACGTTGAGAAAGTCCACCATGCGGCGCAGCTCTGGCTTGACGCGCACCATGCCGGAGTTGGCCGAGCGCCCGCGCAGGAAAAAGCGGTGCAGCCGCTCGGTGCTCACGCCCTTGAGATTCTCTGCCCGGTAGATGCCGCGCGAGGCGGTATCCAGTACGCGCGAGTCGATATCGCTGGCCATGAGCTGAAAGCTGGCCGAGGCACCGAGACTCTCCATCGCCGTCATCAGGATGGAATAAGGCTCCTCCCCCGTGGAGGCCGCGCTGCACCATACCTTCCAGCCATTGCCGCCGGGTTTGTGGCTGCGCAGATGCTGGGCCAGGATGTCGAAGTGATGCTGCTCGCGGAAGAACGAGGTCAGATTCGTGGTGAGAGCATTGACGAACTCCTGCCATTCAGGCCCGTCGTTGATGCTCTCCAGCCAGTCCAGATAGCTGACAAAGCTCTCATGCCCGGTCTCGCGCAGGCGGCGCGACAGACGGCTGTAGACCATGGCGTGCTTGCCGTCATGCAGGCTGATGCCGGCACGCTTGTAGATCAGGGCCTGCACACGGGCAAAGTCGCGGTTGGACCAGACGAACTCGCGCCCCTGCGCCAGCGGGCCGGACATGCCGCCCGGCAGCGCCTCATCGTCCTGCTCAAGCCTGGCAGGAGAGGCTGCGAATGAAGCGCTACGTCCCAGGTTCAGCACACGGACCTCTGGCGCACTCAGGCTTCGGAGGCCACCAGGCCCATGTCGACATTGCCCATGAGCTTCTCGATGTCCAGCAGGATCAACATGCGCTCGCCCACAGAACCCAGGCCCAGAATGCAGCCGCTGTCGATGGCGCTTTCGATATCGGGTGCGGGACGCACGGCATCGGCGGGCAGCTCCATCACATCGCTGACCGAGTCCACCACAATGCCGACCACGCGATTGCGCAGGTTCAGGATGATGACCACGGTAAAGGCGTTGTACTCCACCTCGGAGCAGTTGAAGCGCAGGCGCATGTCCACGATGGGCACGATGGTGCCGCGCAGATTGACCACTCCCTTGATGAACTCGGGTGCGTTGGCAATGCGCGTGGGCTGCTCGTAGCCACGGATTTCCTGCACCTTGAGGATGTCGATGCCGTATTCCTCCTCGCCCAGGCGGAAGGTCAGATATTCGCGGGCACCGGTGGCCACGCCTTCGGCAGTCTTGTTGATGATGTTCATGTCAGCTCTCTCTGCGTTGTTCGGCTCGGCGACGGCTCAGGCCTGCGGCCTCAATGGCGGGTACGGCGCACCAGAGCGCCCGTATCCAGAATCAGCGCAACGGATCCGTCGCCCAGAATGGTGGCGCCCGAGACATTGGGCACCTTGCGGTAATTGCTTTCCAGGTTCTTGACCACCACCTGGTGCTGGCCCAGCAGTTCGTCCACCAGCAGCGCCACGCGGCTGCCTTCGGCCTCGACCACCACCATGATGTTGCTGGTCTGGCTTTCATCGGCGCGCGGCACCTGGAAGGTTCGCTCCAGCGCGATCACCGGCATGTATTCGTCGCGCACCTTGACCAGCTGCGTGCCATTGGCCACGGTGTTGACATCGTCGGCCTTGACTTGGAAGGACTCGACCACCGAGGACAGCGGCAGGATATAGACCTCTTCGCCCACCCCGACGGACATGCCGTCCATGATGGCCAGCGTCAGCGGCAGGCGCACGGCCACCTTCATGCCCACGCCGGCAACGGACTCGATCTCCACCGTGCCGCCCAGCGAGGTGATGTTTCGCTTGACCACGTCCATGCCCACGCCGCGGCCCGAGACATCGGTAACCACATCGGCCGTGGAGAAGCCGGGCGCAAAGATCAGCTGCCAGACATCGCTGTCGGGCATGCTGTCGGAGACATCCATGCCGCGCTCGCGCGCCTTGTTCAGAATCCTCTCGCGATTCATGCCCTTGCCGTCGTCGCGCACCTCGATGACGATGGAGCCGCCCTGATGGGATGCCGCCAGCGTCAGCGTGCCATGCTCGGACTTGCCCGCAGCGATGCGGTCCTCGGGCATCTCGATGCCGTGGTCCACGCTGTTGCGCACCAGATGGGTCAGCGGATCGGTGATCTTCTCGACCAGGCCCTTGTCCAGTTCGGTGGCTTCGCCGAGCGTAACCAGATCGATCTTCTTGCCCAGCTTGCCCGCCAGGTCGCGCAGCATGCGCGGGAAGCGGCTGAAAACCGTGGACATGGGAATCATGCGGATCGACATCACGGACTCTTGCAGGTCGCGCGTGTTGCGATCCAGATCGGCCAGGCCGGCCAGCAGCTGCTGATAGGTCGTCGGGTCCAGCCCCTGGCTGTTCTGCGCCAGCATGGCCTGGGTGATGACCAGCTCGCCCACCAGATTGATGAGCTGGTCCACCTTCTTCACATCCACGCGGATGCTGGTGGACTCCATATGCGCAGCGGCAGCCTTGGGTGTGGCCTTCTGCACCGTGCCCCCAGCGCCGCCAATCACGGCATGCTCCTGATTTTGCTGAGCCTCGGGGCTGCCCGGAGCTCCCGCAAAAAAACCGTAGGCTTCTTCGGCCGGCAGATTGTGGGGCGGCATGGCGGCTTCTTCATCCACCACGGCTTCCAGCGGCTCGACCACGGGCTCGGTTGCGTTCTGCGGTTGGGCGGCATCGCTGATCTGCACCTGCTCCTTGGAGACATGGAAGACAAACAGATCGCGCAGCTCGTCATCGGTGGACACCGTTCTGACCTTGAACAGGCGGTGATCGGCCTTGGTGCCGACCTGATCCTGAATCGTGCCCAGACCCGGAATATCCCGGAACAGCTCCTTGATGGCGTCGCCCAGCTCCAGCCGGGACAGCGGGCCGATCTCGATCGTCAGCTCGCGCGCACCCTCGGGAGGCTCGGTACCGATCACAGGGACTGGCTCTGCCACCTGGGCTGCAGCAGGGGCCGGAGCTTGAGCGGGCGTATCCGCCACCACCGCGGCAACAACGGCAACTGGCTGCACAGGCTCGGCAGCCGCGGCACTGCGGTTGACCTGGGGGATTTCGGTCAGGCCCTGGGCCAGAGCCTCGATGCGCACCACCAGTTCCGCAGTGGAAACCGGTTCGCCCTCATCACCAGACTGGTGACGTGCCAGCAGGCTGCGGCTGGCGTCCGCCGACTCCAGCAGCACATCGACCATCTCGGGGATGGGCGTGATTTCGTGGCGACGCAGGCGGTCCAGCAGGGATTCCATGCGGTGCGTGAGCTCGGTCACATCCGAGAAGCCGAAGGTCGCCGCACCGCCCTTGATGGAGTGAGCGCAGCGGAAAATACCGTTGAGCTCTTCATCGTTGGCGGCCGAAAGGTCCAGGCTGAGCAGCATCTGCTCCATCTGGTCGAGGTTCTCGCTGGCTTCCTCGAAAAAGATTTGATAGAACTGGCTAAGGTCGAAGTCTGCGCCCGAACCTGCGCCATCCTGGTGTGTATCCGCCATGGTGTTTCCTGCTGTGATTCGTTGTTATCGGCTTAACGCAGCACTTTTTGAATAACTTCGATCAATCGATTGGGATCGAAGGGCTTGACCAGCCAGCCCGTGGCACCTGCGGCCCGGCCCGCCTGCTTCATCAGATCGCTGGATTCCGTGGTCAGTATCAAGATGGGCGTGCCCTTGAACTTCGGGTTTTCGCGGAGCTTGCGCGTGAGACCGATGCCGTCCAGGCGCGGCATGTTCTGGTCGGCCAGCACCAGATCGATGTTTTGCGCCTGTGCTTTTTCCAGCGCATCCACACCGTCGACGGCTTCCACCACCTTAAAACCAGCACTGCTCAACGTGAAAGACACCATCTTTCGCATCGAGGGGGAATCATCAACAGCCAGAATCGATCGCATGTACAGCTCCAACAGACGGGCAACGGAAAACAGGGTAGAAGTTCAAAACAGCTCCACAGAGCCTGCATCCATCTCGCTTTGCGTGACGGGATTGGGCTTTTCGGGCAGGTTTGGCAGACTGATGGCGGACTCCGCCTCATCCTCATCCCTGCCCATGGCGGCAGCCCCGAGCCTGAAAGCGCAGGCTTGCAAGGTATGTGCCATATGGGCAATCAGCTGAGACGACATATCGTGAAACTGGAGCTCGGTCACGGCCAGCCGCAACGACTCACGTGCTGTAGCCAGCGCAGCCGAATCGGGCAAAGCCGGCTGCGACAATTGCCCGTTGACTTGCTCGAAGCGCTCCAGCAGATTGTGCGTGGCATGGTCCAGCAGCCCTTCAAGACGCTGCAGATCACGCAGTGTGACCAGCAAGGCATCCTGCAGCTCCGCAGCCACCATCACCGGCACGGCAACTGCAGGCACACCCGAAGGGTTTTGCATCGTCTGCATTGTTACTCCAACTGCGTAAAACCATCATGACAGCCACGCCGCCATGCTCCACGAAATGAACCGCCCGGCAGCCCGCCCCGTGACCGCACGGCCACACTTGACGACTACCCTCGATGTTCCAAAATGTATCCAATGATAGCGTCCTTGGCGATATGCAATTCCGGAATCAGACCTTGAAAATCCTTCATATTGAAGACTCTGTCGCAGATCAGGCTCTGGCACGCCTGAGCCTCAAGCGCGGGCAGCTGCCCTGCACGCTCACGACCGTGGACAGTCTGCAGGAGGTACAGGGCGCCCTTGAGGCACAGGATTTCGACCTGATTCTGGCGGACTATCATCTGCCCGGCTTCACGGCTCTCGACGTCTGGGACCTGGTGCGAACCCGTGCCGATGCCCCTCCTTTTGTGCTGTTGTCGGGCGCCATCGGCGAATCCGCCGCCGTGGACATCATGCGGCTGGGCATCAGCGACTATCTGCTCAAGGACCAGATCAACGGCCTGCCCCATGTCATCAAGCGCGCCATGGAGGTCCATGAGGCGAGGCGAGCCCGCCGCCGCGCCGCACTGCAGCTGGCCGAGTCTGAAAAGCGCCTGGCCGAGCTGACCGAACATCTGCACACCAGCATCGAGCAGGAGCGCGCCAATATCTCGCGCGAGATTCACGACGACATAGGCGGCTCGCTCACTGCCGTCAAGTTTGATCTGGCCTGGCTGATCCGCAACAGCCCCGAGGGCAAGCAGCGCGAGCATGCCAAATCGGCACTGGAGATGCTGGAACACGCCCTGGGCGCCAGCCAGCGCATCATGCAGAACCTGCGCCCGCCCGTGCTGGATCAGGGACTGGTGGCCGCCGTGCAATGGCTGGCCCAGGACTTCGAGCGCCGCACAGGCATACCCGCCCGGTTGCACACCAGCCGTGAGCATATGGAAATAGCACCCGCGCAGCAGGTGGTGGTCTACCGAACGGCACAGGAATCCTTGACCAATATCAGCAAATACGCACAAGCCAGCCAGGTGACGCTGGATTTGTCCGACCACGAGGGTTTTTTGACACTGGAAGTAACAGATAACGGGGTAGGTCTGAGCCAGGATGATCGCAAAAAGCCTCAGTCTTTCGGACTTCGAGGTCTAAGTGAGCGCGCGCGAACAATTCAAGGTTGGCTGGATGTGAGTAGCCACCCCGGCCGAGGAACCTCTATCATTCTCACCATTCCTCTGGCAGAGATCCAGGCATGAGCCACCCAACCACGCGCTCGTCCGGTCTGCCATCTGACTTCCTGGGAGAGCGACCTTGATTCACGTGGTGCTGTGCGACGACCATGCCATTTTGCGCCGGGGCATACGCGACACCCTGGCAGAGGCGACGGACATCAGCGTCACCGCAGAAGCCGGCAGCTATGCCGAACTGCGTGAGCAACTGCGCGATGCAGCTTGCGATGTGCTGCTGCTGGACATCAATATGCCGGGCCGCAGCGGCCTGGAAGTGCTGGCCAGCGTGCGCGAGACGCATCCGCAGATCCGCGTCATCATGGTCTCCATGTATCCCGAAGACCAGTACGCCTTGCGCAGCATCAAGGCTGGCGCGGCCGGCTATGCCAACAAGGCGGGGGATCCGGTGCTGCTGATCGACGCCGTGCGCACCGTCCACAGCGGACGCAAATACCTGACTGCCGAAGTGGCCCAGATGCTGGCCGACAGCCTGGCCCAGCCTGCCGCTCCCGTGCCGCATGAAACCTTGTCCGAGCGCGAAATGCAGACGCTGCTGAAGATTGCCAGCGGTCAGCGCCAGACCGATATTGCGCAGGAGTTGATGCTCAGCCCCAAGACGGTGAGCGTGTACCGGGCACGGGTGCTGGAGAAGCTGGGCATGGGCAGCAACGCGGAGCTGACCGCCTATGCCATCAAGAATGGGCTGATAGATACACCCTGAGCCGAGCGGCGGGTCATCACTGGCTTGCGCGCCCGCATCGAGTCAGTTTTTTCGCTTGAGGCCAAAGCGGTCTTATCCCTTTGCCATAAAGCGCACCAGGCTATCAAATAGATAGTGCTTCGCACTAAACCCCGAAGACTGCCATCCCCTTTTGGAGCAAGGCCACCAGGGGCTGCTCCAGCAAAGGCAGAGTCGCCGTCAGGCCCAGCAGCCCCACAGTCAAGGTGACAGGAAAGCCCACGGCATAGATATTCATCTGCGGCGCGACACGGGAGATGATGCCCAGCACCAGGTTGACGAAGAGCAGCATGGCAATCATGGGCAGGGCAATCCAGAAAGCGCTGGCAAAGACGGCGCTGCCCATCTCGTGGATCCGCATCTGGGAGATGGCCTGCAGAAAGTTGCCATCGACGGGGAAGGCCTCAAAGCTCTTGAGAACCGCCATCAACACCAGCAAATGACCATTGATGACGATGAACAGCAAGGTGGCGATCTGCACCATGAAGCGCGCCACGGCACTGAGCTGGGCATTGCTGGTCGGATCGAAGAAAGACGCGAAGTTCAGGCCCATCTGCAGACCCACCACTTCACCGGCGACTTCAATGGCCGCCATCACCAGGCGCACGGCAAAACCCACGGACAGACCTATCACCACCTGCTGCACCAGAGTGCCCAGTGCCTGGGCCGAGGCAATGCTGACCACCGTCTGCTCGCCCAGCACCGGCTGCGCGCAAAGCGCAACCAGAAAAGCCAGCCCCACCTTGAGTCGCATGGGAATGGCTTTCTGAGAAAACACGGGCGCCGTGGTGAACAGCGCCAGCACGCGCACAAACGGCCAGATCAGTGGCGAGAGCCAGGCGGCAATCTGCGCTTCGCTAAAGGAAATCATCCCACCGAACCTGGAATGCTCTCTATGGTGCGACGAATGAAATCCACCAGCGTGGACAGCATCCACGGCCCTGCCACGGCAAACACCAGCACGGCGGCGATGAGCTTGGGCACAAAAGCCAGCGTGGCCTCATGCACCTGGGTCACGGCCTGAAAGACGCTCACCAGCAGACCCACGCCCATGACCACGCCCAGCACCGGCATGGAGATCATGAGCAGCAGGGTCAGCGCCTCGCGGCCAAAGGTCAGAACAAACTGAGAGGTCATGACGTTCTCTTAAAAATTCAATGAATCCAATACGCTTGCAACCGCCGCGGCTCAATGTGCGAGACACCGAGGAAGGGCCGCCCCGCACCGAAGGTGTCGTCCCCTTGGGGGAAGGCGCGGGGCCGCCTAGGCAAGCGCCTCAGGGGGTATCTCATGTCGCAAAGCTCGCCGCCAGAGAGCCGATGATCAGGTTCCAGCCATCGGCCAGCACAAACAGCATGAGCTTGAAAGGCAGGGCCACCAGCACGGGCGAAAGCATCATCATGCCCAGCGACATGAGGATGGAAGACACCACCATGTCGATGACCAGAAACGGAATGAAGATCATGAAGCCGATCTGAAAAGCCGTTTTCAGCTCGCTGGTCACAAAGGCCGGCACCAGCACACGCAGAGGTGCGGTTTCCGCCGTGACATTCGCATCCAGCTTGGCCAGGCGCTTGAACAGCGCAAAGTCAGACTGGCGCGTCTGCTTGAGCATGAAGCCGCGCATGGGGGCTTCGGCCTTTTCCATGGCTTGCTCGAAGCTGATGCTGTTTTGCGTATAGGGCAGATAGGCGTCCTGATAGACCTTGTCCAGCGTCGGCCCCATCACAAACATGGTGAGAAACAGCGACAGACCGATCACCACCTGATTGGGCGGCGCGGACTGCGTGCCCAGCGCCTGGCGCAGCAGGCTCAGCACGATGACGATGCGGGTAAAGCCCGTCATCAACAGCAAGATGGCGGGCAGGAACGACAGCGCCGTGAAAAACAGCAGTGTCTGGATGGGCACCGAATAACTGGTGCCGCCCGCGCCCTGGCCTACCAGCAGCGGCAGACTGGCGGGCGCGCCCTGGGCTGCGGCCATCAGGGGCATGGCCAGCAGGACAGCGGCAGCAGCACGAGAGACGAATTTAGACATTTCCAGAATTCCGGGCCGCTTCGTCGGCCTGCGCGCGCATCAGCGAGTCGGTAAACGATGAGACGGCAGGTGAATGGGCTGCACGGGCGGATTGCAAGGATGCGGACGGATCTTGCAGCACATGCAGGCATTGGATCTGCTGCGCCGTCACACCAAGCACCAGGCGCACGGCCTGCTCCCCTTCACCCAGTTGCACGGTCACCACCCGCTGCTGCGGGCCAATGGCCAGCGTGCCCAGCACCTGCGCCGGAACTGAGGCGGCACCACGGGCCATCCCCATGCCACGGGGCAGGAGGTTTTCTTGCTGCAGACGACGCACCAGCCAGGGCAATGCCGCCATGACCGCCACAAACAGGACGACCAGCAGCAGCGTGGGCCACATGGAAGGGGCCGCTGCCGCAGAGTTTGCCGCGTTATCAACCACGGCTGACCCGGCGCAGACGCTCGGACGGTGTCACCACGTCCGTCAGGCGGATACCGAACTTGTCATTGACCACCACCACCTCGCCCTGGGCGATCAGGTAGCCGTTGACCAGCACGTCCATGGGTTCGCCGGCCAGAGCATCGAGCTCCACCACCGAGCCCTGGGCCAGTTGCAGAATGTATTTGATGGGCACTTTGGTGCGGCCCAGCTCCACGGACAGCTGAACCGGAATGTCCAGCACCATGTTGATATCGTGTACTGGCACATCGCCATAGCTGCGTGCGGCGTCGCCCGCCAGCGGCCCGCCCTGGTCGGACAGATCGGGGCCTTCGACGGCCTGGTCATGCTGACGCTGCTCTTCCAGCGCCTCGGCCCAGCCGGAGAACGGATCGTCACCCGCGGGCTTGTTGTTGTCGTCAATTGCCATGCTTCTCTCCCATCCAGCTGGTCTCGCCGCCGCGCAGGCTGCGTTCCACGCGGATTGCATATTTGTCGTTGTGCGTGCCGTACTGGCACTCGAAAACCGGCACCCCACCGATGGAGGCGCGAATCAGCGGCTCGCGGTCGAGCTCGATAAAGTCACCCGGGCGCATGGCCAGCAACTGCTCCACCGTGGCATCGGCGCGGGCCAGCTCGGCCACCAGCGTGACCTCGGCGGCCTGAATCTCCCGCGTCAGCACCTTGACCCAGCGGCGGTCCACTTCGATGGCATCGCCCTGAGTCGACGAATACAGCACATCGCGAATCGGCTCCAGCGTCGCATAAGGCATGCAGATGTGGATGGAACCAGAGATATCGCCGATCTCCAGCTGAAAAGCCGTGGAGACCACGATTTCGCTGGGCGTGGCGATGTTGGCGAACTGCGGCTGCATTTCCGATCGCTGATAGGCCAGCTCCAGCGGATAGATGCCATGCCAGGCTTTTTTGTATTCCTCGCAGATCACATTGACCATGCGATTGATCACGCGCTGCTCGGTGGTCGAGAAGTCGCGCCCCTCGATGCGGGTCTGCAGGCGCCCCGTGCCGCCGTACAGCGTGTCGATCACGCCGAACACCAGCGAGGGATCGCAGACGATCAGACCATTGCCGCGCAGCGGGCGAATGGCCATGATGTTGAAATTGGTGGGAACAGCCAGCTCGCGCAGGAAGGCGCTGTAGCGCTGCACCGTCACCGTGCCGACGGAAACCTCGGGGCTGCGGCGGATGAAGTTGAACAGGCCGATACGGAAGTTGCGGGCAAAGCGCTCGTTGACAATTTCCATGGTGGGCATGCGCCCACGCACGATGCGTTCCTGGCTGGAGATGTCGTAGCTGCGGACCTGGCCGAGATCGACCTCCACCACTTCGGAACGCTGGCTTTCGCCGGTAACGCCTTCAAGAAGAGCATCAACCTCTTCCTGGGAGAGAAAAGAATCGCTCATGCACTCCCTCCCTGCTTACTGAATGATGAAGCTGGAGAACAGCACGCGACGCACAGGCCCCTTGCGATTGGCACGCGGGCTGTCTTCGTCGGCGTCCTCGTCGTCACGCGAGCGCTTCTTGGCGCTCGGGCCGAAGCCCAGCGGCGCCGAGACCTCGGTCAGGATGTCGGCAGCCAGCTTTTCCTTGCCCTCGCGCGCCAGCAGCTCGTCGGCCGTGCGCTGGGACACCAGCATCAGAATGCCGTTGCGGATGCTGGGCAGATATTGCTTGACGGTGGAAGCCGTCTTCTCGTCGGCCAGCTCCAGCGTGATGCCCAGCTGCACAAAACGATCGCCGCCGGGGTCGGCCAGATTGGCCACCATATTGTCCAGCGGCAGGAAAGTGGGCACTGTGGCTTTGGCACTGACCTCTTCTTCGCCATCGGCGCTGCTGTGCTGGCGCTGCATCATCAGCACATAAGCTGCGGCAGCCACGATGGCCAGCACGGCAACGATGGCCACGATGACGATCAGCTTCTTGCTTTTGGCAGGAGCAGGTGCGACAGGGGCGGCATTGGGATTGGCTGACACGGCGGGTATTCCTCAAGAGTGGGGGACTGCATCCATCCCGCAGCCATTGCCGCGACACGGAAGATCCACGCCTGAATTATTCGCCGCCCGCCCTTCTGACCATTGCCCGAATAAAAGCGCGAAACCCGGCTTCATTCCGGGTTTCGCGCCATGTCCGGCTCACCGTTTCCGTGAGCCGGCACCGATCATTTACACGAAAAGGTCCACGCCGGACTGCACTGGCCGCGCGCCATTGCGTGCGCTGGCCGCACTCATGGGCAGCTCGGCAGCATTGACCGAGACCCGGGCCACCCTGGCCTGGCCGCGCTGGACGTCATCGCCCTGGCTGTCGCCTCCGGACCGGGCATCGGCACCGCCCGCATCCACGCTGACGCCGCTCAGATTCAGCCCCTGGGCCTGCAAAAGCTCACGCAGCTGAGCCTGACCGTCGGCCAGCAGCTGGCGTGCCTGCTCATCGCCTGCGGCAAAGCGCACATGAGCCTCCTGGCCGTTCAGCTGCACCTGGACCTGGATAGCCTTGCCCTCATGCTGGATCGACAGCGCGGCATTCTGCGTTTTCTGATGCACCCAGAAGGCCACCTGCTCGGACACTTCCTGCTCACGCTCTGTAGGTGCGGCATCCTGCCCCGCCAGGCTTTGGCCGAAGTCGGAGCTGTTCTGACCGCCGCCCTGCATGCCTGCGCTCGCTGCGCCCATGGCTGCCCCGACGGCAGCCGCTACGGCCTGCAGGTCGGCCCCGCCCTGCACTGCCGCCATCTTGCCCTGTGGCGCAGCTTCATCCTGCTGGGGCGAGCGGGCCGCACGCAGCAAATCCTTGAGACCTTCCAGGGCCTGCGGCTGCACGGCTGTCATGCCCTGCAGGCTGATGCCTTGCTGCGGCAATGCCTGCGCCTTATGCACAGCAGGCTCAAGGCGCGCAGCAGGCACCTCTTCCGCCGCCGAAGCCAGCGCGCTGTGTCCGCTGTCCTGCCCCTGCGCGGCTGCGTCCTGCTGCGGCTGCAAGACAGCTGCATCAGAATTAATAGCTGCTTGCGTTTGCGTCGTATACGCTTGGGCTTGATTTGATTGAAAATCCTTGCCCATGAATGCGGCATGGGCCTCCCCGGACCCGGGCTGCAAAGCCTGGCGATGGGCCAGTTGCGCGGCATGGCCTCTGCCTGAAAGAAAGTCGGTGGCCACGCCCTGGCGCAGATCGGCATCACCCTGCCCGTCCAGCTGGGCGGTCTGTCCGACCAGACTCATCCACGGCGCATGACCTTGAGCGATCAGCAGCGCATCCTGCTCGCGGGGTGCCAGCTTCGCATCCGATGTCTCGGCAGGCTGCTGCGCCGCCTGCGGCAGGCCTGCCGTCACGAATCCGTCCAGCGAAGCCAGCAGCGATGAAAAGCCCTGGCCGGGCTCGTCTGCTGCGGCCGTAGCGCTTTTGGCCGAGCTCATGGACTGCGCCATGGCCTTGCCGGTGCGCGGCCCATCAATTCTGGTTTCCGCCATGCTCAGGCCTCCTGAAGTTGCAGGCCGAAGCTGCGTCGAAAAAATGCCATGGTGGCGCGCTCGTCAGTATCTTTTTGCTCGCGCCGCATCTGGGCCAGTGCCACATCACGGCGGCGGGCCTGCACCACCTTCTGCAGGCTGGTCACGCGCAACTCTGCCGCCAGCAGGGCCTGACGTGCGGTCTCCAGCCGAATGTCCTGGTCCGCCACCACACGGGTCTGCAAACCGATGGCGTGCTGCAGGCGCTCCATGAACTGATACTGGTGATGCATGACCTCGGGCTGCACGGCCAGCCCTTCCTGGGCCCCCCAGCGCGCCTGCATCTCCAGGACATAGCCCTGCAACTGATCCATCTGGGCCTGTGCCGCCTGCTGAGCACGCTGGCGCTCCTGCATGGTGGTGCGGGCCGCGTCACGCTTGCGTTCTGCTGCTTCAATGGCGACGTTCAAGGCATTCAAGGACGACATCTGCGACTCTCCCTCTGGCTAACCCGTTGATGCTCAGCCCCGCTGCATGGCTTGCGCCATGCCGGCCAGGCTTTGCTCCATGCTGGAGCTTTCAAACATGCTTTGCTGCAGAAACCCTGTCATGGCGGGCTGCAGCGCAATCGCCTCGTCCAGCTGCGGATCGGAGCCTGGGACATAGGCGCCGACCTGCACCAGATCGCGTCCCTTCTGGTAGCGCGAATAGACGGCGCGAAAGCGACGCGCCAGCTCGAAATGCTCGCGCGAGACCACGTTGTGCATGACGCGAGACGCCGACTGCTCGATATCGATGGCCGGGTAATGCCCGGTCTCAGCCAAAGCCCGCGAGAGCACGACGTGGCCGTCGAGAATGGCGCGGGCCGCATCGGCAATCGGATCCTGCTGATCGTCGCCTTCGGACAGCACGGTGTAGAAGGCCGTGATCGAGCCCACGCCGTGCAGACCATTGCCGCTGCGCTCCACCAGCGCGGGCAGCTTGGCAAAACAGGATGGCGGGTAGCCCTTGGTGGCCGGCGGCTCGCCGATGGCCAGGGCGATTTCGCGCTGGGCCATGGCATAGCGGGTCAAGGAATCCATGAGCAGCAGCACATGCTTGCCCTTGTCGCGAAAATGCTCGGCAATCGCCGTGGCGTAGCTGGCGCCCTGCATGCGCAGCAGCGGCGGCGCATCGGCGGGAGCGGCCACGACCACGGCACGGCTGCGGTCCTGGGCGCCCAGAATGTCCTCGACGAACTCCTTGACCTCACGGCCACGCTCGCCGATCAGACCCACCACGATCACATCGGCCTGGGTGTAGCGCGCCATCATGCCCAGCAGCACGGACTTGCCCACACCCGAGCCGGCAAACAGACCCAGACGCTGGCCGCGCCCCACGGTCAGCAGCGCGTTCAGCGCCTTGACACCGGTATCCAGCGGCTCGCGCACGGGGTCCCTGTCCATGGCGTTGATGGGGTTGCGATCCAGCACCTCGGGCACCACGCTGCCCAGCTCGCCCGCATGGTCCAGCGGAATGCCTTGCGAATCCACCACCCGCCCCAGCAAGCCGTCGCCCATGGGCAGACGCAGCACGCCCACGGTCTGGCTGACCTTCTCGGTCTCCATCACGCCCAGCTGGGGCACGGGAACAAAGGGGGCTGCCGGCGTCACCATGGCTCCGCTGGACAGACCCTGAATATCGCCCGCAGGCATCAGAAAGGCGCGCTCGCCGGCAAAGCCGACCACCTCGGCCAGCACAGGCTCCTGCCCATGCTGATGAATATGGCATTGCGCCCCCACGGGCACGCGCAGCCCCGAAGCCTCCAGCACCATGCCGGTCAACCGGGTCAGACGGCCCTGGCATTCCAGCGGCACAGGCTCGGCGTAACGTGCGCGCGCCTGGCTCATGAACTGCTGCCAGGGGTTCATGCCTTGTCTCCGTCATACCAGGTGGAGACCAGGCCCAGAGCCGCCACGGCACGGCGCCAGCGCTTGTCCAGGCCACCGTCGATCTCGGCACCGCCCGACTCCACCTTGACATCGCCTGGGGCAATCGAGGCATCGCCCAGCCACTGAATACGGCTGTGCGCGCCATGCTCGGCACGCAGGGCTTCATCGAGCAGTTCAAAGTCCGCGGGGTTCAGACGAACGGTGACCGGACGGCTCTCGTCGACCAGCATGTCCAGCGCCTCGCGAATCACGGGCAGCAAGGCCTGGGGCTGGCTGCGCAACTCCTGGCGCACCACCTGGCGGGCAATATCGCAGGCCAGATTCAGCAACTCCTGGGCCATGCCCGACTGCAGCTGCTTGAAGTTGTCTTCCAGGCCCTGCAACACGCCATCGACACGCTGTGCACTCTCGCGGCCCGCACCGTTGATATGGTCGTCCAGATGCTGCTGCCATTGCTGCTGGGTCTGTGTGCGGCCTTCGGCCAGGCCCTTTGCATGGCCCTCGGCTCGTGCCTGCTCCAGCATCTGCTGCAGCTGCTCCTCGTCGAAAGCCGGGGCGGCTGGCTCCACCGGCTCCACAACCTGTACCTCTGGTTGCGCCTGCGGTTGATGGGCAATCGAGGGGGAAAAACCGTTGAAATGCTCTACCCCAGCCGGTATGAAGGCAGCTTGCTGTGCGGGCGCGAAGACGCCGCGATCCTGTGCATCCACCGCGCCGAAGCGCCATTGCACCACGGTGCTGTCGTCGATCTCTTCCTGCGGGATGAAGCGCGAGTGCGAACGCGGAGGCTGGCCCTTAGACATAGCTGTCCTCCGGACCGCTGCCGATGGTTACCTGGCCTTCCTCGACCAGACGACGCACGACCTTGAGGATTTCCTTCTGCTGGGCTTCCACTTCGGACAGACGCATGGGGCCACGGCCTTCCAGGTCCTCGCGCAGCGACTCGGCCGCACGCATGGACATATTGGCCAGAATCTTGTCGCGCACTTCCATGGAGCCGCCCTTGAGCGCCACGATCAGCGTCTCGGACACCACCTCGCGCAGCACCAGCTGCACCGAGCGGTCGTCGAGCTTGACCAGGTCGTCGAAGACAAACATCTTGTCCATGATCTTCTGCGCCAGCTCGGGGTCGTAGTTGCGGATGGTGTCGAGCACCGCCACATCGGCATTGCCGCCCATCTGGTTGAGCATTTCGGCTGCGGTCTTGACGCCGCCCAGCGAGGTCTTGCGCACCTTGTCGCCGCCCGCCAGCACCTTGAACAGCACCTCGTTCAAGTCCTTGAGCGCCGTGGGCTGAATGCCTTCCAGCGTGGCCACGCGCAGCATGACCTCGCTGCGAGCCCGGTCGGGGAACTGCATCAGCACGGCCGCAGCCTGCTCATACTCCAGGTGCACCAGAATCGCCGCCACGATCTGCGGATGCTCGCCGCGCAGCAGCTCGGCCACCGACAACGGATCCATCCACTTCAGGCTTTCAATGCCCGAGATATCGCCGCCCTGCATGATGCGGTCGATCAGCAACGCCGCCTTGTCATCGCCCAGGGCACGCTTGAGCACCGAGCGCACATAGTCGCTGGCATCGTCGACCAGCAGACTCTGCGACGCGGCATCGCTGGTGAAGCGGTCGATCACGAAATCCACTTTTTCCCGCGTCACGCCACGCATGCGGGCAATCGTCTCGCCCAGCTTCTGCACTTCCTTGGGCGTGAGGTGCTTGAACACCTCGGCCGCCTCTTCCTCACCGAGGGAGACCAGCAAGATGGCAGCGTCGTTCAGACCTCTATCGTCCATATTCAAAACTCTCTACTAGTTATTCAACCGTCCCATGCCGGGGATGCCGAGCAAGGGCCTAGGCGGCCCCGCCGCCCCGCAGCGAGGGCATCGCCCCCCTCCCAAAGAGAGAGGGGGAAGGCGCAACGCGCCTCAGGGGGTGACTTCGTCACCCCTCGCCGTTAATCCATGTCTTCACGATGTTCGCCACCGCGATCGGGTTCTGCTTGGCCAGATGACGGGCCTGATCCAGTCGTTCCTGCTCCTTGGTCGGAGACAGCTCCTTCGCAGGGGCCGGCAAAGCGGGGCGGTCCAGCGCCTCGGCTTCAATGGCATTGAGCTGGCCGCCGGGGCCGGTATGGCGTCCCTTGAGCAAGGGGCGCACCAGGCCCAGCAGCACCAGGGCGCCAAACAGCGCCAGCGCAATCGGCACGCCCAGGCTCTTGGCCATGGCCTGAATTTCGGGGTCCTTCCACATCGGCAGCTCGGCCGGAGCGGCACCGCTGTCCATGAAGGGAGCGCTGACCAGGTTCACCGAGTCGCCTCGGTCGGCGCTATAGCCCACGGTTTCGCGCACCAGCGTGAGCAGCTGCTCCTGCTGCTGGGCTGTCAGTGGACGCAGGCCGGAGCTGACTGCGGCTGCCGTTGCCGCTGTCGCCGCATCGGTGCCGGCCGCAGCAGCCAGCGGTGCATTGACCACCACCGCAGCCGTCAGGCGCTTGACGGTGCCGGTGCTGCCGCGTGTGACCCTGACGGTCTTGTCCACTTCGTAATTGGTGATGGACTCGCGCTTGTTGCCCTGGCCGTTGCCCTGGCCTGCACCAGCGGCCTGCGGCGCAGGATTGGCACCGTTGATGGGCGCGGTGGAGTTCTGAGGTGGCTGGTTGCTGGTCGCGCCAGGCACGCCGGTAGGTGGAGTGGCCGTCTTCTCGCCATTGGTCTCCATCACCTGCTGGCTGCGCACGGCCCCGCCGTCTGCAGACTGGTTGGGACGATGCTGTTCGGAAGTCGATTCGGTCTGGCTGAAGTCCAGCTCGGCCGAAACCTGGGCCTTCACATTGTTCTTGCCGACCACAGGCTCCAGAATGTCCAGAATGCGGCGCACATATTGCTGCTCCACCTGCTGGGTGTAGAGGAACTGCTGCATGTCCACGCCGCCGGCATTGCCGTCAGGCGACTGCGAAAGCAGCTTGCCGGTGTCGTCCACCACGCTGACTGCAGCAGGTTCCATCTCGGGCACGCTGGATGCCACCAGATGCACGATGCCCGCGATCTGCGCACGGTCCAGCATGCGGCCCGGATGCAGGCTCAGCAGCACGGAAGCCGAAGGCTTTTGCTGCTCGCGGAAGAATCCGTTCTGATTGGGCAGGGCCAGATGCACGCGGGCACTCTGCACGGCATTGAGCGCCAGGATGGAGCGGGTCAGCTCGCCTTCCAGGCCGCGCTGGAAGTTGAGCCGTTCCTGAAACTGGGTGATGCCGAACTTGCTGTTCTCCATCAGCTCGAAGCCTGTCACCGAACCCTTGGGCAGGCCTTGCGTGGCCAGCTTCAGGCGCACATCGTGCACACGGTCTGCGGGGATGAGGATGGCGCCGCCGCCCTCGCTGTACTTGTAGGGCACGTTCATCTGCGTCAGCTGCGCCACGATGGCACCGCCATCCTTGTCGCTGACGTTGGAGAACAGCAGCTTGTAATCAGGCTGGCGATAGAACACCGCCGCCGCCACCAGGCCCACTGCGACCAAGGCCGCCAGCGCGCCCCAGCGAAGACGTTGGCCACGGTCGAGCGCATTCCAGCGCTGCGCAAGCGCAGGGCGGGGCGCATACGTGGCACCGGGCACGGCATTGGGGACAGGTACTTCAGCTACAGCAGACATCTTGATTCCATGGTGTCAGACCCCACACGAGGTCTAGCGTCCAGTGGATTATTCGGACTCGGGCCGGCGGCGTTCCCCCGATAAGCGAGCCGATTCACCCACTTATTGCCCGTCTGCGATCACGCGAAAAACCTACGATCACCTCCAACTCACCAAGCCAGTTGGATAAAGATATGGACCTGAAGATCCCAGCAATCAACCCCGCCCAGCTGGGCAACCAGCTCACCAAGGTCGGCAGCGCCGGCACTGCGCCCGTGGCCGGCGGCTTTGGTCAGGCTCTGCAAAATGCACTGCAATCGGTGAGCGCCGCTCAAAACCATTCCGGCCAGCTGCAGCGCGAAGTGCAGCTGGAAAACCCCGCCGTCAGCCTGGAGCAGACCATGGTGGCCATGCAGAAATCGCAGATCGGCTTTCAGGCCACACTGCATGTGCGCAACCGACTGGTGCAGGCCTACTCCGATGTGATGAATATGCAGGTGTGATCGGCGCCACGCCGCACACCGCTCAAAAGGCAGATTGCCCTCCAAGGCTTGCCCGCATGTTGTGATGACATGCGGGCTTTTTGCGCCCTGCCCACCCTGCCCGCCTGGCAGCGCCCAATAAAAAAGCCCGATCCATTCAAAAGATCAGGCTTTTCAGGCTCAAACGCTTATCTGTAAAGCACAGGCAGCTATATTTTTTAAAAGCCAAGACTGGCCAGCAGATCATCCACCTGGGACTGCGAGGTCACCACATCTGCCGTGTTTTCGGGATCCACCACCGGGCCGGCCAGCTTGGGCTGCGCGGCTTCCACAGGCGCCAGGGCCGGTGCCTGCGCAGCATCCGGTGAAGTCTGGATCAGCAGCTCCAACAGCTGCGACTCCAGATCGGCCGCCAGCGCCACCACACGAGCAATTACCTGACCCGTGAGATCGTGGAAGTCCTGCGCCATCATGATCTCGGTCAGATGGCTGTTGGTCTGTTCCGTGCCCTCTTCCACCTCCTGCAGATAGTTCATCACGCGCCCCTTGGCCACCGCGGCCACCGGATCCTTGATGAGTTCTGCACGCATGGCGCGAGTGCGCTCAGCCAGCGCATCCTGGCGGTTCTGAGTCACCTCGACCTGACCCAGCACCTTGTTGGCAGCTTCCCCCGTCTGTTAATTTCCACGCAAAACTGACCCGCCATTTCCATCTCAAACTGACCCACCCTTTGGCTTGAGCCGTAAGGCTC
>NZ_JBSIFD010000044.1:0-27169 GCF_053615495.1 Comamonas sp. HJ-2 | reverse complement strand
CTAGGGTTAATGCGTGGGTCAGATTGAGATGGAAAAACCGGGGGCTAGTGGGTCACTTCTGGGTGGAAATCAACACCCAGAGGCTTACGGTCGTGAACTCGTGCGTGATGTGGTGTTCCCAGTCGATGATGGCGCCGCCATAGCCGAACTCCAGGTCGAAGTTGGAGGGCGTCTTCATGTAGAACGAGATCATCTTGTCGTTGGTGTGCTGACCGAGAGTGGCAGAGAGCTTGACCTGGCTCTTTTGCATGCGGTCCATGGCGCGGCCCACTTCGGGCATGTTGTCCACCTCCACCATCACGTGCACGCAACCCGAGGGAGAAGGGAATTCGGCCAGCGCCAGGCTGTGGTGACGAGCGTTGGCGCAGTGGAAGAAGTGGATTCGGACCGTGGGGCCGGCATCGCCTGCGGGCTTGAAGTTGTAAATATCCGAGAGGCCAAAGCCCAGCACATTGCGCACAAAGGCCACGGTCTTGTCAAAGTCGGGAGCAGGCAGCACGGTGTGGCCCAGACCATAGTCACCGGTGATGAAGCGCGACACGCCCTGGGGCGATGCGAAATGGCTGAAGTCGGACTTGAAGCCCCAGACGATCTCATGACGGTTTCCGGATGGATCCGTCACGATGGCCAACTCCTGCACATGGCGCTTGGCACACAGCTCGGGGCTGCCCATTTCGTAGTGCACATCAGCGGCCTGCAACACCTCGAGCGCCTGCTCGAAGGCTTGCTTGTTGGCCACCTCCCAACCGGATGCGGAGTATCTGTCATTGCTGCCAGGCTGAACCTGGAAGCGGAACTGACGCTCATCCATCTTGATCAGCAGATCGCCATCGGCAGTGGTGCTCGGCATCATGCCAAGCACGTCACGTGCGTAGCTGACCCAGCGATCCAAATCAGAGCTCTCGGCAACAACGTACGCTAGTCCACGTATTTCCATCATGATGTCGGGGCCTCCAACCCAAATCCTTTAGTGATGCAGAGGATTCTGAAGAGGAGAGCCTTTGCAAACATCGTCCATTGAGACTAACGATTTGCCGCTTCATCACCCAAATTTAATAGCACTCATACAAGAATCAGCATGTAGTTCAGCGGAATAGACTAGATTGCTTTCAACCTTTTGAAACAGGCCGATCCGACACCCTTGCGACAGCCGTGAAAACCCTCGGTACAAAAAAAGGCCGCACCCCCATGCGGGAATGCGGCCAACACGATGAACTCGGTTTCTTGATGGATCAGACGGTCTGCACTTCCTCTGCAGACGCATAGTCGTTGTAGCCCCTGGCACCAGGGGTGTAGAGCGTGTTGCGGTCAAACCTGGCCAGAGGCAGGCCCTGGCGCATGCGCTGCACAAGATCGGGGTTGGCAATGAAATGCCGCGCAAAAGATACCGCCTTGCCTTCGCCTGCCTGCAACGCGGCTTCGGCGCTTTGCGCATCAAAGCCATCGTTGAGAATCAGGTTCTCGCCAAAGTTCTCACGCGCCAGCTTGAAGGCATCGATTGAAGGATCGAAGACTGCACGCATCACATGCAGATAGGCAATGCCCAGCTTGGCGGCCTGACGCATCAGCTCGGCATGGGTTGCCGCGGAGTTTTCATCCGCTGTGTCATTGAAGGTGTTGCCGGGGTTCAGGCGCAGCCCCACACGATCGATGCCGATGGCCTCTCCCATGGAGCCCAGGCATTCCACGGCGAAACGTGAGCGACTGCTGGCGTTGCCACCATATTCATCGGTACGCTGATTGGTACTGGAATGCAGGAACTGCAGACTCAGATAGCCGCTGGTGCCATGCAGCTCGACGCCGTCAAAGCCCGCATCCATGGCGCGCCGAGCAGCCGCAGCATGCCCGGCAATCGCCTTGCGCACTTCTTCGGTGGTCAATGCCTGGGGCTGGTCGAAATCCTGCATGCCTGCCGCATCGGTCCAGATCTTGCCCTGAGCCTGAATGGCAGACGCCGATACGGAACGCACACCAGCGGGTTTGATATGGCTACTGCCGATACGACCGGAGTGCATGATCTGCAGCACGATGGATCCGCCACGCGCATGCACGGCGTCCGTCACACGGCGCCAGCCGCGCACATGAGCGGCAGTTTCGATGCCGGGCTGACGACAGTAGGCTTGACCCGTGACCTCGGGCCAGGCCCCTTCAGCCACGATCAGGCCGGCATCAGCGCGCTGGCCATAGTGCTCGGCCATGATGTCGGTGGGCGTGCCATCGGCATCGGCGCGGTTGCGCGTCATGGGGGCCATGACCACGCGGTTCTTCAGAGCAATCTTGCCCAGCTGGATGGGAGTGAAAAGCGTTTGACTCATGCCGGCTCCTTAGCGCACACGCATGCGCGGCGCAGGTGTGCCACGGCGCATGCTTTTGAGGAACTGCTCCAGCGGCGCAGGCGCGGCCACTTGCGGCAACTCATCCTTGTCGGGGCGCTGGGCCCAGAATTCCTTCCAGCTCGGGAACAGGTCGTGGAAAGCGCCATGGTAGGGCTCACGACCGGGCCAGCGCATCTTCATGTCGCCAATCGGTGGCTTGTTCAGGTCGGAGGCATACCAGTAACATGGCAGACGACGACGGAAATACCACTGGCCGTCAATGCGCTCGTAGTCGTCCCAGTACAGCATCTGCATGATGACCCACTCGGCACCGCATTCATGCTCGTTCTTGGAGTAGACCACGCCGGTGGCGTGATCTCGATCCACAAACTCGATGATGTGCTGGCCCAGATGGTGCGAGGTTCCCGTGAACTGGTCACGCAGCGTGCTGTCCTGCCAGGCCATGAAATGCGCCCGCCCCACTTTTTCCTTGCCCACCTTGATATCGGGAGCGAACAGGTTCACATGGGCGTCCATGTCGCGCATGTCCAGCGACAGGGAATACTTGCCAGCCAGTTGACGAATCGCATCCAGCGACTCCAGCCTGTCGATACGCTCTTCCAGCGTTTGTGGCCACTGATTCACGGGTTCACTCATCTCTTCAGCCTCTTTCTTACAGTGCCGTCACCAGCACCGCGGAGCGGCCGCCATCCACGGGCAAGGCGGCACCTGTCACATAGCTGGCCTCGTCGCTGGCCAGAAACAGCACGGCATTGGCCAGCTCGCCGGACTGACCCACGCGCCCCATGGGAATGAGTTTTTCGGTGTTCTTGCGCGATGCCTCATCAGCCAGCATGCCGGCCGTGGCAGGCGTTTCCACCACCGCCGGGATCACCACGTTCACGCGGATGCCTGCTGCAGCACCTTCGGCAGCCGCTGCACGCGAAAAGTTGATGATGGCCGCCTTGGCTGCCGAGTAACCCGACATAAAAGGTGTGCCCAGCGTGCCGCAGATGGAGCTGATATTGACGATGGAACCACCCTTGGGCCCCATCAGCTTCAGCGCAGTACGCGTTCCCCAGAAAGTGCCGTCCACCGATGTGCTGAAGTTGGCATGCCAGTCCGCCGTGGTCATGCCGTCGATGCCACCCCAGGTGTAGGCCATGGCGTTGTTGACCAGAATGTCCAGGCTGCCATGCTTTTTGGCAGTCTGCTCCAGCGCTCCGACAAACTGGGCTTCGTTGCCCACGTCGGCCACGATGGCCTCGGCACTGCCGCCTGCAGCCTTGATCCTGGCCACGACTTCGTCGAGAGGCTGCTTGCGGCGGCCGCAGATCACCACGGTTGCCCCCTCCTGTGCGAAACGCTCAGCCGTTGCGGCGCCGATACCGGAACCACCACCGGTCACAAACGCAATCTTTCCTTCCAGACGCTTGCTCATGCTTGTCTCTCCTTAGAGGAAGGCGCTGCCGCCGTTGACTGCCACGTTCTGCCCCGTCACAAAGCCGCTGTCGTCGCTGGCCAGGAACACTGCCACCTTGGCGATGTCTTCTGGCTCAGCCATGCGGCCCATGGGCACGCCGGCGATGATGGCATCGGCCCACTCCTGGGGAATGCCCTGCATCATGGGCGTGTTGGTGGGTCCGGGAACCAGTGTGTTCACACGGATCTTCTTGGACGCCAGCTCCTTGGCCATGCCGCGGGTCAAGCCCATCAGGGCGGCCTTGGAAGCGCAGTAGTGCGCCGGACCGTCACCGCTGACAGCCGAGGTGCTGGAGATATTGACGATGGCACCGCCCTTGCCTTCCTGCATCTGCTTGACGGCGGCACGGGCGCAGTAGAAAGCGCCGTTCAGGTTCACGCCAATCACGCGCTCCCAGGTTGCGTCAGGAATATCGGCAAACTGGTCCACCGAGCCTACGCCGGCGTTGTTCACCAGCACGTCGACGGCGCCCAGCTTTTCGCGGATTTCGACAAACAGCGCATCAACCGCAGCGCTGTCAGCCACATTGGAGGAACGGGCCAGATGCTTGCTGCCCTTGCCTTCCAAGGTCTGCCTGGCTGCTTCTTCATTCAAGTCCACGGCCACCACAGTGGCTCCTTCATCGGCAAAACGCTGTGCAATCGCTCGCCCCATGCCCTGGCCCGCCCCCGTGACCACGGCAACTTTTCCGGCTAAACGCATTCTTGTCTCCTTGTTGATGTGCAATCAAAACTTGGAGACAGCGTATGAAGAAATCGCCCTCAGCCCATCGTCCAAGAAGACTAAGCAAATTTTCTCGGAAAGCTATTAAATAAATAGCAATAAATACAATACAGACTTCTACTCCAATGCATTTTCACGCCTGTTAATCAGTTGGTGACTGCAATCCAGCGTCAGATGCATCCCCCCAACTTCACCGCACATGGCAGCAGCAACTAACCGCCATAGGGGACAAATCCGCTCTCGTTTTCATTGACTTTGAGCGGTTTGGCTACGTATGGAAAAGCACGTTGCGGGCAAGCGCTGCGCTCGCATACCTTGCAGCCCATGCCGATAGGTGTGGCCGCTCCTATATTGCGCAAATCCATGCCTTGGGAATACACCAGCCGCGCGGCGTGTTGCAAGTCGCAGCCCAGGCCGATGGAGAAAGTCTTGCCTGGAGCCCCCCAGCCCTGGCCAGCATGGCTGATGGTACGAGCAATCCACAGGTAGACGCGCCCGTCCGGCATGCTGGCGAGCTGGGGCACTATGCGGCCCGGCTGGGTAAAAGCCTCGTACACCACCCACAACGGGCAGGTGCCGCCTGTCTTGGAGAAATGAAAATGCGTGGCCGACTGGCGCTTGCTGATATTGCCGGCCCGGTCCACTCGTATAAAGAAGAACGGCACACCCGGCGCATCGCTTCGCTGCAGGGTTGAGAGACGATGGCAGACGGTCTCGAAGCCCACACCGAAGTGCCTTGCCAGCAAGTCTATGTCGTAGCGCAGGCCTTCGGCTGCACGCAAGAACTCTCCATATGGCAGCACAAATGCCCCGGCTACATAATTGGCCAGCCCCATGCGTGCCAGCCGGCGCGTGGCCTCATCCTGCCAGGGCACGCTTTGCAGCTCCCTTTCAATCAGTGAATCAAACTCCAGCAGCGCCAGTTGCGTAGCCAGCTGAAATGCCTGCTGCATGGGACTCAGTTGCGGAGCCACATACAAGGTGCGCGTGAGCGCATCGTAGCGCCTATGGCTGCCCGCTTTCTCAGCGGTCCCGACATGAGCATGCAGAACCAATACACCATGTCGTGCCTGCAGCCGGTATTGCAGCCAATCATGCAGATGACCGCCTTGCTCTGCAGCCTGCCGAGCCAGCGCTTCAGCTGCACGATCAAGCGCATCAAGGTAATTGCGGTGAGAAAAAAAGAAATCACGCACCGCCTCGAACGGCATCTGGCGCAAGGGCTCAGCCAGCAGGCCTGCCATTGCGCCATTCCCGGCGACACCTCTGTGAACTGAGGTGTCGGCATCCGGCCCGGCGCGGCCATCGCCCAGATGGGCGGTCAAGGCCTCCAGCCGCTCGGCGTCTGCCAGGTGACGCTGGTGCATGGCCAGCAGCATCTGTGCCAGCTGCGGCAGCTTGGCTGCGACCTCACGCAGCTCGGGAAGCGGCACCGAACCTTCTGGCTGAGGCATGGCGGCCACCGCATCGCGCAGCTGCGCCAGCAAGCGGGCCTCCTCATCCTCGGAGAACTGCTGGATATCGACGCCCAGCACCCGGTGAATCTTGAGCAGCACGGCCACCGTGAGCGGGCGCTGATCCTGCTCGATCTGATTCAGATAGCTCGGTGACAACTCCAGCGCCTGGGCCAGCGCAGCCTGCGTAAGACCACGCTCGGCACGCAGGCTGCGCAGACGCACGCCCATGAATGTCTTGGCCACTTACCTGCTCCCTATTGCCGGCTCCAAAGATTCGCAAAATTTGCAAATACATGCAATCACCTTCGCAAGCATTCGCCAATTCAGCTCTGTACGCATAAAAAACAAATGCGTAGATTGCGAAGTATCGCAGACCGGCAAGGATCTGCACTGCACATCCAAAGGAGACACCCATGAGCACTGTGACAGCCCCAACATCCCCAATATCTTCAACCGCCATTAACCACGCCGCCGCAAGCTTCAGGCCAAAAAAGTCCGTCGCCCTCTCCGGCGTGACAGCAGGCAACACGGCACTGTGCACCGTGGGCAGGAACGGCAACGACCTGCACTACCGCGGCTACGACATTCTGGACATTGCCGAGGTCTGCGAGTTTGAGGAGATTGCCCACCTGCTGGTACACGGCAAGCTGCCCACCCACGCCGAACTCAGGGCCTACAAAGCCAAGCTCAAGGCTTTGCGCGGCCTGCCCGGCAGCGTGAAGACTGCGCTGGAACAGCTGCCCGCCGCCAGCCATCCCATGGACGTGATGCGCACCGGTGTCTCCGCCCTGGGCTGCGCGCTGCCGGAGAAAGACGACCACAATCTTCCTGGCGCCCGCGATATCGCCGACCGCCTGATGGCCTGCCTGGGCAGCATGCTGCTTTACTGGTACCACTTCAGCAACTCGGGCCGCCGCATCGAGGTCGAAACCGGGGACGACTCCATCGGTGGCCACTTTCTGCATCTGCTGCATGGCACAAGGCCGTGCGAGAGCTGGGTGCGCGCCATGCATACCTCGCTCAATCTGTATGCCGAGCACGAGTTCAATGCATCGACCTTCACGGCCCGCGTGGTGGCAGGCACGGGCAGCGATATGTACTCGGCGATTACCGCTGCGATAGGCGCTCTGCGCGGCCCCAAGCATGGCGGAGCCAATGAGGTGGCGTTCGAGATCCAGAAGCGCTACGACAACCCGGCAGAGGCCGAGGTCGATATCCGCCGCCGCGTGGATGCCAGGGAAGTCGTGATCGGCTTCGGCCACCCCGTCTATACCGTGAGCGACCCTCGCAATGTGGTCATCAAAGGCGTGGCCAAAAAGCTCTCGGACGAGGCCGGCAGCAGCAAGATGTACGACATTGCCGCGCGCCTGGAATCGGTGATGTGGGAGGTCAAGAACATGTTCCCCAATCTCGACTGGTTCAGCGCCGTCAGCTATCACATGATGGGCGTGCCCACCGCCATGTTCACGCCGCTGTTCGTGATTGCCCGCACCAGCGGTTGGGCGGCGCACATCATCGAGCAGCGCCAGGACAACAAGATCATCCGTCCCAGCGCCAACTACACAGGCCCGGACGACCTTCATTTCGTGCCTATCGAGGCACGCCAGTAAGCTCCAGCAATGTCTGCCCAGCCCATGCAAGCCCATTCCCTGTGCATTGCCATCGCCGACAAGCTACGCGAGCGCATTCTGAGCCATCAGTTACCGCCCGGATCGGACATCAACGACGGAGCACTGGCGCAGGAGTTTGGCGTGAGCCGCACTCCTGTGCGCGAGGCCATGAAGCTGCTATGCCATGAAGGATTGCTGACGGCTCAGCCCCGGCGCGGCATGAGCGTGACCTGCCTGAGTGCAGCCCAGGTGGCCGAGGCTTGCTTGCTGAGCAGCCTGCTGGCTGGCCATCTGGCGCGGCAACGCCAGATGCAGACTGCCAGCACGCAGCTTTGCGAGCAGTTGCTGCGCGTGTCGCAGGCCCGGCTCCAACTCGCACTGGGTACACAGCCCGCCATGCAGCCGACAAGCCAAGCGCAGATGCCTGCAGCCCTTTCACAATCCCCGCACAGTCACAGTGCCGGCAACGCAGAAGCCTCACGCTCGGCTCTGGCCTATTGAGACTCCTAAAAGAATCCCCGAGACAATGACTCACCACCCCTACCGTAAACCCTTACCCGGCACTGCGCTGCATTACTTCGACGCCCGGTCCGCTGTGGAAGCCATCCGCCCCGGCAGCTGGACCACACTGCCCTATACCAGCCGCGTCCATGCCGAGAACCTGGTGCGGCGCAGCGATCCGGCCCACCTGACCGAATACCTCACGCAAATCGTTGAACGCAAGCGCGAACGCGATTTTCCCTGGTTCCCGGCCCGCGTGGTCTGCCATGACATCCTGGGCCAGACAGCGCTGGTCGACCTGGCCGGCCTGCGTGATGCGATTGCCGAGCAAGGTGGCGATCCGGCCGCTGTCAATCCCGTGGTGCCCGTGCAGCTGATCGTCGATCATTCGCTGGCCGTTGAGTGCGGTGGCCATGACCGCGAGGCCTTCGAGAAAAACCGCGCCATCGAAGACCGGCGCAATGAGGACCGCTTTCACTTCATCGACTGGTGCAAGCGAGCCTTCAAGAATGTGGAGGTGATTCCGCCAGGCAACGGAATCATGCACCAGATCAATCTGGAGCGCATGAGCCCTGTGATCCATGCTATCGATGGTGAAGCATTCCCAGATACTCTGGTAGGTACCGACAGCCACACGCCACATGTCGATGCACTGGGAGTGATCGCCGTGGGCGTGGGCGGTCTGGAGGCAGAAAACGTGATGCTGGGCCGTGCCTCGTGGATGCGCCTGCCCGAGATCGTTGGCGTACAACTGGCCGGCACGCGCCAGCCGGGCATCACTGCCACCGATATCGTGCTGGCCTTGACGCAATTCCTGCGTCGACAAAAAGTGGTGGGGGCATATCTTGAATTTTTCGGGGAGGGCGCACGGAGTCTGACGATTGGCGACCGCGCCACCATCTCCAATATGGCTCCCGAATATGGAGCCACGGCGGCCATGTTCGCGATCGACGAGCAGACGATCGACTATCTGCGTCTGACGGGGCGCGAGCCTGCACAGGTGCAACTGGTCGAGAACTACGCCAAACAGGCAGGTCTGTGGGCAGACAGCCTGGAGAATGCCGAATACGAACGTACGCTGAGCTTTGACCTGTCCAGCGTGGTGCGCAATATAGCCGGCCCTTCCAATCCGCATGCTCGCCTGGCAACCAGCGAGCTTGCAGCAAGAGGCATTGCCGGTGAATGGACGCAGGCCGAAGGGCAGATGCCAGATGGAGCGGTCATCATTGCAGCCATTACCAGTTGCACCAATACCAGCAACCCACGCAATGTGATCGCGGCCGGCCTGCTGGCGCGCAATGCGCGCAATCTGGGCCTGGCGCGCAAGCCCTGGGTCAAGACCTCGCTGGCCCCCGGCTCCAGAACCGTGCCGCTGTATCTGCAGCAAGCCGGCCTGCTACATGACTTAGAAGCGCTGGGCTTTGGCGTGGTGGCCTTTGCCTGCACCACCTGCAACGGCATGAGTGGCGCACTCGATCCGGCCATTCAGCAGGAAATCGTGGATCGCGACCTCCACACCACAGCCGTGCTTTCGGGCAATCGCAACTTCGATGGTCGCATCCACCCCCATGCCAGGCAAGCCTTTCTGGCCTCGCCACCGCTGGTCGTGGCCTATGCGATTGCAGGCACCATGCGCTTCGATATCGAGAACGATGTGCTAGGCGTCTTCCAGGGCCGCGAAATCCGTCTCAAGGACATCTGGCCCGGCGATGAGGAAATCGACGCCGTGGCCAAGGCTGCCGTCCAGCCCGAGCAGTTCCGCGCGGTCTACGAGCCCATGTTTGCCATCCGCTCAGACCAGGGCGGGAAGGTCGAGGCACTGTATGACTGGCGCCCGCAGAGCACCTATATCCGCCGTCCGCCCTACTGGGAGGGGGCGCTGGCCACAGAGCGCACGCTGCGCGGCATGCGCCCTCTGGCCATCCTGCCCGACAACATCACCACCGACCACCTCTCGCCCTCCAATGCCATCCTGATGGACTCGGCCGCAGGCGAGTATCTGCACAAAATGGGTCTGCCCGAGGAGGACTTCAACTCCTATGCCACGCATCGCGGCGACCACCTGACCGCGCAGCGCGCCACCCTTGCCAATCCCAAGCTCCTCAACGAAATGGTGGTGGACGACCAGGGCAAGGTGCGCCAGGGCTCTCTTGCCCGCGTCGAGCCCGAGGGACTGACCATGCGCATGTGGGAAGCCATAGAGACCTATATGCAGCGCAAGCAGCCGCTGATCATCATCGCCGGCGCCGACTACGGCCAGGGATCGAGCCGTGACTGGGCCGCCAAGGGCGTGCGTCTGGCCGGTGTGGAGGTCATCGTGGCCGAGGGCTTCGAGCGCATCCACCGCACCAATCTGATCGGCATGGGGGTGTTGCCGCTGGAGTTCCTGCCCGGCACGAGCCGCCACACACTGGAGTTGAATGGCACCGAGAGCTTTGATGTCATCGGCCGGCGCAGCCCCCAGGCCACGCTTACACTTCATATCCACCGAACGACAGGTGTCCGCACCGAAGTGCCGGTACTGTGCCGCCTCGATACCGCGGAAGAGGTCTCGATTTACGAGGCCGGTGGCGTGCTGCAGCGCTTTGCCCAGGACTTCCTCGCGGACAGCGCCGCAGCCGATTCCACATCGACGGCTGAACTTGTGAGCTAAGGAGCAGCTATGAGCCAGGCACGCATACTGATTGTCACCCAGCCCAAAAGCCCGGTACGTCATCGCCTGCGTGCCCGGATCAGCGCTTTGGGCCTTGATAAAGAACTGGGCGAGCGCCTGTTCTCTCCAGACAACTGGCACCAAACCTGGTGTGGCCCGTTTGACTCCGGGCAAGAGGCACTGCTCGCCTTGCTGGCCGCAGGCAATGCCGTTCAAGCGGCGCAGTTGAAGGCCTTCGAGCTCAGCTTCAACCGCATTCGCGGTGAGGAGGGCGAGCGCATTCACTGGTCTTTGCTAACCCGCGGACGTCCGGAGCCTTTCAACCGGCTGCTGACAACGCTACAGACCGAGTTGAAATCCCACGGTTTCAAGGATGACGGCCATAGACCGCATATCACCATCAGCTACAAAGCTCTACATGCCCTGCCCACTCGGCGTATCGATCCCGTCGACTGGCTGATCGATGAGATCCAGCTGGTCGAGCGAACCGGCACAGGCAAGCAGTTACGCTACCAGCTACTGCATCGCTGGCCATTGGCTTCCGGCTCTCCGCCTCGTCCTCAACAGCTACGCCTGTTTCACTGATTCAAGGCTCAAGCCCTGGCTTGAGCCTTGAATACCTTGTTTGTTTGCCATTCCATGTCCCTCACTTCGCAAATCCGCATTCCCGCCACCTATATGCGCGGAGGCACCAGCAAAGGTGTGTTCTTCAAGCTTCAGGATCTGCCCGAGGCGGCCCGGCAGCCCGGCCCTGTTCGCGACGCCATCTTTTTGCGCACTCTGGGTAGCCCCGACCCTTATGGCAAACAGATTGACGGCATGGGCAATGCCTCATCCTCCACCAGCAAAGGCGTGATCCTCAGCCGGAGCGCAAGCGCCGATCACGATGTGGACTATCTGTTCGGCCAGGTCTCCATCGATCAGCCTTTTGTGGACTGGAGCGGCAACTGCGGCAACCTGAGCGCTGCCGTCGGCCCCTGCGCCATTCACATGGGTCTGATTCCGGCCGAGCGCATTCCGCAAAACGGCGTGGCCGTCATTCGCATCTGGCAGGCCAATATCGGCAAGACCATCATCAACCATGTGCAGATCCGCGATGGTCAGGTGCAGGAAACCGGAGACTTCGAACTTGACGGCGTGACCTTTGCCGCTGCCGAAGTGGCCCTGGAGTTCCTGGATCCCGCCGATGAAGGTGAGGACGGAGCTGCCATGTTTCCCACCGGCAATGTCTGCGACGAGCTGGATGTGCCCGGCGTCGGCCGCTTTTGCGCGACCCTCATCAATGCCGGCATTCCGACCATCTTTCTCGATGCCAGAGAGCTGGGCTATACCGGCTGCGAACTGCAGGATGCCATCAACAGCGATAGCCCCGCCCTGGCCAGGTTCGAAGCCATCCGCGCCCATGGCGCACTCAGGATGGGCCTGATCAAGGATCTGGGTGAAGCTGCCATACGCCAGCACACGCCCAAGATAGGCTTTGTGGCTCCTGCGCAAAGCTATATCGCCTCAAGCGGTAAAGCCATTGCCGCCAGGGATATTGATCTGGTGGTGCGGGCGCTGTCCATGGGCAAACTGCACCACGCCATGATGGGCACGGCCGCCGTCGCCATTGGCACGGCTGCCGCCATTCCCGGCACGCTGGTCAATCTGGCAGCGGGCGGCGGCGAGCGCCAGTCCGTACGCTTTGGCCATCCCAGCGGCACCCTGCGTGTGGGGGCCGAAGCCAGGAGCGACCAGGGTCAATGGCAGGTCACCAAGGCCTTGATGAGCCGCAGCGCCCGCATTCTGATGGAAGGCTGGGTACGGGTTCCGGGCGAGGTGCTGCAGGCCTGACACCGGGTATTGCCCTGCCGGGCGCCTGCCGCACGCAGGCCTGGGCAGGGTTCAAGCGCTCAAGATGACGCTTTCAATCCGGTGGCGGCCTTTGTTCTTGGCCGCATAGAGCTGCCGGTCCACGGCTTCGATAAAGCTGGCAGGTCGATCATGCTCTGCCGGCTGCACCGTCCCCGCACCAATGCTCATGGTGACCCGCCTGCCATGGGGCGACAGTGCATGCACGATGGACTGCTTCTGGATCAGGCGCTGGCAGCGCTCGGCCACTTTTTGCGCAGTTTCGGCATCGGCTTCGGGCAGCAGCACCACAAACTCCTCGCCACCGTAACGCGCCACCAGGTCACGCTGTCCGTCCAGCGCCAGGCTCAGGGTCTGGGCAATATCCACCAGACATTTGTCGCCCTGGATATGACCGTATAAATCGTTGTACTGCTTGAAGAAGTCGACATCGAACAGCAGCATGGACAGGGGCTTGCCATCGCTGCGCGTGCGCTCCCACTCCTGCTCGAAACTGGTATCGAAGCAGCGCCGGTTGGCAATGCTGGTCAGACCATCCTTGAAGGAAAGCACCTCCAGCTCCTTTTGCAGACTCAGCAGCCTTTCCTCGGTCTTTTTGCGCTCGCTGATGTCGAACATGAAGCCGATCAGCGCTTCGGCCTCGCCTTGCGCATTGCGCACCACATGGACCACATCGCGAATCCAGACATAGCCGTTGTCCTTGGTCAGCGCGCGATAGTCAGCCTCATGGTCCACGCCCGCCTGGGACTGGCTCACGCAGAAATTCACCACGTATTCGCGGTCTTCGGGGTGCATGCGCATGGCCCAGTCTTCGACACTGACCCAGCTTTCACGGCTCCAGCCAAGCAGGCTCTCGATCTGAGGGCCGATATAGGCGAACTTCATGGTCGCCCAGTCGATCTTCCAGGGAATGGCCTTGGTGGACTCCAGCAAGGTTCTATAGACCGCACTCTCGTTCTCAAGCTCGCTCACGTCGGACATAACCCGTCTCTCTCCCGATCTCAATCGATAAAACATCAGGCTGGCTGTGGTGCCGGTCTTGACCCGACCCACCAGACAGCGGAGCCTGCAGTCTTTCACACCCAGAAAGCCCGAGGCACAGCCCAATCTCCGCTTGCTGGTGATTGTTGCGCCGGATGCCGCAATTCACGCTATGCACTCACGATATTGGCCGAAATCATACGCATGGTGCACTGCAGGCGCTCAAGCAGTGTTGCTGCTAAGCCTTCATGCGCCGCCACAAAGTGGCCCGGCTGATGCCGAGAATTTCACAGGCCTGGCGCTGATCACCTCCGACAGACTCCAGCACTTCGCGCAATCGCTTCTGTTCGGCAAGGCGACCCGCGTCTCTGAGCTGTGCCTGCCGAGCCGCGGCAGGCTCGGCCAGAGCCAGGCCGTCGGCGCACTCCGGGAAGACTTCAAGCAAGCGCGCCATATCCAGAAGGCCACCCCGGCCTGAGTCCAGATAGTCGCTGCAGGCCAGCAGGCGCTCCACCCAGTTGTCCAGTTCACGGACGTTGCCGGGCCAGTCATGCGCCGCAGCCCTGGCCAGCAGTGCATCGAGCTGCTGCTCCACTCTGTCATGCAGTGCGCGGGGCAACTCGCTTGCAGCGTTCAGGCGCTGAGCCAGCATGGCGCGGCCCAGTTCAGCAACATCGGCACCACCTCGCATTTGTAGCGAAGGTGTGCTCAGGCGCAGCACCGCCAGCCGGTAGTAGAGATCGCGCCGGAACCGGCCACGCTCCACCTGATCCGCCAGATCCGCATGGGTGGCGGCAATCACGCGCACATCCACGGGAATCGGCGTGGTGGAACCTACGCGCAATACCTCGCGCTCCTGCAGCACGCGCAGCAGCCGCGATTGCAGTGCCAGCGGCATGTCGCCAATTTCATCGAGAAACAGGGTCCCGGTATGCGCTGCCTCGACCAGCCCGGTCTTGCCGCCGCGCCTGGCCCCGGTAAAAGCGCCTTCCTCGTAACCGAAAAGCTCGCTCTCCAGCAGGCTTTCACTGAGCGCCGCACAGTTGACGGCCAGAAATGGCTGCTCCGCACGCCGTCCCGCGCTGTGAATGCCTTGCGCCACCAGCTCCTTGCCGGTCCCGCTTTCTCCCAGGATGAGCACCGTCGCATCGCTGTTCGCGTACTGCCTGGCCAGCAGTCGCACGCGCTGGGCAGCGGGGCTGCTGCCCAGATAGTCCTCAATGCGCCAGCGTACACCGGCGGCTCTTTGCCGCTGATTGGCGCGCAGGCTGCGATCGGCCCGCTGAATGACGGCTGGATCGCGGCAGACCAGCAAAGCGCCGGTCACCAGCCCGTTTTCCACAATTGGCGCACGTCGCACCACCAGGGTACGCAGGGCCAGTTGCACCACCTCTTCTCCGCCCTCCTCGCCAGCGAGCGCCCGAGCCGTGCCCAGGGCCGGAGCCACCTCTTCCAGCATGCGGCCGTGCAAGGCATCGACCGGGGTCCCGAGCAAGGCGGCCATTCGTGGGTTCAGCGCGCAAATACGGCCACGCTCGTCCACGGCAGCCACACCATCCTGCAGTTGATGCAACACGGTTTCCAGCCGTTGATGCCGGTCGCGCTCGGCACGTCGATGACGGGCCAGCAGCATGGCGTCGCTGAGTGCCTGACGCACCGAGATATCGGAATACAGCAACACGCTGGCCATGCCCGCCTGCTCTGCCAGATCGGCCACCAGGCCCGGCGCCACCACGGCACCAACGCCTTCCGCCTTGAGCTTTTGCACGCAGGCCGGCGCGTCATGCGGACCTTGATAGGCGATCTGGACCAGGCCCAGGCCGAACAGGCTGTCGAACTGGGCCACCACGGGCGACGGCACCTCGAAGTTGACCAAGCCGACGCGCGGAGCCTCTTCCGTGGTCTGCAACTTGGCCTGGCGCAGCGCCTGCAGCAAATCCAGGCCACGCACTTCTACCATGGCCATTGGAACATCCACGCGCTCTCGAATCCAGGCACCACTGGCTCCCGCCCCCACCAGGGCATCGATGGGTTGGCGCAGATTGAGCGCCTGCACCTGGGCTACCGCATCATCGAAGGAGGCCGAGATGTGCGAGAACCTGGCCTCACCCGACCAGGGCTGTGCCAGCCGCTCCAGCACCCGCCCCACACGGTAGCGGCCTACGGTGACGATGTAGGGCAAATGCGGCTGGCCGGCTGCCGGCATCCGTTTGGCACCATCGTTCGACATCGAATCTGTTTCATTCATGAAAACAATTATTTCATTATTGAAATACAACCAATACACCGCTACCGGCAGCCAGTCCACAGAATCACAAAAATCCCAATGATTTCAAACACTTGATATTCAAGGGGTTTTCCCTAGATTCATCTGGCACAGTGCTTGCGGTATCAGCCCATACCAATAGGGATTTGGATCCAGGAGATATCCATGTTTTTGAACCGTCGCAATCTTGTTGCCCAGGCCTTGACTCTTTCCGTGCTGGGCGCAGCTGGCCTGGCCCAGGCCGCCGACTGGCCCACGCGCCCAATTCGCCTCGTGGTACCGTTTTCCGCAGGCGGCGCCAATGACTTGATGGCCAGATCGGCGGCCGAAGGCGCCTCCAAGATCCTCGGCCAGCCCGTGGTGATCGACAACCGCCCCGGCGCAGGTGGCACCGTGGGTGCCGATATCGTGGCCAAGGCCCAGCCCGATGGCTACACGCTGCTGGTCAGCGCGGCAGGCGTCATCTCCAACAGCATGATCAAGAAGGCCATGCCTTTCAAAGACGATGCCCTGCAGCCCGTGGTGATGATTGGCCTCGCACCTTCGGTGATCGTGGTGCCCAAGAACGCGCCCTACAACAATCTGCGCGACTTCGTCGAAGCCTCGAAGAAGGGCGCAGGCTTCAACTTTGCCACCGCCGGCACGGGCAGCACGCCGCACTTCGTGGCCGAGATGCTGAATGTGAAATACGGTGCCAAGCTACAGCCCGTACCCTACAAGAGCGGTTCGGAGAGCACCACGGCCGTGCTCGGCGGCCAGGTTGAAGGCACGTCCGAAGCCAGCATCATCGCGCTGCCGCACATCATTCACGAGGGCAAGTTCAAACCTCTGGCCACGACCTGGACCCAGCGCATCTCGGCCTACCCCCAACTCTCCACTGCCGTGGAGCAAGGCTTTGCCGATCTGCAGATCGCGCATTGGGCCGGCATTCATGCCCCCAAGGGCACGCCGCCCGCCATTCTGGACAAGCTGGCAGCCGCCGTGGACAAGGCCATGAAGGAGCCCGCCACCGTCGAAAAGCTCAAGGGACTGGGCATCGAGCCAGTAGGCGGCACACGTGCGGAATTCGTGAAGTTTTCCGATGCCGAGCGCAAGCGCCTGGGCGAGATCGTCAAGGCAGCTCATATGCAGGAAAAGTAAGCTGAACAAAAAAACATAGCAACCAGCGTATGCCCCATATACGCTGGATCCTTAAAAGAATACTGAGACCTGATTCATGATTTCCCGTAGAAACGTCTTACTGCGCGCCACTGCCTGGGCTGCCGCCACCACCGCCTTGCTGGGCGGCTCCTCTGCCGCTCTGGCCCAGGGCTCTGAAGCCTGGCCCACCCGTACCGTCAAGCTCATCGTGCCCTATGCGGCAGGCGGCTATGCCGATACCCGCGCACGCCTGATTGCCGACTCGCTGGGCAAGGTGCTGGGCCAGCCCGTGATCATCGACAACCGCGGCGGTGCCGGTGGCGTGACGGGCACGGATGCCATCGCCAAGGCCAACGACGGCCACACCTTCGGCTTCGGCTCGCCCGGCCCCTTGGTCACCAACCCCATGCTGATGAAGAAGATGCCTTATGACGTCAAGACGGCGTTCAAGCCCATCATACTCATCGAGCAGGCGCCCCTGTTTCTGACAACCGCTCCCAACCAGCCCTTCAAGAGCGTCCAGCAACTGCTGGCCCATGCCAAGGCCAAGCCCGGCGATCTGACCTATGGCTCCTCGGGCGTGGGTGGGGCCCACCATCTGTCGGGCGAACTGCTGGCCTATCAGACCCAGACCCAGCTGACCCATGTGCCCTACAAGGGAGGCTCGCTGGCGGCCACCGACCTCATGGGCGGCCATCTGGCCATGATGTTCGAGATGGGCTACTCGGCCCTGCCCTCCATCAAAGCCAAAAAGATCAATGCCCTGGCCGTCTCGAGCAAGACCCGTCTGGCCGTGCTGCCCGAGGTGCCCACGCTGGACGAAGCCGGGGTCAAGGGCTTCGAGTCGTACAACTGGCTGGGCATGATTGCGCCGGCCGGCACGCCCGACGCCGTGGTGGCCAAGCTCAACCAGGCCGTCAACGAAGCGCTCAAGACCGACAAGTCTCTGCGCCAGATGATCGAAAGCAGCGGCGGCCAGATCATGGGCGGCACACCCCAGGCCTATGGCAAATATCTTGAAGCCGAGCGCGCCAAGTGGGGGCCCGTGATCAAGAACGCGAATATTTCGCTGGACTGATTCCCCCTGAGCCGCTTCGCAGCCCTGGGCGCGAGGCGGCTGCTGCCAGGCAGCGCCCTGCCTCGTCAAGGCTGACAGCCAGCCGCGCAGGGCAGATAAGCATCAGAGTCTTTTTTATCAAGAAATCTCATGAACCCCAAACAACAACTCAAAGCCCTGGCCGATGCCCGCCGTGGCGTCATCGTGCCCGGTGCATTCAACGCCATGTCGGCGCGGCTGATTGCCGATCTGGGCTTTGAAGCCATCTACGTGACCGGTGCCGGCGTGACCAATATGTGGTTCGGCATGCCCGACCAGGGTTTCATGGGTCTCGGCGATATCGCCGACCATACGGCCCGCATCCGCGACGCCGTGGAAGTGCCGCTGCTGGTCGATGCCGACACCGGCTTCGGCAATGCCGTCAACACCTACCACGCCGTGCGCACACTGGAGCGCGCCGGTGCCGACTGCATTCAGCTCGAGGACCAGGTCAGCCCCAAGCGCTGCGGCCACTTCAATGGCAAGGCCGTGATCGAAACCAGCGAAATGCTGGGCAAGATCAAGGCCGCCGTCGATGCGCGCCGCGACAGCGGCACTCTCATCATGGCCCGAACCGACGCGGCCGCCGTCCACGGCTTCGAAGCCGCCATCGAGCGTGCCCAGCAGTTTCAGGAAGCCGGCGCCGACATCCTGTTTGTCGAAGCCGTCACCCAGGCCGAAGAAGTGCGCGCCCTGCCGCTGCGTCTGCAAGCTCCCCAGCTCATGAATATGGTCATCGGCGGCAAGACCCCCATCTTCAACGCCGATGAACTGGGCGAGCTGGGCTATGGCTTTGTGCTCTACGCCAATGCCGCACTGCAAGGGGCCGTGGCCGGCATGCAAAAGTGCCTGACCCTGCTGCGCGACGATCACAAGGTCGATGAAGACCCCGCCATCGTCGCCCCCTTCCTTGAACGCCAGCGGCTGGTGAACAAGGACTTCTGGGATGGGCTGGAGCAAAAGTACCAGTAATCCGGTCTCCGGACCCAGCGCCTGAATCGCGTGCAACGTTGATACATCAGGCGCCGCACGCCATGTTTTCAGGTCGGTGTGACCATGGCCGACAGCATTCACTCCCTCGACTACGGCCTCGAAACCGGATGCGCAGGGAGTTCTGAGCGTCATCCTCTAGCGCAGCGTGGCCCCATCCAGCACCAGCCTGACCCGCATCAAGGCATGCCGAAGTTTTTCGAGCGGCACCGAACCCAAGGCCAGCCGCAGTGCTTGCGGCACTTGCACGCCAGTGGCGAAGGGTTCGGCCGTTGACACGGAAATTCCTGCCGTCTGCAGCGCCATCGCGACCTGATCAGCCCTCAGGTCGTCAGGCATGGGGAGCCAGACAAAATACGAACTGGGGTGGCGCATACAGGGCAGCCCCTTGAAGACCTGCGTCACCTGTTTCTGACGCATCTGGGCGTCCTCTCGCTTCTGAGCTTCCAGCCTGGCAACCGTCCCGTCTCTCAGCCAATTCACAACCATGGCGGTCATGACTCCGGGGGTGTTCCAGGTCGTTGCGCGTATAGCTCGTTCTATCCGAGATATCCAGGCTGCCGGTGCAGCCACAAAGCCCACCCGCAAACCCGTGGCGACACTCTTGGAAAAGCCTGAGACATATACCGTGGACTCAGGCAGCAGTGCGGCCATGGGTGGTGGTGCGTCCTGAGCAAGAAACGCATACGCGGCATCTTCGATCAGCAACAGACCATGGCGACGGATCAACGCTGCAAATGCATGACGTCGGTTGATGCTCATCACCCATCCAAGCGGGTTATGGAGAGTCGGCATTGCATAGACCGCGCGCACCTTGCGGCGTCGGCACAGCAGCTCCAGCGCATCGAGGTCCGGCCCCGAACCAGCTGCCGGAATGGCAATCAATTCAAGCCTCAGCTGTTGCGCCAGCACCTTGAAGCCCGGGTAGCTCAAAGCATCAACAGCCACTACATCGCCAGGTTGCAGCAATGCCATGGCCGTGCTTGCGAGTCCATGCTGCGCTCCATCCACGATAAGCACCTGTTCGGCAGGAACCGTCAGCCTACGGTTTTCAAGGTATAGGGCGATAGCCGCTCGCTCATGGGCCCGGCCTCCGTGCGGCTGATAGCGCAGCAGTGCCTCCAAATCTCCGCTGGCGGCAAGCTGACGCAATGCAAAGCGCAACAACTCGGCTTGACCAGGAAGGGCAGGAGCGTTGAAGTTCAGGTCCAGCATGCCTATCGCAGCGGCATGCTGGTCGATACCGAGGCCACGTGGCAGCGCTGTTTCGCGCACAAAAGTTCCTCGCCCCGTCTCGCCGCTGACCAGGCCCATGGCCTGCAGTTCGGCATAGACACGAGTCGCCGTGACCAGGGCCAGTCCTTCCCGGGATGCCAGTTGCCGGTGGGTGGGCAGGCGTGTGCCCGGTGCCAGCCGGCCTTCGCGAATTTCCGAGGCTAGCTGGTCCACCAGCTGCTTGTATCGGGCAATCGGCATATAGAACCTGTATCCATGACAATTATTTGAACGTATTGGACCTCATCTCTAGCATGAGCATTGATACAAGTTCACATCCGGAACATCCCAATGCATATCGCAATCCTGACTTTCGAAGGCTTTAACGAGCTCGACTCACTCATTTCTCTAGGCATACTCAACCGCATCAAGCGACCCGGTTGGCGAGTGTCGATTGCCTGCCCGAGCGCACGCGTCAAGTCAATGAACGGAGTGGTCATCGCAGCCCAGGCCACTCTGGAGGATGCGAGTGCTGCAGATGCGGTCATCGTGGGCAGTGGAATGCAAACGCGTGAGGTCGCGCGCAATGCCGACCTCATGTCGAGACTCAGGCTGGACCCTTCACGGCAACTGATTGCTGCACAGTGCTCCGGCACGCTGATACTGGCCAAGCTCGGCTTGCTGGATGGCGTGATGGCGTGTACCGACCTGACCACCAGGCCCTGGGTTGAAGAGGCTGGCATTCGCGTACTGGAGCAGCCATTCTTCGCAAACGGCAATGTGGCTACCGCTGGAGGTTGCCTGGCTGCGCAATACCTCGCCGCCTGGCTTATTGCCCGTGTCGAGGGAATCGAGGCCGCCAGGAGTGCATTGCATTACGTGGCCCCTGTGGGTGAAAAAGATGCCTATATGGCCCGGGCCATCGCCAATATCTCGCCTTACCTGCCGGCCTGACTTGCTGCATCAGCATGATCGCGGAAGCGCGCTGAAGACCTCAGACAACTCGAATGCGGCCGGTCGCCGGTCCCGGTAAAGCCTCCGAGCCCGGACTCTTTGCAAATTCCGGATTGTTCGCTTGCACAAAATCGCTGATGTCCTCAGCTCGAGAACACCCTGGCAGTCAAAACGATCCTTATTCTGGCTGCTGCAGGCAAAGCACAGCAGGCACGGCTCTGACAATGGCTCAGGCCGCCTTCCAGCCTTGCAGCATCAAATCCAGCGCCTGCAAGGACTCGTTCAGGCGCTCGGGTGGAGCGCCCTCCTCGGCAATCCAGAAAGCCGCTTCGATCAGGCAGCCGTTGAGCAACCTTGCCAGCGCCGCTGCACTGGCATTCACGATGACGCCCTCGTCGATGAGCTGCTGCAAAAAACCGGCGATAAAAGCAATGCATTGCTGGTGCTGCTGACCTTGGTCGGTGCCAGTGAGCACAGAGCGTGCATCCTGCAGCACGATGCGACGAATTTCAGCCTCCTGCGCCATGGCCAGATAAGCGCGGCAATAGGCCAGAAAGCCCTCCCATGGATCGTCATGGCCTCGCAGCACAAGCTCCAGTCGCTGGTCCATTTCTTCATCCATCTGGGCCACCACGGCAGCCAGCAGGCCGGGCTTGCCACCAAAGTGGTGATAGAGCGCGCCGCGCGTCAAACCGGCCTGCGCGGTCAGCTCGTCCATGGCGGCCTGGGCGTAGCCATGCTGGGCGAAAGCGCTGCGCGCAGCACTGATCAGCTTGGCCCGCGTGGCTTCGATCATGCTGGCACGACTCTGGCGAACTTGGGTCACTGCGAACTCCCGGCAATATTCACATACAAAGCGTATGCCAATCATACGCGCTACATCCCAAGCTCCTAGAATGTCACTCGCATACACGATGTATGCAAATGAATCTATTCAAGGGTTTCCATGTTGAATGCTTACCGCAAGCTGTTTACGGCGCCGGGCAGCACGGGCTTTGTGCTGGCCGGGCTGCTGGCGCGACTGCCGCTGTCGATGACAGGGATTGGCTTGATCACCATGCTGTCGCAGCAGCGCGGCGCCTACACGCTGGCAGGCATGGTGTCGGCCTGTTTCGCGCTGTCGATTGCCGTTCTGGCACCGCGCATCTCGGCGCTGGTTGACCGTTACGGCCAGTTCAGGGTGCTGCCGTTTGCGGCCGCCAGCAGTGCGCTGTCGATGCTGGCCCTTCTGGCCTGCGCCCACTGGCAGGGGCCGGACTGGCTGCTGCTGGTACTGGCCGCTGCCGTCGGCAGCCTGCCCAGCATGCCGGCCATGGTCCGCGCCCGCTGGACGGCGATCTACAGTGGAACGCCTCAGCTGCAGACCGCGTTTGCACTGGAAGGCGTGCTCGACGACCTGGCCTTTATCGTCGGCCCACCGCTGTCGGTGGGCCTGAGCATGCTGCTGTTCCCCGAGGCCGGTCCGCTGGCAGCAGCGCTGTTCCTCATCATAGGCGTAGGCCTGTTTGTGGTGCAACGCCGTACCGAACCACCTGTCAGCCCCCATACCAGCTCGAAAACAGACAGGGCTTCGTCGATGTTGCGCCAGCCCGTGGTGCGCACGCTGGCGCTGTTCATGCTGGCACAAGGCGTCATCGTGGGCGTGATCGATGTGGCCAGCGTGGCCTTCGCCACAGCTCAGGGCCAGCCCGGCATGGCCAGTGTGGTGCTGTCCTTCTATGCGCTGGGCTCCTGCGCCATGGGCTTGCTGTTTGGCACGCTGCGCCTGCAGATGCCGCTCAGCCGCCAGATCGTCTGGGTCGGGGCATCGGTCGCCATCTCCGCCCTGCCCCTGTTGCTGGCCAGCAATCTGACGGCACTGACGCTGGCCGTTCTGCTGGCAGGCATTACCTTTGGCCCGACGATTACCGTGGCCATGAGTCTGGTGGAGCAGCAGGTACAAGCAAACCGACTGACCGAGGGCATGACCTGGCTGCTGACTGGCCTCGCCAGCGGTGTGGCCCTGGGCGCTGCCGCTGCCGGCTGGCTGATCGACCACTGGGGCGCACAGCAATCGTTTGTGCTGACGCTGCTGGCGGGCGGTGCCATGTGGCTGTGGGGCGTGCAAGCCGGACGGCAAGCCGACCGTGCATCCGCACCTGGCATGACGGCCATCAACATGTGAGTCAGCCGCTATTGCTTATTCAGCCGTCGGCTGCCGCTCTTCTCAAGAGTCGTCCTGCGCGGATGCGGCAGCCGGCAGAGCCAGACCAGGGGCTCGTGCCAGCGCAATAAAGGCCTGCAGATAGTCGGTATGCAACTCTGCCTCGCGCGCGCCGAGGTAGATTTGCTTGGCTATGCCCTTGCTGCCTAGCTTCACGGGTACGACAGCCATCTTTTCGGCATATTCCAGAGCCAGCCAGCGGGGCAGAGCCGCGACGCCCCGCCCGCTGGCGACCATCTGCATCATGATGTCGGTGGTCTCTATGGTTTTATGGCGCCTGGGGGCAATGCCTTTGGGTAGCAAAAACCGGGTATAGATGTCGAGCCGATCCACGGCAACGGGATAGGTAATCAGCACCTCGCGAGACAGATCGCCGGGCTTGACATGGTCGACCCGGGCCAAGGCGTGATCCGCAGCCACGACCAGCACCTGCTCATAGTCAAAAACGGGCTCGAAGTGCAGACCCGGCTTGAACAACGGATCGGGCGTGACCAGCATGTCGATCTCATAGCCGAACAGCGCACCGATGCCGCCAAACTGGAACTTCTGCTTCACGTCCACATCCACGTCGGGCCAGGCGGCCAGATAGGGTGAGACGATTTTCAGCAGCCACTGGTAGCAGGGATGGCATTCCATGCCGATGCGCAAGCTGCCGCGCTCTCCCAGAGCAAATTGCTGCAAACGCGACTCGGCCAGATCCAGCTGAGGCAGCACGCGATTGGCCACTGCCAGCAGGTATTGACCCGCCTGCGTCAGGCGCAGGCTGCGCCCTTCACGCAACCAGACATCGGTGCCGAGTTGGGCTTCCAGCTTTCTCATGCTGTGGCTCAGGGCGGACTGGGTGACGCACAGCACATCAGCTGCCGCAGTCAAAGAACCTTGTTTTTCAACCTCTTGCACGATGGCGAGATGGATACGCTCAATCATCTGTGAACAAAATTCATGGATACATGATAAACAACCATTTTACTTCATGTATCGATTCCAGGAACATCCAGTCCGCTGACCCGAGCCACTCTGGCCATGGGCCGAAGATCACAAGACTGGATTTCTGCATGACGACTATTCACAACCTGGGCTTTCCTCGCATCGGCGCAAAGCGCGAACTGAAGTTTGCGCTGGAGTCCTACTGGAGAGGTGAATCCTCGCGCGATGCGCTCAAGGCGCTGGGCGCCGAGCTGCGCCAACGCCACTGGACCGCGCAGCAAGAGCTGGACTGGGTGCCCGTGGGTGACTTCGCGTTCTACGACCAGGTACTGGACATGAGCTTTACGCTGGGCAATCTGCCCGAACGGGTGCAAGACTTCGAAGGCGATGCGCTGGACAACTACTTTCGCGTGGCCCGTGGTCGTTCGGCGGTCGCGACCGAATCCCCTAGTACCGGCCACACCCACTGCTGCGCTGGCATCGCCGCGGCCGAGATGACCAAGTGGTTTGACACCAACTACCACTACATCGTGCCCGAGTTCAGCTCGGCCACCGAATTCAAGCTTGATGCATCGCGCCTGCTGGAACAACTGACCGAAGCCAGGACACAAGGCATACAGGCCAAACCAGTCCTCATAGGCCCCGTCACCTATCTGGCGCTGGGCAAGGCCAAGGACGGCACCAGCAAGCTGGAGCTGCTGCAGCGGCTGCTGCCCGTCTATGCCCAACTACTGGACGCGCTGGCGACCCAGGGTGTGGAATGGGTGCAGATGGATGAGCCCATCCTGGTCACCGAACTCGATGCCGACTGGCAACATGCGTTCAACACTGCTTACCACCACCTCAAGAGCTGCAGGGTCAAGCTGCTGCTGGCGACCTATTTCGGCCAGTTGGCTGAAAACAAATATCTGGCAGCAAACCTGCCCGTAGCCGGCCTGCACATCGATGCCATCAACGGCCAGGACGATGTGCAACAGCTGCTGGGGCTGCTGCCCGCGCACAAGGTGCTGTCGCTGGGCGTGATCAACGGTCGCAATATCTGGAAAACCGATCTGAATGCCGTGCTGGACTGGGTGGAGCCGCTGGCAGAGCGCCTAGGCGACCGTCTCTGGATTGCACCATCCTGCTCCTTGCTGCATGTACCCGTGGATCTGAACAGCGAACAAAAGCTGGATGCCGACATCAAATCCTGGCTGGCCTATGCTCTGCAAAAACTGGATGAGCTACGCGTGCTGGGCAAGGCTTTGCGCGATGGCCGTGATGCTGTCACAGCCGAACTGGCCGACAACGCTTCAGCTCTGGCCGCGCGCCGCACATCGCATCGCGTCCACAACCCTGCCGTGCAAGCTGCGGTCAAGCAGATCAGCTCCCAGTTGGGCCAACGCCAGAGCAGCTACGAAGCGCGCGCTCCCAAGCAAGCCCGGCTGCTCAAGCTGCCAGCCTTCCCGACCACCACCATTGGCTCTTTTCCCCAGACGGCAGAAATACGCCAGACACGCAGCGAATTCAAGGCCGGCCGCCTGGATTTCGCCCGCTACCAAGGCGCCATGCGCGCCGAGATTGAACGCTGCGTGCGAGAGCAGGAGGCTCTGGGGCTGGACGTTCTGGTGCATGGCGAGGCCGAGCGCAACGACATGGTCGAATATTTTGGCGAGCAACTCGACGGCTATGCATTCAGCCAGTTCGGCTGGGTGCAGTCCTATGGCTCACGCTGCGTCAAGCCGCCCATTCTGTTCGGCGACATCAGCCGCCCCAAGGCAATGACGACGGAATGGATCCAGTACGCCCAGTCCTTGACCCGCAAACCCATGAAAGGAATGCTGACAGGCCCGGTCACCATCCTGAACTGGTCATTCGTGCGCGATGACCAGCCGCGCGCCACATCCTGCTATCAGCTGGCTCTGGCGATTCGCGCGGAAGTGCTGGATCTGGAAAGAGCCGGCGTGCGCGTGATCCAGATCGACGAGGCGGCATTGCGCGAGGGCTTGCCATTGCGCAAATCACAATGGAAGGAATATCTGCACTGGGCCGTGGAGTCCTTCCGCATCAGCGCCAATGGCGTTGCCGATGAAACCCAGATTCACACCCATATGTGCTATTCGGAGTTCAACGACATCATTGCTTCGATTGCAGCCATGGACGCCGATGTGATCACCATAGAGACTTCGCGCTCGGACATGGAGTTGCTGGAGGCCTTCGAGCACTTCGATTACCCCAATGAGATCGGTCCGGGCGTCTATGACATCCACTCTCCCAATATTCCCACCAAGGCAGGCATCGTGGAGCTCATGCAAAAAGCCGCAAAACGCATTCCCACGGAACGCCTTTGGGTCAACCCTGACTGCGGCCTCAAGACACGCCAGTGGGCAGAAGTGATTCCTGCACTGCAGCACATGGTGGAGGCTGCCAGAACATTGCGCCAGTCTGTCAAAGTAGCCGAATCCGTCTGAAAGCAGGCGACGCTCCAGCCTTCTCCTAGTTGCCCAGGCATGCCCTGGGCTTTTTCATACCGAGATGCACGATCGGGTGACGCAGATTCGGCGCCCAGCCTGCAAGGCAGGCTGGCACATAGAGCCTTTCGGCATCAAGCGCCCAAAGCAAAAAGCCCTGCAGACTTTCATCTGCAGGGCTTGTGCCACAAGTTTGGAGGCGCGAACCAGAGTCGAACTGGTCTAACCGGATTTGCAATCCGGGGCATAACCGCTTTGCTATCGCGCCGCTATCACAAAAACCTGGAGCGGGAAAACGGGTTCGAACCGTCGACCTATACCTTGGCAAGGTATCGCTCTACCAACTGAGCTATT
>NZ_JBSIFD010000043.1:0-27577 GCF_053615495.1 Comamonas sp. HJ-2 | reverse complement strand
TTCCTCATGTCTGCGATTCTCCTGAATGGCGGACCCCTTGCTACTTCACATTGGTACGGCCTGGGGGGAGCAGGTCACAACTATAGATGACCAACTCCCGGTAAATTGTGCAGCTGCTTCAGTACGGTCCTGCTTGAATGCTTGTGTTTGAGAGTCACGGTTTGTCAGTGAGGACAATTCGCCCGATGTCGATGACAGCGGCCACGGCTAGTAGCACCGGGAGGACGTACTGCCCGATTTTGCAGACCATGGCCCAGATGCTGCCCCTGAAGATGCTCATGTATCCACCGGTTGCAGCTTCACCACTGGAAGGGATCATGAGTTGGGGAGGTTCAGCCAGGTAGCCAAAGAGAAAGTAGGCCAGAACAGCCAGCAGCAGATTGGTCCACCACGGCCAGCTGGCGATGACCAACGGCACAGCGACGATGAGAGGCTTGTTGGTGTTGGACATGGGCACCTATTGACGGTCTGTTGAGGTATCCAGACTCTAGGAGCGACGCCATTGCAACCTTCACTGCTGATTTGCCCAAACTGGACAAGTCCGCATTCCTGGTTGATGAAGTGCCAACAGTAGATTTTTGGCAGATCAACAAGGGGATGGTGATGATCCAGCTCACGGCCAACAATCTTCATGAATTGCTCACCGAATTGCGCACTATGGACTACCAGGTGCGTTCAAAGGTTGACTTCGGACAGCTGCCGACCTTTGGGGGTGAATGTCCCAAGTACACAGGCAAGGTGTGGAGCTGGGACGAGTCGCAGATCCTGATCGGGTCAGGCGTGGGCAGTGGTGATTTCGCTGGAGATCTGACAATCGTGTCCAGAGCAGAGTTTGAAGGGCATTGAACTATGCAGAGCACTTCAAATTCTCGCGGACGTACATTCCGTGCGCTTCGACTGGCGAGCACATCATTCGTGCGAGGCTTTCTTGCTTGGCAAGCGCGGCCTAAGACGTTTTGGAAGCAGCCAGCTATAGCTTGGCCACGGCGGCTGGACCATCTGGAGCTGGCCGAGTTGGTGTGCCACCGTGGTGGTGTTGTGAACTACAAAGCACTGATGGTGATGGAGGCCGTGATTGTGGAGTGCGCTCTTCGAGGCTCTGAAACCATGAGCGAACAAGACTGCGCGGCTGCGCTTTCAGACCAGATTCTGCACAGGGCGCTCAAGCGGCATGTGGGCCGGCAGGCTGTACGGTCGATACATTTCATGCTCCAGCGGGTGCGCTTTGATACTGAGTGTTGGTACTCATATTCCGGTGTGAGCTTTGAGCTGCAGAACCTCTCAAGGCGTGATCAGACCTGAGTGATTTCAACGCTTGCCATCTTTGCCCGCACTTGCGGGCTTTTTTGTGCCAAGTAACAGCGCCCCGTTTGATGCTGTCTGAGGAATTAAAACTGAACAGTGGTCTTCCGAATACATGGCTTTGGGCCAGCTGGATTCGGTCGGATACAGTGCGGAAATGCACGCATTTATCACCGACACATCATTTGACAGCCGCCTTCGATCAACCATTTCGGCAGCTTGGGCCGTCTTCGCTCGAAAGGTTGGCAGCACCCTTATACCCATCAACAAAGAAGCTTCAATGCAGCTTCAGTACGCCTTTGTGTTGAAGCAGCTCTTACCTATGGCACTCCAACACCCGGACGAACGAGCGGAGATAGAGCTGGAACCAGGCGTCAACATGGGCACAGGCTCAAACAATATCGATATCCTCGTCCACGGCGCGTCCGCAAGCGGTGAGACGAAGATTGCCATAGAGATGAAGTGCTATCGAAAGATAGCCGCATCGGGTCGCACGCGTGGTGCACACGACATATTCATGAAAGATGTCTATGAAGATCTACATGTACTGGAGCAGTATGTAGCTCAAGGTGTTGCATCGCGCGGCGTCGCCCTAGTGATGAACGACCTGGAACGGTTTGTCAATCCAAAAGCCAAAGATGGTAAGTGCTGGACTTATGACACATCGCACGGGCACACTTTTCAGGGCGGGCATTTCACTGTGCCGGTTGGAGGGAAAGATGTAAACATCCAGCTCGCGCGGTCATACACCTTCAATTGGGAAAAGTTTGGTCAGTTCTGGTTCTGTGAACTGGAGGGCAGATGTCCGCAAGAACTGCCCCGGCCTCACATGTCGAGCGTTGAAAGACGCTATCCCATACCTGGAAACGGTAACTATGGGGCGATAGCAGCTGCTGATCAGGCAGGCAGTTAGGTCATCACGTAGCGGAATGATGGCCGTTGATGGCCAACACCCCATCCCCGCTACCCATTCATCTCCCCTGTGTTTCCTGCATAACGCCTAAGCGGAAGTTGCCCAAACCGATTTCTCGAACTCGAAAGCAGGAGTGGGCGTAACGCCCCACTCACGTTTTGCAAGTCCGAGATCTTCTGGTCCCAGGAAGAGTGCAACATTCCAACCACTTCGATGTACGGTACTACGGTATGCAACACCATCCAGTGCACCGTCTACGAATTCATAGTCACGAAAGTACTCGGTGACGACTTGAGAGGGAAGATAGTCAATTTGTACTTTATCGCTTCGCGGTACGGGCTTCATGATGTCGTTCGTGAAGTCGTGCAAGAAGCTCAAAGTTTGGGCTAGTTCTGGCGGTTCATCAGAGAATATCCCAGGAATATCCGGCAAGGATCGCAGATCCAGTACTCGAATTGGGCGGGCCGAGCGCCATAGTCCCACTTTCCCTTTGTCTTCGCGTGTTTCCTTTAGTGCTGTTGTGGTGGAAGACGCGAGATAGAACATTGGAATCCCAGATGGGTTCAGGCGATTGCTCTGAAGCGCGAATTGGGGCGGAGGAGGTCCAAAATCGGTCGCTGTCACACGCTTGCGTTTGGGTATATCTGTTCTTGCACGCCAAAGGCGAATATCAACTGGTAGCTCTGTAATCAATTCGTGAAAATCAATTGAACGAGCAATTTTATTCAGCAGCGATGCTGGGGTGTAGGAGTCTCTATCATCGCTACCTGTAGCATGAAAGAAAAACCTCCGTTTGTGTTTCACTGTCGAGCAAAATGACTCCCAGCTGCTCCACAGGGCATCGTCAAGATCAAGTGTGGCAACGTCCTTATCAGTCCATGGTTCGTCAGTCATGGAACTCGCAATATCCGAGCGCAGGCTGCCTGTATAGTCTCTTGGAAAATCTAGGCCAATCTTGTCGAGCATGTCCCAAGAATCCCAATGTGGACCTAAGTAGCCACCTTCAGCTGAGCAATATGGAAGCTGGTCAACTGCTCTGCCATAGTAGCGCCTTAGGCGCTCCTCAATGTAATTCACAAGAACGTCAAAACCCACGGTAGGGGAGTCATATTTACGACATGCGTTGCATCCGCGAGGACCATTGTTCTCACGTATCCAGCTACGCAAGTCTTTGTCGGAAAAGCAAGATGAACAGACACGATTCAGACTCATAAAACTGCAAGTTAAGTGAATGAAAGATTAATAAATTGGTGGCTGAACGAACGAGGCCCCATATTTAGATGGCTGCTCAAGCCAAACCATTTTTTTATTGTCGATACATGCAAATGCCCCATTGGGATTGATGAAGAGATCCAGGTGGATAAGCGCGTAGCGACATGATCCATCACGGAGTATCGTCTTGTTACCTCTGTCAAGTACCCACTCTACAGGAGCTAATTCACTTAGTTCTTTAAGAGCTAAATCAATTTTTTGTTCAGTATCCTCAATTGAATCTGAGCGAATTCTTTTGAGAAGATCTTTAAGGAAAGTTCGAGCATGACCACTGTAATCTTTACGCAACTGATCTAAAATATTGTGATAATCAACCTTTTTGAAGTAATCATAATTCTCTGGAAGGACCAATTTCGTGAATGCAACTGCATCTTTGATCGTTGTTGGAAACTTGTCTAACTGCACGGGCATAAGTTTGATGGGGTGAATTAGCTAATCAGGACCAAGCCGACGATAGCGAGCATAAAGCACGTAGCCCAAAAAACAGCTATATGTGCGGAGTTCGTTTTATTGATGGATTCATGTGTCTGGAATGTGCCTACGTGTCTCTCGTAACTTTTGTGTTCTATTTCGCCGCGAAGTTCACAGGAGCGTTGGGTGGCTTGCGACATTGCACGCGCGGTATTAGAAGTCTTAACCCTGCTCGCTATCGTTGTAGGTGACAGTGTAGGGTTAGTCTTTACAGAGGCTCCATAGATTGAATTGTGTCGGCTCATGTGATCCCCCGATTAGCTGGACAATGATTCATACTCTCTCAAAGCTTTTCTAAACTTCGTGAGTATCTTCGCACGAGTCCGCAATTTTGCAAACGTCTTCTCGGCGTCAGCGACAACAGCTTGCACCCATGCTGGTTCACGCTGGAATGAGGACATGTCGTAGGAATCAGACTTTCCCTTTTTTATATGCTTAGAGAGAACTCGAATACTAGATTTTGATCTTTCCTTAGGTATTACGTTATTTCGATGCCAAGAGATCTCTAAAGAGCTATCTTTTATACGGACACGACAGCCCAAGTAAGTTTGCTGCTCCTTGGGCATTTCCTTTCGGGCAGTGAGCGATGTTTGATGGAAGTTGGCCGCAATCACATCTGCTTCGAGAGCAAGAAGGAGCAGCTGTGCTTCCACACCTTCTGCAGTGCTGAGCATGAAGGACTTGGCTGCGGCCTCAAAGTCGATGTCTACGCGATGCTCCCAGGGCTTCTCAAGCTCAGCACGGAGGTGATCGATATGAGCGCTGGGCGGCAGTGAGTTGTAAGAGGGCATAGAGGTTGATGGGAAAAAAATATGTCCCTTCCCAAGATACTATCTTCTATGGGCTGGGAAAGTTATTTCCCATAGAAGAGGGCTGGTGCAAGAAAACTTCCCTGCTGAGGCCTTCTAGTAGATCATCGAGAAGGTCCTAGACTACGTGCCAGGTGCTGGGATGTTCAGCTTTGCACGAACACCCAAAGAGTGGGAAATATTCCCTGTTCTCCATATTCTATGGGGAGTGAGGATGGATGGATGTGATTGATTGGATGCTTTGTGTTGAACATCTATAGGCATGTGACCAAATCTACGTGATCCTTTTTGGGTGTGAACCACAATGTTCCCCTCTTCTATGGGAAGCTTAGGAAAATTCCCGTTCTTCGATCTGGGCCTAGAGTGCACCTCAGGCGCGAAGAATTCGAGCCTCGAAGGAGGGGAGCAGAGATACTGGCCGTTATCCTCTGGGCTACTCTTGGACTTCAAAGCGACTTAGAGAAGAAAATTTTTCGTTGATAGTTCCATTTTATGCATCTGTGATGCTATGATGCCAAGCGTTACAAGTCGTTTTGAAGTCGTATCATCAGGAGGGAACATGGCGAAAAAAGGTACTGAAGCAGCGGAGAATTCTGAATTTATCCTCGGTATGGATATTGGCTACTCGAATTTCAAGCTGGCCTTTGGCCATCGTGAATCGGATATGACGACATTAGTCCGACCAGTCGGGGCTGCCCCTCTGTCGCTGATGCCTCAGAAAATTGGAGGCGGCCACGGCTCCGACTTTGTACAGGTCCTGGTGAACAATGAGCAATGGGCTGCTTGTGTTGAACCAGGACGCATCCAAGGCTGGGAGCGGGAATTGCACGCAGACTATCCCAGCACGAACCAATATAAGGCATTGTTCTATGCAGCACTGGCTCTGACAGAGCAACCAGTGATTGATGTGCTTGTGACAGGTCTGCCAGTAGATCAATTTAAAGATGAAAACACCCGTAAAAGACTGAAAGATAAGCTGACGGGTAATCATCAGATTGCAAATCAAACAACGATCGAAGTTAAAAAAGTAGTTGTTGTTCCTCAGCCTGCTGGAGCCTATATGGACATCAGCGAAAGCGTGCAGGAAGATGAAATCGAAGCTGTCATCAATCAGGGCCGTACAGTAGTGATTGATCCTGGATTCTTCTCAGTTGACTGGGTATCTATCGCTGCAGGTGAAATGCGCTATAACTCATCTGGTACATCACTTAAAGCGATGTCAGTACTTTTGGATGATGCGGCAAGCCGAATCAAAGAAGAGTTCGGAGGTCAACTGAGTGTTGAAAAGCTAGAATCTGCAATTGTCTCTGGTAAGAATGAAATCCCTTTGTATGGGAAGATGGTCCCTATCAAGAGCTATGTTGAAGAGGCCATCAAGAAGATCCCAGACCTCGCGCTAACTTCAATGAAGAAGTCCATGCGAGAAGAGGGACTAGATGCTGACGTTATTCTTTTGGCTGGTGGCGGGGCAACCTTTTATAAAGAGGCTGCCAAGCGGATTTTTCCAAAGGCGCACATCATCATGAGTGCGAATCCCGAGTTGGCCAACGCTCGCGGCTTCTGGATGCTGGGTTAAAAGGAGTTGATAGTGTCTAAAGCAGATCAAAATGATTGGGATGGGAAACTATCAAATATTAAGGTTTCCAAGTTCTCGCATCCCGAGCTTTACGGGGACTTGGTAAAAGTCAATCAACGCGACAGAGGGGAAAGATTGCGCACTTTGGCAATGCTTGGCCTTCAATCGTTGAACCTCTCGGCCTTGGTAACTGGTGAACCATTAGCTGTACCCAGAAATGTGGAGCCGGAGAAGAATGGTGATGCTGGTTCAGCTAAGAAAAATGTGCAAGCAACTGAAGAAACCAATCAACCTCCATCAGATCGAACCGTGGGGAGAGTGAGCGTAAATAAAAGCCGCCGTGACGCATTACTAGGCTCAATGTGATGATGAGGATCAGCGTATTAGCTAGTCTTGCATGTGCTTTTCTGCCACTGCAGGTAAATGCACAAAATTGGTCTGAGACTGGGAAAGTCATCTACGTTGACGATGGAGATACAGTTGTACTGCTTCGCTCAGATAACTCACGGCTAAAGATACGACTGAGTGATATTGATGCTCCCGAGTCGATGCATGGGCACAAGCGGCCAGGGCAACCGCTCAGTCAAAAGGCTACAGACTATTTGAAGTCATTGGTACATGGGAAGATCGTCAATGCTCACTGTTATGAGTATGACCGTTATAAAAGAGGCGTGTGCACCATCACCATTGATGGTCAGTCAGTTAACTTAAAAATGGTAGATGCAGGCCTCGCGTGGGCGAATAGAGCCAACCCAAGGTATGTACGTGACACCCGTGTATATGAGGCGGAGGTAGTCGCTAAGAAGCAGGCAATGGGGGTTTGGGGTCTGCCAAATCAAGTTGCCCCTTGGAGGTGGCGTAAAGACTGCTGGAATGATGCTGCCTGTGAAGGAGCTGAGCAATAAAAAAGAGCGCTAGAAAATCTAGCGCTCTTTTTTTTATGACTTGATCAGGCTGCAATCATTTTTGCTGGTTCATTCATCGGGAGACGAGCTGCATCATGGCAAAACGGACACTCAATGTATGTGCGCTGATTGACGCTGGTGAAGTATGAGCATTTGCAGGAATTACACACTGAAAGAGACGCCATTTCACTACGAAGTTCAGAGGCCAAGCACCAGGCATCCGTGATCGTGAAAGATGGCCAGCGCCCGTTCTTCATGCTGGGAATTTCATTGCGCAGGGTGTGATAGAGGCGGAACGCTTTGACCAGCTCAGGGATCTGTACAGAGATAGTCACATCGTCCCCTCCCAGGTTGTAGTACAGCTGCATGAGCAAAGATGCCTGGATCTTTGTCGCGCTGTTGTGGATCAGTGTCGTGCCGCTCCGCATGGTGCCGTGGTTTTTTCTTGGTCCAGTACCTTCATCTTGCTCAAAACCACTATAGATGCGGCGCAGTTGTTTGTGCGTAAGGCCGGTTTCGATCATGATGATCTTCGTAATGAATCCAGCTTTAGTCATCTGCCGAGCGAGAAGCAACTGTGTGAGCGACGCCATCTGCGCTTTGGGTGCTATCTGTGTGGTTCTGGACATGTCTTCCTCTTATGCAGTTATCGATTGTTGGATTTTCTTCAGCAGGATGTGCTGAAGGTTTCGCCTCCCGGAAATGATTTCGGCAATGATTGATTCGTCGAAACGAAGAGCAAAGCTCACTGCGAAATTTGTGGAAATACCGGAAAGCTGAATCAGCGTAGCGTTAGCGCACGCACGCACCAGGTTCAGGCCAACGCCAAAGGTCTGTGAAGCTGTTTCCACATCTTTTCGAGCCTGCACGCCCAACTGCACCCAGTAGAGATCTGTGCAATTGCTGGTGTCAGTGATCTCAAATGTCGGCTTGTAGTCCTTGTCTTCTATCCACTGGCAGATCTCGTGCTGGTTGGCGACCAGCTTAAAGCTCAGAACTGTGCCCGATGAAAGGTTTGAAATTGCTTCATCGGACAGCTGGGCCGCGAGTTCAACAGTGTGGCTTTTCAGGTTAAAGAGCTTGCCAGCCAGATCTGGGTTCTGAATGGCGACCTTTCTAAGAATGCCCCACAGCGAGGCATCAAGCTCTTTGACAGAGGGATCAGATTCCCCATACGTCAAGTCCTCAGCCCGGTCATCCAGCTCTTGAATTATGTTCGTTTGAAACATCAACATGTCATTAACCCAGTCGTTTCAAGTTTCTGTAGATGGCCAACACACGCGAGCCGTAGTTGCGCGCACGTTCAGGCTCAGTCCAGTTGTGATAACGGCCAATGCCCAGCTCAATGTCGCCGGGTGACGATTTCAGGGATTCGATGAGAATTTGATTTGCGACCCGTAGATTCGTGGGGGGGTCGAGCAGATCGGCTGCTTGCTTTACGCGGTGTCCATGCCAGAACAAATTCGTTTGGCACATCCCAATATCGATCTTGCGGCCATAAGCCTCAATCCATTCCGCCAGCTTCTTTTCTGCTTCTGCTTTCGTCTTGGCGTAATGAGATTGGGTAGAGCGCAGAGTCCAAGGCCAGGGGCTGATGTTTCCCTGGCCACGGCCAAAACCGGACTCAACGAGAGCAATCGTGTAGAGCAGAAGAGGGTCAGTGCCTGTGCTGGTTCCTTGTTGCTCAAACAACGACCCTCGCAACGAATCTGCAACAGAAGAAGTGTTGGTAGACGCGAGAACACCACCAGCAGAGCAGGCCAGGGGAAAAGTCAGAAGTGAAAGGATATGGCGACGACTGGGCAGGGAGGAGGTCGGTCGGCACAAGTGCAGAGACTGGGGCATGAATGCGGGTTATACAAAATGCGTTTAGAAGTTCATTTTCCGATACTGTAAAATCGTATCAGAATGTCAAATCCTTGTAATGCAACAGTTAGTCTTTTTTGGGATAGACGTTTTGTTACGAAGGTACACAGTTGCCCGTACCCGAGGCGATGAAAGGCGCGATTCGGCTGAATCGAGATGTCAGATGTAAAAGATGCGCAGGAGAAAGCAGCAAGGGAGGCGACGTGGCCAACGATGCGAGGCTGGTGGCAGCAAGGCCACAGATTGATCCCTACCCAGTAGGGAAGCCTTTTCGGCAGAGAGAACCTGCAATGCAGGTGATGTGTGGCACTAGGCCTTGAGGGACTGCACTTCGGCAGTAGCAGCCAGTTGAGCTGAGCAAGCAGCGTGAGGTGGCTGTGAGATCATTATAAGCACAGATGGCCCTATATGGGCAAGTGACTGTTTCTGGTCAGATTCATGTAATGAAGTTCTGCATGGGCGGCTCCCGAAGTTGCATTTTCTGAAGCTGTAGTAAATTAGATGTACATGAAGAGAGAGAGGAACCAATGCTGAATTTCAACAAGATCTTCTTGGTGTATGTCCCCGGAATTGCTTTGCTGTCGCTACCTGTAGCACCCCTGTTGAGTGTGTACGCGCTGGGTGCATGTGCTCTGTATCTGGCTTTCTTGCTGTTGAAGTTCATCAACAAGTCGATGGTCGCCACGATCTTGATGTGGGTCGGAGCCTCCTACTTCATCGGTGGGTTCTTGGCATTATTTGGCTTCGCAATAATGCGAGGGATATTTGCAACCCTCAAAGGTGGTGTTTCTTCCAGCGATCTGGACTTGCTAGACCCTGTTGTCGCAAATCCACACTTGCGGAAAAGAATATTTCCAGGTCAATAGAAAAAAACCGCTTCTAGAACAGAAGCGGTTTTTTTATAGCTAATTACTTACCGGGAGTATTCTGAGTTGCGTTCCAGGCCTTCACATCTTTAAGAATAGGACCCGATTGCCCATCCTTAGATCCTTGGTGCACACCGGCATTGTATATATCCTTATACATGCTGAGTGCGAATCGGTTGTCCTTTTCCGACAAGATTGCTTCACCGCTCGAATTTCTGAGAATTTCTCCTGATGAATCCCTTTGCGCCAAGCTTTCACGAAGACCCTTATAACCGGCATCAAGTCCGGCTTGATCATTGAACTTTGCAGAAGCGAAAATCTCAGCCTGATATCCTGGTAAACCGTGCTTCTCTTGGGCAAAGCGTTTCGTAAGACCCTTCATCTCGGATTTATGATCATCCAAGAACCTTGCTGCAGTAGTAGCGCCGCCTGAGTACGCTTGGGCGAGGCCTTGGGCCATGAATGCACCGGTTTCCTCAATGCTCATATTCTTGGTGTGCTCTGAGAAATTAGACTTTCCAGTTCGCCATTCATTAAAAGCATTGGTCGCCTTGGCCGAGACACCCAGCAAGGTATTGCCGAGATAGCCTACTGCTCTTTCGCCTGTACTGCGATTCTTGAAATCTTCTTGGAACTGTTTGATTCCTTCGCCATTAGGATCGGCAAGAATCCGGTCATTCTGATCATTCGATGTCTGTATATTGGAGGCAGTGCTTTTCCCGAACTCCATGAATGAACTGCTCAGATCCTTAATTTGATCAAGTGTTCCCATGTCGCGTTGAGCAAAACTTGTGGAGCTTGATTTATTAATAATCTGATCTTTAATAAAATCGCTTTGATCATTGGCAACTCCATCAAGAGCACGGTTTCCGCTTGTAACCAATTTGCCTGTCCTACTTTGATGATCTGCAATGACAGATCCTGGCCCACCAGGTTGTCTCTGAGCTTGAGTTGTGACTGAAGACAACTTCCCATCATTAAAGTCAGGTGCGCCGGATACACGTGATCGAATCTCTTCAGTATTGACACCTGTAGGCGCCTGATTTTTCAGATCAGTATTTCTGTTCGGATCACCTGTGAAATCAAGACTCCTACCAGTAGCTTGACCGATGATACGCATGCCTTCAGCTAAGCCAGCAGTGCCATTTCCATTTGCATAATTGCTAGAGTTTGTCAGTGCTTGAAGTTGTGCCGCATTGCGAGCTACATTTCTGTCCATGTTGTAGCTATTCGCAAATCGATTTTCCAACGCAATCGCTTCTTGCCTTACCGCTTGGGGTGCATTTTGCACAGCATTGTTCAATCTGCTCTCTGCTTCGGGAGATGCAGATATAGCACCCCCAAGAGTTTTCATATCTGTGCTGGTTTGCTGTCCCAGTGAACTTTGCATGTTCTGTAGAGAGGTAAGACTTTCAGTTGCAGCAATACTTTCCTGAGCTGATTGTGCGACTTGTCTTGATGAACTGTCAGACCATGTTTTTGTGAAGGAATTACTACCTGAATCTACCGCCTGATGGGTAAGCCCAGTTGTCAGGGCTTGAGAATCGGATGTGGAGAATGAAACCCCTTGTACAGCCCTCATGACGCTATCTAATCTTCCTCCTTCGCTCGCCGTGTTTGATTTATCTGCCGAGAGTGCTGCGCTTAATGCTCCCTGCAGGCCTGCACCCTTTGCACCTGCGCCGCCCATTGCGGATAGAGTAAGAGCACCTTTAATTGCGTCTACCGTGGATTCACTTAACCCATATTGCTTACCAATTTCCCTAGCCTTGTTATCGATCATTTGGCTCTGTTTTGTGCCCATCGACGACACTGAGCGCCCTAAAGATTGCATTCTCTGGAACTGTTGCTGAGCACTTCCACCTTCGGTAACGCCACGAGAAACATCTTGCTTAAATGCATCTGACTTAGATTGCTGAATTGCAGAAGCTGAAGATATTCCGCTTGAAACGGCATCGCCAAAATTCATACTTGAATTTAAGTTCTCTGTCCCAGTTTTCTGTATTCCACTGAAGGAATTCCCGCTATGCATCGGCATCATGCTAACAAGTGGGCCACTTTGCAACGCATCGGGACTCGATAACTTCTCGTTAATATGATCGCTTCCGTTCACACGACCAGCAAGGCTTGTAAATGCATACGTGCTTCCAGTGACGATGAAGAGAGAAATAATTGGTGTGGAGGCAGCAAGCATGCCGCCAGTCGCAATCCAGTTCTGCAGAATTTCACCGGCTGTGTTTATGGCATAGAATGAATCAAGTCCAGGTAGATTAAGTTGAGCTATCTTATTTGTCGATATCACATGAATGTAGAGATTGACGACTGCGAGGACAGGCATCCAAAGCTGAATCCATAAAACAGTCAGGAAATACTTAACCAGCAATCCTATACCGAAGCTTCCCATCACCATGAGCATGGCCATTATGGGTGTGAGCGAGTACACGAAACCCTCAAAGAACGCCATCATTGGCCGCGCTACCGTAACGAACATTGACTGCTCAGTAGCCCATTGGGTATTACGTTGTTGTATAGCTTGGTTCACCATTACGGCTGATCCGAAGTCAAGCATGTCCTTGTATTTTCCAACAACAGCATCGTTGTACAGTGGCTCCAATATAGAAGCCTTCAGATATTCGTTTGCAGATGTAGACGCTTGCCCAAGTGCCTGGATAGAGTCTTGAATGCGCGAAGTCGCTTGTCCAATATCAGGTCTGTTCAAGCCGATTGCTGCAGAGATAGCCTGTTGAACACGCATATCTGATATGGAGTCTAATGATGCGCTTAGATAAAACCACCCTTCAGAGCAGGTATATTCTTCTCCATCTATTTCCCCAGGATTTAAATAGATTCTTGTTCCGTAGAGTGATGACATGAAAGGAAGAACCTCCGTCACCTTGCCAGTCATCATCGATTCGACGGACACTAATCCTAAGTCAATTTTTGTAAGTGTACATTCGCGGATATAGTTGTCCCAGCTCTTTCTGATATCAACAGAACCACCGCCCATAGCATCATTCATTGCGACATAAATTCCCGATTTATCAAGATTTCGTCGGGTGTCATTGAGCAGTTTTAATGATTCTGCAAACTCCGTTCTTGTAATGCTCGGTGCGATGATGCTAAATCCGGTCGTGAATAGATCTGTGACCGTGTACCCGACATTGGAAATTACTCCTCCTGTGAATCCAATTCCTAACGGAACGTTGGCAACTACGCGCACATTCCCATCGTATGCATCTTCAATTGTCACGACTGTAGCGGGACCGAAGAAGCACATGTAGCAAACCCAGCAAACTAAAACTTGTTGAAATTCGATTTGCTTAGCACCTTGCAATAGCGACTTGACACAAATTATTAGAACGCCGAAAAGCATCCCAATCATGACGGCCTTTTCAAGATCGCCTGCACCTGTGATCATTGCAATGCCAATAAGTATTTGCTCTAGGAACGTCGAGTCACCTATTGAGTAAATCGTGAATGACATCATGATGTTTATGGCTTCGGAGCGGAGGTTAATGTGGAGAGTGCATACTTTTGCTTTCTTGAAATCTCCAGAATTGAGCGATATCGGTCAATAATTTTTGATAAGTCACCGTATTCGCCACGTAGGGCCGAATAGTCACTGTCAAACTTGCTTTTTGAAATATTAATTTCGTCAAGTAGTTGTTTTTTGTTAGCGGAGTCCGAAGAGCTAATTACAGCGAGCGCAACTCTGAAGAAATCATCGACAACCTTCTTCATCATTACTAATGAAATTGCGTCTGCCGAATCATTGGCGAACAAGACGGCAGAGTCATAAGAAACTATTGATAGGTTTCTTATGATCGCTCCCATACCACTAGGCATGGAAGTTGTGAATGCTTTCTCAGTTTCAGAAAGAACGCCACTATTGGTTGCATACTTGTAGATTACGCCTGGAGTTGTGCCCCCTCCGTGAAGCAAATCAACAATCTTGGTTCTCATACCCTTGATGGTTACTCTCTTGGTGGTAGGGGAGTAGCATTGATCATCACCATTACAAGTATAAATTTCAAGATTTCCACCTTGGATAAGGTCTTTAAGAGTAATGAGTCCGCCTGGGAGCGTAATGATCGGGTTGGTATTTTCCTCGCCGGAAGAAGTCCCCGTTTTGTCATTCACCATGTCACCAACAACAATCGAGCCTGTCATAGACATGATGGTTTCAAGCAACTCTGTATCGCCGTATGTAAACCAAGAGCTAGCATAATTCTGTTTCATGGTTTTCCACAGAATATTGCCAGTCATTCTTTTATAAACTTCAGGCGATTGATCCCTGATTTCTTTAATTGGTGTTTTTCCGCCTGTTTCTTGCTTTGTAGAGAAGAAGTCTTCAAATAGACCATTGGCAGAACCCATGAGCGAAGCATCTGTTTTGTTCTTGAGATCCATACCGGAAGTCAGGTCATTAACAAACCCTTGCGCAAGTTGGCAAGAATTACCAAGATGCTGGTTGAGTTCCTGAATCTTCTTCTGGAAGGATTCAATCCATTTCGCCCCATCAGGAAATACATTGTCTAGTGCTAATTGGAATGCGTAGCCTTTGGCATTGGCTGCAACCGCTCTCAATAGTTGGACCAACTGCTCTGCATTAATAAAGCTGAATGATCCACCAAATAAATCAACGCCTCCACATCCGGCTTTCCATGATGGGGGTGTGAACGCAACCAAATTCGTATCGTAGATCTTTGATTTGGTAGTGAATCTCCCCCCAGAAAGAACGCCACGACGTTGTGATTCATAAACACCAGGAGGGGTCACATTCGTCATCTGGCCGAAGACGCCATCAAGCTGTGACTGCAGGCCACCAGCGTTTAACAGAGTAGGGGATAGCGATAGAGCAACAGCTGCAACAGATAATTTGAGTTTCATGATATTAATTACTTGGTATTCAGGCGGGTTCTGATGTATTCCATCAGTTTGCTTGGTTCAACAAAATTGGATTTGCCATTTGTCTTTTGCTGAATCCTTTCTAAGTCTTTACCAAAAATCGATGGATCTAATTTCTCTGCAATGTTGTTATCTGTCGTGTAGATTGGCTTCGTCTTTTTATACTCTTCTTCAGAAACCCAGCCATTCCGTTTGGCAGCAATAATAATTCTGTGCTTCATCTCAGGAAGAGAGAGTGCCCCTTGCCCAATTGGCTCAAATTTCCCACTTGGTGAAACTAAGAACGTTGCAGGAAAATTGACGATATTTAGAGTTTTAGCATGGCCACTATCCGTCTTGAAATTTGGGAATATGTTGTCTTTGAGAGGTCGTCCAGTTACCGAGATTGGAACGATAGTGAATCCTTGAGCCTCTAGCATCTTCACAATAGAGGCTTGAAGGTTGCTATATTCGTCGTCTTTAAAAAAGAAAAAGATGCCAGCACGTTGAGCAATAGAGTCGATGAGGGCGCTTTTCTCTTTACCTGCCTCAACATCTAGCTTTTGAGATGCAAACGTCGCTGCAGGACGCCGTGAAATTTCATCCAGATATGGATCACCCAGAACGGCCATCTCAGTAGCATTTGAAAACTGCTCCGACCTATCTATTGCAAATCGCTGGAGATACATGAATGCGCGAACGTTCTCCACTGTCGGGTTGTCCCAGGCCGCATCCTTGTACTTGGGGAGGTTTTCGCGCACCCAAGCAGCTGAGAAAGGTGCTGGCCCTTTCTCCACTGCTGGAGGAACAGATGCAGGCTTTGCAGGCGGTGACTGTGTTGGTGCTACCTGAGGCTTGGGTGGTGGCTTAGGAGGCTCTTCTTCATCATCCTCAGGCTCTGGGGCATACCAGAACCATCCTTCGCTCTTGCGGTCGTAGAAGCGAACAGGGGTCTCTTCGATCTGCTGTGCATATGCTTGACCAACCCCCATACAGATTGCGTTGGCCAGGGCAATCAGAATGCAGCTACGTTGAAATGCAGTGGTATTCATCAGTCACAAATCCTCTTGTGACTGATCGTATGGATATGGTTATCTAGGCATGCATCGGCCTCTGCCCTTATAGGGCTGTACAAGCGCCATAGCTATTCTGTGTGCACCCCTTTCGGCTCAAACCAGATGTCTACGCTATTGCTACCTCGGCAGAGGTGACGATGGTGTATTTTTTCGCATGCGAAAAAATCATGCTGTCACCATCTCGATTTTTGCCCGTGCTCGCCGTCTTTGAGCGACTTGGTTGAGGATGATTTCAATGATTGCGTTGATGATCAGCACTCGCATGGCGCGAGAGGAGCCAACGTACAACAAATTGATTTCGTCTTCACGAGCCTCTGGTTCCATATCTGGATCGAAGATATCTGGGTAGTCATCAGTCAGTTGCACTGTGTCCCATTCCAGACCTTTACTCCTATGCGCTGTGGTGACAGTGATTGAGGCTTCCATTTCTTCCTCAACAGTAAGGCTCTTGAGGTGATCAATCATTGCAGGGATGTCTTCAGCTGCGTATGTTTCCAGAATTCGCACAGACCGTTGCATCTCATGGTCCTTGGTCTGCTCTGCGGCTTCCTTATATTCCTCATAGTCCTTGTAGTCGGCTTTGAGCTTCTTGTTCTTTACGTTTCCGAGTTCACCACGGCTGAAGTGGTGCAGATCTAGTAGATCCTGCACTTTGTAGTTTTCAATGCCTCCTACCCAGAAGATTGATTCGCCGCGAGCAGCAGCTGCAAGAGCGGATTCGAGTACGCCCATCACTGTTCTGGAGACTAAGCATCGATGTTCAGTGCCCATAGGAACGTGCAAAGTAACCGTGTCTGCTTGACCACGACCAACAACAGGAACTGTTTCCCCCTTCAGCTCAAGCAGCGCATTCGCAACGATAGCGACGTTGGGGCCGAACCGGAAGCTATTGGTCAAGTACAAGCGCGGAACATCGTTGAGAAGAGGGTGGTCGAGGGCGTTCACCGCGCCGCGATATCTGAAAATCTGCTGGTGCTCATCGCCCACAAGGGTGAGTTTGCAGCTCTGAGAAAGGACAATCTGGCTTGTGACGGGGTTCGCGTCCTGAGCCTCATCAAAAAGTATTCGCTTGTATTGAAGGCTGAGGTCTGGCATCGAAAGCTGGTAGAGCTTCAGATAGCAGTCGTGAACTGTTGGAAATGGGTCGTCAGGGTCGCACATCCGAACCCAAACTCTCTCAGCGGCATCAACCACTTCCGCCTGGTACTGAACCATCTTGGTTGTGAGGTTAGGCTTACCGTTGAATCGAGTGAAATGATCGCTGTAGAACTTCATGTCGGCACTGCACATGAAATTTGTCAGGACATCCAAGACATCCTTCACGAATGCCCAGTTGCTTGTGTCCAGAGCGTTGGCCAGCTCGCGTAAGGGAATGTTCCCGTGATGTGAGATTTTGTGCCTTAGCAGCTTTCCGAACTTGGGGAAAGCAAGCTGATGTGATGTCTTGCAGTCAACCTGTCGCTTAGGGAAGCGCTGTGCAGCTGCATCGCGGATGGCGCGGCTATACGCCAGGTAGAGCATACGCTCGCGGGGGTAAGCTTGGGCGATCTGGAAAAATGTTGTCGTCTTGCCAGATCCTGCCCTCGCTTTCACGACAAGGCGCGAGCCGGAGAACTGAATAATGCGCGCTTGTTCAGCGGTTGGTCTGATTACCATCGGTTTTCTTCCTAGGCGTCTTTGTAGTAGCCGGGAAGAGGGTGCCTTGCCTGAGTCTCAGAATCAAAGATTCGATATCGCGGTTGCGCTTCTGTTCTTCACTCAGCATGTGCTCTAGCATGCCAATCTGCTTGTCCTTGAGGCTCAACTGGCCATTGGCATAGCTAAGCTTATCGAGTGCATCACGCACTTCACCCTTCAGCACCAGCGATTCATCACGAAGCTCAGCAGCCCGCTCTTCCTGGGCCTTGATAGTCGTTTCCAGCTCGATAGTCTGCCTGCGTAAGGCATCGATCTGCGACTGCGAAGAGGCACCGTTTTGGGCTGCTTGGTCATATTTGTCTTGGAGAGCCTGCTGGTCATGTTCCACCATTTGAAGCGCACGCTCTTTAGCTTGAAGATCTTGTTCAAGCTTCTCGGCCTCTTCTTTGCACTTTGCCAGCTGGTCTTCTAGTTGATCGATTTTCTCGCTGTTGCTGTTGGCCATGTCGATGGCCTGCTGCATGTCTTCATTGATAACTGCCTCGCGGCTCCGCAGCTGCTCGCGCTCGGACTGGACCCGCATTTCAGCTCCATCCAACGCGGTGCGCCATAGTTTGCGGACGAGAAAATCAGCTTCCGAAGCCATGAAATCTGGCAGGACCATTTCCTCAGTTGGAGCTTCCTGCAGATTTGCGCTTTCCCACTCCTTCAGAAAGTTGGAGATAGTTGTGTAGCTGCCACCGCCGATGATTTGATGAATAGCTGTAATACGCGGAAGCTTTCCCGCTTTCACAAGCTCATTTGCGGCAGTGAATACGTCCTCTTTCGTAGCTATGCGTCTGGCCATGGCAATCCTCACTCTATGTAATACCGTATTACCATAATTATCGTATTACGATAGAAAATCGCAACAGGATTTTTTGCAGCTAGTACACGCCCAAAAAAAAGCACCCCGGAGGGTGCTACGAAATTTGGAGCTGCTTCAAAGGTAATCGATGACTTCACTGGCCTTGCGTCTGCGCTCATCAGACCTCTTGTCGTAACGCTGTGTCGTTGTAATGCTGGCGTGGCCAAGGTTGTCTTTGACCGTGATGATGTCGATCCCCTTTTCAAAAAGTGTCGTTGCATAGGTTCTTCGAAGGTCATGAGGCGCGACATTCTCAATCCCGGCCTGCAAACTGCGCTCATGCAAGATGTGATAGACGGATTGACTCGTCATCCTTTCGGAAGTCATGGCACCGTGACGACGAATTCGGGTAAACATCGGGCCGTCTTGAAGGTCAGCTGCATCCAACCAGGCAGTGAGGCGGGTCCATGCTCCAGCTGGGATAAAAGCGATTCGTTCCTTATTTCCCTTGCCAATGACTTTGAGAGTTCGATCCTTCCTCACGAGACTGGCCACATCGAGGTTGACGATCTCCGCTCTACGTAATCCGCAACCCGCCAAGATGGCCAGCATCGCGCCGTCACGAAGGCCAAGCCTTTTTTCATCTTCATCGCAGGCTTGCAACAAAAGCCGAACTTCCTCAGGGCGAAGTGCACGTCCCTTAGGAAGCCGTGAGCCACTGTCACCTTTGACTTCTTTGATTTGCTGGTAGTCCTCAACATTGAGTTGGTGAAGGAACCACGCTTCTTTGCACACTCCTTTGATGCCTGCCAGATAGGTGTTTACAGTTGCCGGAGCCTTGCCTTTCCTTTGATCAATGTCACTACCGTTTTCGTCAGGCTTGCTGCTGAGCAACGACACTATGGCTAGAACGTGGTGGCGACGCAGGCTACCCCATGGACAGGAGTGCAGATCAGAAAAGCCAATGATTCTGGCCACGTTGTTGAGAAAGGATTGCATCGTGACCTTGCTCTGGTCTGATTTGAGGGAAAGCAAGTACCTGACCGCTGCGTTCTGTCCTACATCCGGGTGTCCAGGCAAGGCTAAAAATTCAGATTTAAGAGAATCCCCAGGAAGGCCACCAGGAGGCTCTATGGCGAATTTTTTCATTTTTACATCCAACTGCATTGGGTGATCCATGATGAGTGCTTGTGGGGCTTTCTGACAAGCCCATTTTTTTTGATCTCTTCTACTTTTCAAAAGATCTATTTTAATAAGTAGAGCTATGTTTGAAAAGCTCACTGTTATCGTGAGCTATCGGCCATGCGATTTGGTCATGAGCGCACATTCATTCTGTCGCGCTATCACAGAATGCATCAAGTCTGTGCGCTTGGTACAGAGTAAGACTTAGATTGTGGGAGCGCAATAGATTCATACGTTGCTGGCGCGCTTGAACAGTGTGGCCAGGATCTTCATTCCAGTCTTGGCATCCGTGATGACCACATATCTATGGACAGATGAATCGTGCCCCCAGATTTCAACCTCATTGTCAGGTCCATACTTTCTGCGCTTATGCTCGATAACGCGGGGATCGAGTGGGATCTTGTGAAGATCTTCATGCTGCATCCTGTTGATGAGGGAAGCCCATGGGTTCTTCATATCAGCTGCTGAGTGATACTGAACATATCGATCAACGGCATGTTCGGTGATGACCAATTCACCAATCCTGGGTGTCTGAACAATCTCCTGAATACGATACTCTTTGGGATTTATCGTGATCTTTGTGAGTTTAGCGCCATCATCGTGATTGATTGGTGACTCAGATTTGATATTAATTTTGGCACCAGCGAAACGCCCTCCTTCCTGCATGAATGCTGCAAACTTGAGCAGATGCTTCTTATCGGATCTATTGAGGGAGAGCTTCTTTATGGCACCTTTGGATACATTGAGTTCAAATGCTTTTCCGCTATCAGGAATGCGGTCAAAGACAGCTTGATTGAATACCAGATGACGAATAGCTACTAACTCAGCGGCCAACTCGATGTCCTCAATCGGGTGCGTAAACTCTACAGTTAGTACACCGAAGTTACTTATACCTACTCGCCACAAAACAAAAACAGAGCGTTCATCGCTCTGTTTTTGGGAGTAAGTAGTCAAGCGCATCATGGCGACTACCCTTTTGCTTTAGGCTTTATCGTTCGAACTTTTGTCGATCAGCAGATCATCGAGATTGCCGCCTGCAGCGATATGTTCTTTCACCCAGCTAGGCTGCATGCCGCGACCTGTCCAGGTTTTTCCATCCTTGGCATATTTATCCGCGACCTTCCCGCGAGGCTTTCCTGCCGAAGATCCACGAGACTTTGACTGGAGATCTTCGATGGTGATGCCGTAGTCTTCCATCTTGGCTTTGATGTCAGAAATCACGCCCTGCACTTCCTTCAGGCGCATTTCTTCTGCTTGGCGAGAGAGTTCTTCAGCTTGAGCCAGGAGTTCTTTGTACGTTGCCATAAGTATTACCCTTCAGGTTGTGAATTACAGGGCAGAATACTAACTCAAAAAATGATACTGTCAAAGTTAAATTCAAGTAAAGTTGCTCAGAACCAAAAAAAAGCCTTCAACCCCTGTGAGGGCTGAAGGCTTTCTATTAGATAGTGGCGAAAGATCTAGCTATAAAGCTCTTCAAGTTCGCAACCCTAGGGAACCCTAAGATACCTTGCGAGAGCAAGACATCATTCCAGTCAACCCCTTTAGCTTTCGCTGGTATTGGCATCGATGGCATAAGTATGTGAACGTTCAGCCCGAGTGCTTTCGCACGCTGGTACAACACGTTTGCAGCAATTTCGCCACGAACAGACTTATCCTTGTCAGCCCATATCAGCAAGGTATGAACAGACTCAGGAATCTCAAAAGTTTCCATGAGCTGAGCATTGACGGACGACCAAGTAGGTATCTTTGTCGCTCGATATGCAGAGAGTGCCGTCTCCAGTCCTTCAGCTATACCCAGTACTCCCCCGCAAGAAGGATCACCGAGTCTTACTGCAGATCCGTTGACATCCATATCGTCAGGGATGCTCATCATCTTCTTCACCTTCTCTACCTTATGACGCTGGCCAGCTGAATCCTTATAGGACACTGCGAGCTTTTTGCCATCCTTATTCAGGTAGGTTCGATGGAGAGTAACAATTTCCCCCTCTGCATTGCGGATAGGACAAACAATCGCTGGAAAAGATCCCAACAGAGTATTCTTGTTATCCACTTCTTCATAGTAGTCCAGGGCAGGATGAAAGCGCATGTCGGCCGCAGCACCTTTGGCCAGCTCATTGAAGAGCACGCCACGGGACTGCAGGTAGAGACGCATGGGTTCAGCGGTCGCAGATGGGAACGCCACACACTGATTCCAGACCTTCTCTATCTTCTCGCTCGCATAAGCCTTCCCTGCCGCTTTCGCGGCCAGCACGTTTGCTGCACGCTGCTGCGCTTCTTGCAACCAACCAGGCGCGGCCAGAGCCTTGTTGATGGGCACGACCTTCTGATGGGCTGCAATTGGCTCAGCACTGACTTCATCCGCAGTTTCTACGGCTTGTTTCGCAGAGGTTACGGCCACAGGTGAACCGTTGCTAACCTGAACATGCTTCACAACGCTGCTTGAAGCCTGGGTGCTTTTCAGACGAGTTTCCCCGATACGAATCACTTCCCAGGTATTGCGATGAGTCTTGATCTCCTCTTCCGTAATCACACCGTCCTTGTCTTTTTTCTCGACAACAATAGTGACGGGGACGCGCCCCAGATTACTCAAAGTGATACTGTCACCGTAAGTGGCTCCGCTCTCTGCCAGGGCACGCTCAATGTCCACACCCCAAAGGGTACGTTCAAGATTGTTCCTGTAACGCAGAATTGCGTAGAAGCTCAGCTCATTTTCATCCTTGAACTGATACCGCTCTTTACCGAAGGCAATCAAAATTCCATCATAGAACTTTGCTTTCTTTGGGTCATGAGCGACCACTAATTCAAGTCGCTTTGTTTGAGTTGGTTTTGCAGTTGGAAGCCCCAATGCTTGACCCACTTCATCAATAGTTTCGGAAAATGACCAGTTGCGTAACCACATCAGAACTTCAAATCCATTCGATAAGAAACGGATACTTGGATCATTGTGGAATGCAGCTCCAGTCACGTCAGCATCAGGCATTAGGCGGAATCCATCAGTGCCCCCTTTTATTGGGCAGGGAACATGACGGCCAACTCGCTGAATTGCGTGGCGCAGCTCAGGAGCTAGGTTTGCGAAAATAGCCAGCCAATTTTCATCAGCAGCCTTTTTGACAACTTCTTTATCGTAGTTAGCCATTGTTAGTCCTTAGAAAATTAACTGGAATTGAGGCTTCATTAAAGCCCTGTATAGGGATTTAATGAAACCCCCACACCAGTGGAACCAAGGAGTAGTCCCGCAAGGGACTTATCCCTGGCAGGGTTTTGATTTAGTTCAGGTAGCCAAGCTTACGCATGACAACTTGAACTCCTTCACGGATGCGGTCAGGGGACAGCATTTCTTCACGGCAGAGTACGAGGAACGAAAACGGATGTATTTCGTCTGACATTAGCCATTCGTAGTTCTCTTGCCTGGTTTCAGGGCTTGTCCGCCCATCACCTAGCAATCGAATATTTTCATCAAAAAACGCTGTGCGCAATTTATCGATGTCATCATCAGACCATACGAATTTCTCCGTATTGTCTAAGTTCTCTTCATCGACTTCATCGTGCTCTGAGGTTTCTTGAACATAAGCCCCTGTCTCTGGTGCGCAGATATCGAAATCAAGCGACAAGCTACTTATGAGGCTTTCAATATTCTTGTTGCAGGTCTTCAAGGACAAATATGATTTGCCATGTTCACTGTATGAATATTGCTGAGAAGTCATCGTTTGATCCAGAAAATCAAACGACATTTGCCCCAGTTCCGGTTTGTGGATTGAGGGAATCATTGCCATGGCCACACTCCAAAAATGAAGGCCATGCCCCCGTTAGGAGGCATAGCCCCCTTAGGGTAGAAAAATTCACAAGGCTAGCTTGTAAACACCAGTTTCCAGACGTTCGAAGTATTTTGCGTCTTGCAATACTTGTCGGACTTTCGCCCTCCAATGTACGTTCTCTCTGAACTGTGCAAATGGCTCAATAGCTTCGTAAATCTGGTTTAAATCCATAGAGGGTTTCCCTTGCAGGACTCTACGAACAGCTGCTTTCCATGTAGTGGCAATCATATTGACTGCTTTTCGATGGAAATTTGATAGCAGGATCAACGAGTGACTTGCATCACGACGAAAAACTAAAAGCTTTTCGTGCGCAATACGAACAATGTTGCCTGAATATTGTCGTGAATCACTAATGCAGTTGTGCTGCACTTTGATGATTTCATCGACCAGTTTGCCTGGAGCGATACGCTCCACAAGACTTGAGAGATTGTAGTAATCCCCGTTTCTGCGGAGATTGCCCATCAATATCCCATAGTGTCCTTTTACTTCGCAGGCATCATGAATGTTCATGACAGCAAGCTCTAACGACTCAACAAATTCATTTAGCTTCATGCGGCTCATGTCCCATTTGTGTGGTTCATTGCCCCATTGACTTCCTGAATACTGAATCATGTCCCAGTAAGCTGGGTGCCACCAGATCAGATTCGCTTTCTCTCCCAAGAAGGAAGAGAAGTCATCAGTCAGCAAATTAAAGCCCTGATGAAGGTCTGTGCCCTTGAAGCGCACTCCAAGTGAAGCGGCTACATCGGCGCTCGTTCCGCCTCCAATGCTTGGATCTGCAACGAGGCCATTCTGATCTTTTAGATAGGACTCGATGAAGTCCTTTATGACGTACCCTGAGCAGTTGCCACGGTACTTGTTGTCACCATAGTTTCCCCGGTTTGGGTAGGAACAAATCGAGTTTGAAAACATGCGTGCCTTAATCAATTGAGGGCACGCCACCCATGGGAGTGCATGCACCCCAAGGGTTGATAAAATGCTGTTTGTTTAAGGAAGCCAGCTACTTCACTTTTCGTTCCAAGAAGGAACAAAACCACATTACTAATACCAATGCGGGCATTGGTAATGGGTCTTAGGTCTAGTGGGCCAATTCCGGTTCTTGAACTGGAGTGACGTTCGATTTGACGATCAAGGTTTCGCGTTTCGCCGTTTTGGGATGCTTACGATGCCTAAAATGATGGCCGTTGCTGTCACTTCCCATGTAGTGCCAGCAATCACCAGTTTCTTGGTTCTCGCAAACATGATCGCCAGAATTCAATTCTGCCTCGGATAACCCTCCCCACATCGCTTGCCATTGCTCCGTGTTGCGTTCAATGAAGAACGGGACTTCCTTCATCAGTTCTCTCCTGTCTTTGCTGTATCGCGTAAGTGCATTGTCTGCATAGACAGGAAAAGGCATCACCATGAAGCTGCCCTATTTGGGCAGACCTAAAAAATAGATCAAGCTATTACTGAGTAGCCTTCAGGCAGGCTACTGGACTGGAAACGGGTTGCGTTCATCCCTTGGGGCATTGAAGTCGTAGGTTGGTCGTCTATCGATTTCGAATAGGCTGCGGTCCTTGCCATCTATCCATCTTGGAGGCTTGCCGCGACCGCTCCAAGACTGGCCAGTGTCTGGGTCGTAGTACCTGGCCACGGGTTCCTTCTTAGCTGGCTGCGGGAGTGGGAACACTTGATGCACTGTGAAGCCGAAAGACTGGACCAGCTCTCTTACCTGGATAAGAGCGTCAGTCTCTTCCGAGGCGCGAGCTTGTGCAATTTGCTTGTCTAGCTGGGCAAGCTCAGCTTTCAGTTGACTGTAGGATTTCATGAGAGTGTATGTATGCCCGAGATGGTGATCGACGTGCACTGTGAGCGCAGACTCTTCATGCATGGGCAAGTCGGTTCAGAAATAAGAAAGGCCACTCCCAAGAGAGTGGCCAGTCTTTTTTGCTGCGTAACGTCAACTACGCTTTATTTTTTACCTTCACGCTTCTCTTCATCGATCTGACGCTGAGCGCCGATCGATCCAACAATCAGGAACACTCCAATGCAGAGCATGCTGATGGCGAGGGGACTGAAGAGGTGATTCATGGTGTGACCTTTCGTAGATGGGTTGTCAGCTACGGCTTATGAAGCCATTTTCTCACGAGTTTTGAGAACTGTCACTGCACCCTCAAGCATCACTGCAAAGGCGATGATGTCACCGATGGCAGTCGCAGTGTCTCCAGCTGCGAAAGAGTCAACAACGGCTTGGGCTACTTCGATGGCGTAGTAAGGAACCACGACACCGGTTACAAGGAAAGTCAGACGAAGCGAAGACGCAATGGCCTTCACCGTCATCGTTACCAGTTGGAAAGTTCCTGCAAGCAGGATGAAGATGTATGGCAGCAGAAGCAGTGCCACATTGATTTTTAGCATAGGCGAATCTCCGTAGAAATTGCCAAGGCGCACCCGCTAGGGTGGCTAAACCCTGGCGGATTGTTGAAAGACACTCATTGATCGAGCATCAAGTTGTCGTCGCAACTCGCAAGACTGAAGCGTCATGGACGCTATAGTTTTTGAGTTGAGATCGGACCTGGTACAAGTCAGCTCGACCGTGAAGCAAGTTCACGAGGCTGACATATGTTGCCGGGATGCGATGGGAGATCGCATTCAGCGTTAAGTGGTGTCTCGGTCATGCCGAGCACTAGAGATGCTGTTTATTTATGGAGGCCAGTTACCTCACACATTGCCCACGAGGGACAAAAAAAGCGCAGATGCAAAGCTTGGCTTGCTGCCTTGCATCTGTGCTCTTCTTCGGGAGTCTAGTGGTGATCGCTGTTCAACGACGTGGCTCAAGTTGCCCTCTTTGGGCGCTGTGACGAAATTTCACCAGAGCGCTTGTGAGCGCCTGGTGCAATTTCTTTAGTTCACTGACAGAGCTTCGGCTGCAGCAGCCTTCTGTCGCCATGGGTAGAGACATAGCGTGTAGTTCTCGCCATCGTCGCTTTTCAGCTCGACGGTATTCCCTGCTATGCGTGCTTTCGAGATGGTTTCCTCTTCAAAGAAGAGCCAGCCGTGGGGTTCGTCAGAGACATCGATTCGCAAGTGCCGCGAGAGGCTGCGATTGTTCTTGATGCCCGTACCGATCCCCTTGGTGATTGCCATCTGTCCGTTCAAGCGCACGATACGTGCATTTTTGATCATTCGGTAGAGTCGTTCGATTTGCATGTTGTCCTCGTAGGGGTCGCCTCAGAAAACGGAAAATAAAGCACGCTAAGCCCTTACTTACCCAGATGTTTGACTGTTCGTGGCACTTTCACCATGGCAATTGCAATTGCCCAACTGAATCGCACCGGCTTCCGTGGAGGCTCAACTCCTGAGAGGATTGAGTCATGAACACTAAAGCTGCTCGTTTTAGCCCTGAGGTACGTGAACGTGCCGTACGTTTGGTGCAGGAGTGCCAAGCGGATTACGCATCACTGTGGGGTGCATGCGAATCGATTGCCCCCAAGATTGGCTGCTCTGTCAGTACCCTGCATGGATGGGTACAGCGCAAAGAAATAGATGCAGGCCAACGACCGGGTTTGACTACAGATGAACGTGAGCGGCTCAAGCAACTGGAGCGGGAGAACAAGGAGTTGCGGCGTGCCAATGACATACTCAAGGCTGCGAGCGCTTTTTTTGCGCAGGCGGAGCTGGACCGTCGCATCAAGAGCTGATTGACTTTGTAGACAAGTACCGTGATGCCTATGGGGTCGAGCCAATTTGCCGACTGCTGCAAATTGCCCCATCGGGCTACAGACGCAGGGTTCAACAAAGAAACTGCCCATGGCTGCGCTGCAAGCGCAGCCAATCAGACGAAGAGAGTTGCGGTCATATCCAACGTGTATGGCATGCAAACTGGCAAGTTTATGGGGTGATCAAAGTCTGGAAGCAAATGCATCGAGAGGGCTTGCCTATTGCCCGCTGCACGGTGCAGCGCCTGATGCGCAAGCTAGGGTTGGAGGGTGCGCGGCGTGGCAAGAAGGTGTGCACAACACGCCCAGATGTGGCAAGGCCATGCCCACTAGACCTCGTCAACCGCCAGTTCACAGCCCAACGTCCTAACCAGGGGTCTCCTCGTTTTCAGTGCAATAAGTGACGGTACGAAAAGCTAGCACTGGCGCGGAGGTGGTGTTGGTAGAT
>NZ_JBSIFD010000042.1:0-28366 GCF_053615495.1 Comamonas sp. HJ-2 | reverse complement strand
GTTGTCATTGTGTTTGCGGACAAGCAGGCTCTCGCCTGCGGTGGATTGTCCGTTTACACAAAATTCTGCACACCCTCTAGGCGGATCGGGCTGATCTGTGTAGGTATGCCACATGTCATGCTGGCATACTCCAGAATCATTAGCCTTCCCCTTTTACCGAAGTACTTTGCCAAGCTGTTCATGCCTGCCTCACGCCCCATTGATTTTTGCGCTGTAGTCGCTGCACTGAAGGACATGGTCCCTAGTCTGTCTGCTGTCTATGCCTTTGGCAGTCAGGTGAGTGGTGATGCAGGGCCTGAGAGTGATCTGGATGTTGCTTTGATGGCTGACGATACTCTTGGCGCTGAGGTGCTTTGGGACCTCGCTAGTCGTTTAGCGGGGATTGTTGGCTGTCCTGTCGACTTGCTGAATCTACGCTCTGCCTCGACGGTTATGCAGTACCGGATTGTGACAACGGGCCAACGTCTGTGGGCCAGAGATGAGCAGGCAGCGCTCTATGAAACCTTCATCCTTAGCCAAAAGACAGCATTGGACGAGGCGCGCGCAGGCTTGCTGCAAGACATTCAAAAAACAGGGACCGTTTATGGTTGATGACGTACTCATTAACAAAGCAGCAACGATTGAGCGTTGCGTCCTGCGGGCTAAAGAGGAGTACGAAAAATCTCCATCTACATTTGCAGCCGATCACACCCGTCAAGATGCAGCGATCTTGAACGTCCAGCGGGCGTGTGAAGCAGCCCTGGACATGGGGCAGCACCTGATCCGGCGCGAGCGCCTAGGCATTCCTCAAAGTTCGAGGGATGTATTCACTTTGCTGGCTCAGGCACGTTGGATTGAAACGGCATCACTCTCGTCTGATAGACGCTTCTTCAACCAGGCCCTACATGCCGCAAGGCCGTGAGTTTTTCATTTTCATATGCGGCCGCAAAAAACCTCTTTTTCCCCATTTAGACCTTGTCGCATTTGCCGATAGTGAACAGGACGCTGCGTGTTGTTGGAGATGCGGCGCCGCATACCGTTGGCGTGACGACGGAGCCCTATTTATCCACGAATCACATGAACAAGAGTTTTGGCTTCGGTATCGCCAAGCGCCTGTACCTCGTCAGCGGGCTGATCACGGCTGCTCTGATCGCACTGGCGCTCTACGCGCATTTCAGTCTCAACGACGCGGCCGCTCAGGCCGAACACACCAAGACCAACCGGGTGCCGCAGCTGCAGGCCATGGCCGAATTGGAGCTCAATGTGACCCAGGTGTCGCTGCAGATCCGGCACTCCATCCTGGCGCGCAATCCCCAGGAACTCAACGACACGCTGAATTACATCGGCGACAAGCGCAAGCACATGGACGAGGTGCTGGCGGCCTTCGAGAAGCGCCTGTTTTCTCCGGAAGGCAAGGCGCATTTCGTCAAGGTCTCGCCCGCCATGGCCGCGTTCTGGAAAGACGGCGAGGCCAACATCGCCCTGATCAAGGAGGGCAAGAAGGACGAGGCCTTCGCCTACCTGGTGGACAAGACCATCCCGACCCGCAACGTACTGCTGAAGCTGTTCGCCGAAGAGCGTGACATTCATCAGGCGGGTCTGGAAGCGGACATCGCCGGCATTGAAAAAAGCACCCAAACCACCGCGCTGATGCTGACAGCCGTGGCGGTGGTGATTGCTGTGGCCCTGATGGCCTTTTCCTGGTTCGTCGCACAGCTGCTGCGCCGCCGGGTGCAGGTGACCCAGCAGGTGGCAGAGCGGGTGCGCGATGGCGATCTCACGGTCGCGGTGGTCGACAACGCCCGCGACGAATTCTCCCCACTGCTGACCGCCATGGGCGAGATGCAGGCCTCGCTCACACGCGTGGTCAGCAACGTCCGGCAAGGGGCGGACAGCGTGGCCACGGCCAGTGTGCAGATCGCGCAAGGCAACAGCGACCTGTCTTCGCGCACCGAGCAGCAGGCCTCGGCGCTGGAGGAAACTTCCGCGTCCATGGAAGAAATGGGCTCGACCGCTCAGCAGAACGCCGACAACGCGCGCCAGGCCAGTCAGCTCGCGTCCAGCGCCAGCGGCGTGGCCATCCAGGGCGGTGAAGTGGTCAACCAGGTGGTGCAGACCATGAAGGAGATCAACGAGAGTAGCCGCAAGATCAGCGACATCATCGGCGTGATCGACGGCATCGCCTTCCAGACCAACATCCTGGCGCTCAACGCGGCGGTGGAGGCTGCGCGCGCGGGCGAACAGGGCCGTGGCTTTGCCGTGGTGGCTGGCGAGGTGCGCAGCCTGGCTCAGCGCAGCGCCGAAGCGGCCAAGGAAATCAAGGGCCTGATCAATGCCAGCGTCGAACGCGTGGAGCAGGGCACGGCCCTGGTGGACCAGGCCGGCAGCACCATGCAGGAGATCGTGCAGTCGATCCAGCGCGTGACCGACATCGTGGGCGAGATCAGCAGCGCCAGCCAGGAGCAGAACGCCGGTGTGAACCAGGTCAGCGAAGCGGTCAGCAACATGGACCAGACCACACAGCAGAACGCGGCCCTGGTGGAAGAAAGCGCGGCGGCGGCATCGAGCCTGCAGCAGCAGGCCCAGCAACTGGTGCAGGCGGTGTCGGTGTTCAAGCTGTCCAGCGCCACGTCTTCCATGTCCACCCTGTCTCCGAGCCCCGCGCCCGTGGTCAAGCCGGCCCCCGTCGTGCGCCCGCCCGTGGCGAGCCCCGCCCGAAAGCCTGCCGCCCGGCCGCAAGCCCCGAAGCCAGTCGCGGTGGCGTCAACAGCTGCCGCAAGCGACGGGGACAGCTGGGAAAGCTTCTGAACCGCCTCCGAGGACCCGACCATGGACATGCACTCTCCCTCCACCGCTGCCGGCGATGCCCGCCACGTCGCAGGCCAGCAAGGCGCCCATGCCGAATTCCTGACCTTCCGCCTGGGTGCGGAGGAATACGGGATCGACATCCTGCGGGTGCAGGAGATCCGCTCCTTGAACCGCCCCGGGTTTCAAGGAGGCCGATTGGTTTAAGTTGACACCTCTATCGAGGTGTTGCTGACGGCGAGTTGCCTCCAGTAGTTTGCCTCAGCTTCTGCCGGAGGGATGCCCCCATTCGGCGTGAGCAGTCGGGCGTGGTTGAACCAGTGCACCCACTGCAGGGTGGCCAGTTCCACGGATTCCCTGGTCTTCCAGGGTCCCAGGCGGTGAATCAGCTCGGCCTTGTACAGCCCGTTGATGGTCTCGGCCAGCGCGTTGTCGTAGCTGTCACCCCGGCTGCCCACCGAAGGCCGTATGCCTGCCTGGTCCAAGCGTTCGGTGTAGCGGATGCTGACGTATTGACTGCCCCTGTCGGAATGGTGCGTCAAGGCATGGGCTGCAGGCTGGCGCTCGTACAAGGCCTGCTCCAGTGCATCCAGCACGAAGTCAGTCTGCATGCTGCGGCTGACCCGCCAGCCCACGATGCGCCGGGCATACACGTCCAAAACAAAGGCCACATACAGCCAGCCCTGCCAGGTGGAGACATAGGTGAAGTCCGACACCCATAGCCCATTGGGTCGGCTGGCATGGAAGTGCCGGTTGATGTGATCCAGCGGGCACGGCGCTGATGTGTCAGGCGTGGTGGTACGCACCGCCCTGCCACGGCGTGCCCCTTGCAAGCCCATGGCACGCATCAGTCGCTCCACAGTACAACGTGCCACCGGGATACCCTCGCGGTTCATCTGCAACCAGACCTTGTCGGCTCCGTAGACCTGCCAGTTGGCGTGCCACACGCGCTGGATGTCGGCCTTCAAACCCTCGTCACGCTGGGCGCGTTGACTGCGCAGTTGCGGGTTGCGTTGCCGGGCTGCGTGGCGCCAGTAACACGATGGGGCCATATGCAGCACCCGGCAGATGGGCTCGACCCCGTAGTCGTCACGGTGGCGGTCGATGTAGTTCTTCAAGACTTCAATCGGCGGTCGAGCTCCGCCTGCGCAAAAAAAGCGCTCGCAGCCTTGAGGATGTCATTGGCTCGGCGCAGTTCCTTGTTCTCTCGCTCCAGTTGCTTGAGCCGCTCACGTTCATCCGTGGTCAATCCTGGGCGTTGGCCTGCATCTATTTCTTTGCGCTGCACCCATCCATGCAAGGTGCTGACAGAGCAGTCAATCTTGGGGGCTATCGATTCACATGCGCCCCACAGCGATGCGTAATCCGCTTGGCATTCCTGCACCAAACGTACGGCACGTTCACGTACCTCAGGGCTAAAACGAGCAGCTTTAGTGTTCATGACTCAATCCTCTCAGGAGTTGAGCCTCCACGGAAGCCGGTGTGATTCAGGCCAGCGTGGGATGGTCCTGGACAAACTGGCTGGTGTTGAAGACCTGGCCATCCTTGCTGCGCTTCCAGGTCACAGCGCCGCCGCAGGCAAATACCGCCTTGCTGGCCTCGCCCATGTGCATCTGCAGGTGCTGACGCAAACGGGCTTCGCGCTTGTTGGCAGCGTCCAGCTCCAGTCGGGCTTGCACTAACTCCTCAAAGCAGGCGCTCAGACCCTCGTCGTCACTGAAATCCACCTGATCGCCGCTATCGACGGGGTAGAGGTAACGCAAGGCCTTCTCGCTGCTCTCGGAGCCATCGCCAGGCGGCGCTGTGCCGCTTTGGACCATCTCCCAAAACTCTTGCTCCAAGGCAATCAAACGGGCAATCAGCGCCTCATCCCGTTCAATCCTAAAAATCCGCAGCTCCTGACCCCCGATCAGCACAGCCACATCGGCCGCCCGATGCCCCGTGACTGCCAGCTGGTGCATCACCTGCAATTGCACATACTCCGGCACGCCATCGCGCCACAGGCGAGCGCCATGGATGCCTGCAGTTTTGCATTCCAGGATCTGCACATCGCCAGCGCCGACCACCTCACGGTCCACATTCGCCAGCATCCAGGCATGCTCCGGGTGCTGCAAGACCGCATTCACACGGCGCACCTTGTTGCCAGTGCGCTTGGTGTAATGCGCCGCCACAATGGGCTCCAGCAACGTGCCCCAGAACATGGGGCTGGTGTCATCCAGAGGGTCGATGGCTGGCAAGAGATCGCCCTTGCCCGTCTTGAGCATCCACAGCTCCAGCTGCGACTGGTAAGGGTTCAGCCCCACGGCTGCGGCAGCATCGGAGCTGCCAATACCGGTGCGGCGCACCTCCAGCCAATCATCACGCGCCATGTCCTTGGTAGACACCAGGCGCAGTGCAGCCCCTTTGCGGGGCGAGCGGGCAGGGGAGACAGGCGCTGCTGCACCATGCCCCGAAGGGCTGACCAAGTGCAAAGACATACAAAACTCCTTGGCCCGCAAGGATGCGGGCATAAAAAAGCCGCCTTAGAAGGCGGCTTGTGGGGGTGACAAAAGAGACGCAAATAAAAGCGCAAACAAGGTGAGAGGAAGACGGTACAAGCTGTCCAAAGGCCGCCAACACGCATGCAGGCCAACACGCTCAGGCCACCAGTTGCAAGGCATGGTCCAAGGCCCGCTGCTTGATCACAGCCCCCTGGCCGAACCAGGCACTGTCCAGGCGGTTGTCCTGGCTGCGGGCTTGTTTCTCGTGGTCCACGAACTCTGTGACGGCGCACAGCAAGCCCCAGGCCGTGTCCTTGGCGGCATGCATCTCGGCCCCACGGCCATGGCCCTCATAGAGCATCTGCACCTTCTTGAGTGCCCGCTCATTGGTCAGGCCCACCGACAAATCGGTGTGGCTGTCCGCATTGCAGATCACCTTCAGGAAATAGTTCATCGCCTCATGGGTCTTGACCTTGCGCTCAGCCAGCGTCTTCATGCGGTACATGAAGCTATCCCACTGACCCACGGCCACGCCCAACTGGCGCTTGACCGCTTGGGCATCGAACGTTGTGCTGTGCGGCACTTTGACTGCGCCCACACCATCACGCAGCGCAATCGTCAGTGTGTTGTTGCACACCACCCGCACGGTCGTGGGCATCGCCACCGTGGCCAGCGTCCCATCGCAGGACGTCGCCAGCAGCAAATAGCCGTTGACCACATCCTTGCCCTTGAGAGCGGCAGATTTGCCTGTGCGGGCCAGTGCCCAGAACTTGCGACCGGCTTTGAGCACCCCGGCTGTCTCCAGCTCGTAGCCGGCCACTTCGGTCAGGTCCCGATAGAACTCCAGCACCTCTCGGGGCTGCACCACCTGGTAGCGACTGCCTACCACCGACAGAGGCGCTTGCGTATCGCTGCGATACAGCACCTTTTGCTCGGGGAACTCCTTGGGTTCGGCATACAGACCTGAAAGACCGGACTCCGCATCAGAGGCGAGATAACGCACCGGCGTTTCTTGAATGCGCCAATCCATGCCGGCAGCCTGGGCCCAGACATCGATGCTTTGCTTGGCGGGCAGTGCGTGGCCCAGTTCATGCCAAGGGGTTTGACCAGCGTAGGCCATGGTTTCAACGAGATGTGCCATGAGAAATCCTTTAAAAACAAATGCGTCTTATTCAATAAGCGGTGTAAAAAAACACCACCCAATAGAGAGAGGTCACAGGTAGATAAAGCTGCGCTTGCAACTCCTGCAAAAGCGGTTGCCCAGCAGCATGCGATCGAGCTGCGCGCCCGCTTTGGTGCCGATTTCGCAGCCCAGGGCACTGGCGCTCATTGCGGTCAGGACCGCGCTGGCAATGCCTGTGAGTGCAATACCTGGCAAGGCAATGCTGCCGCTTTGCAGCACTTGCAAGGCTTTGAGCGAGGCTTTGAAGGCGCCGGCAGCGCCCACAGCGATGCCGATGGCACCAAAGATTTTGAGGCCCGTGGCCCGAGGGACCACGTCGCGGCTTTGGCAGTAGGGGCAGAAAGGGGGGAAGTCCATCAATAGCTCCAGACGAGGGTGTAGATGCAAAAAAGCCCGAGCGGTGGCTCAGGCCAGCATGGCTGGTAACAGGCCTAGTAGGTAGGCCAAGCTAGTGATATGTGGCTGAAAAAAAATAGAGTTCAGCTGCTGCGGGTATCTCAGTACTGTCCGAAGCAGTCCGATCTGGTTCGGTTCAATCAGAAATCTAATGGTAGATTGGATGGTAGATATATCGAGATTGAAAACAAAAAAGCCCCTGAAAACAGGGGCTTATGAGTATTCTTGGCGGAGGCTGTGAGAAAAAAACTCACAGCCAAAAAACCTTTTTATTTCAACAACTTGCTGATTTCTTGCTGCGGGAGATTGTCATATTCGACTGTCATAGTCTAGCTGAAAAAATGGGCCATGTTTGTGCCTCTTTGCAGGTGGAGAGTTCGAGTGCGTGACGCTGTCGTGGCCCCAAAGGAGCCTAGAAAGTGGAGCTGTCCCCCGCCGCTTCAAAGGTGGAGGCCGAGACTGGGGAGACTCACCTCTCCCCCTTTATCTGGACGCCCAAAGGTCCCCAAGTACCGACAACAAGGGGTGGGCCTCGAAAATTTCCACTAGGATGCCGAGCTAAAGAATTCTTACGCTTTGCCCCTATAGGGGCAGGTTTTTGCACCCTTTACCCAGCATAAAAACGCATGACTGCCCTTTACAAGCTACTCGACACCTACCGCAACGCAGCCGTCACGGAGCGTGAAAAAGGCACCTACTTTGAAGAGCTGATGGTGTGCTACCTGCGCAACGAGGCCACCTACAAAGACCTCTACAGCGACGTGTGGACATATGCCGATTGGGCCGAGTCACAGGGCTTGCCCAAGAACGATGCGGGCATTGACTTGGTGGCAAAGACCGCCGACACAGGCGAATTTCACGCCATCCAGTGCAAGCTATACGCCCCCACTTACCGCCTGCAGAAAAGCGACATTGACAGCTTTTTTACGGCATCGGGCAAAAAGATATTTTCACGCCGCATCATTGTCAGCACCACCAACAACTGGAGCGACAACGCCGAAAACGCGCTGATTGACCAGCAGCCCCCGGTCAACAAGATTGACCTGCATGACCTAGAAAACAGCCAGATTGACTGGGCCAAATATCAGCCTAATCAAGCCCCTGTCCTGAAACCAAAAAAGGAATTGCGAAAGCATCAACAAGCTGCATTGAATGAAACTCTCGCGAGGTTCAAACAGGTAAACCGTGGCAAGCTCATCATGGCCTGCGGTACTGGCAAAACCTTCACCAGCCTGAAGATTGCCGAGGCTTATGCGGGCGCTGGCAAGCGCGTGCTGTTCTTGGTGCCCAGCTTGTCGCTGCTGTCACAGACCCTGACCGAATGGACGCAGGAGAGTGCCACACCGCTGCACAGCTTTGCCGTGTGCTCTGACAGCGACGTAGGCAAGCACCGCAAAAAAGATGATGATGTGGTGCAAACCTTCACTCATGAGCTGCGCTACCCCGCCACCACCGACCCCGCACGCCTGGCGCTGGAGATGGGTAAGCGCCACGACGCAGCCCATATGAGCGTGGTTTTCAGCACCTACCATTCCATTGACACCATCAGCAAGGCCCAGAAGGAAAACGGCCTGCCAGCGTTTGACCTCATCATTTGCGATGAGGCCCACCGCACCACCGGCGCAACCTTTGATGGCGATGATGAAAGCAACTTCGTCAAAGTTCACGCCCCTGACTTCATCCAAGCAGGCAAGCGCCTCTACATGACGGCCACGCCGCGCATCTACGGCAACAATGCAAAAGCCAAGGCAGAGAGCGATAGCGTGGTGCTGTGCTCTATGGATGATGAAAACCTCTATGGCCCTGAGCTATACGTCATCACGTTTTCAGAGGCAGTGCGCTTGGGCCTTCTATGTGACTACAAGGTCATTGTGCTTTCGGTGGAGGAAAGCCATGTCAACCGACGAATCCAAGAGCTGCTGCGCAGTGATGACAATGAATTGCGCGTAGACGATGCCGCCAAAATCATTGGCTGCTGGAAGGCGCTTGCCAAGCAAGAGCTGACACCTGATTTGGTGGGGGACACCGACCCCATGAAGCGTGCTGTGGCCTTCTGCCAAGTCATTGAAACCAACAAGGGCGCGAAGACGCACAAAGTCAGCTCCAAGAACATCGCCAGCATGTTCCAAGCGGTGGTGGAGGCTTACCAAGAAAGCGAAGACCTTCTGGATGAAGAACAGCAGCAAAGCCCCGCCTACACCCTGCAATGCGAAGCTGACCACGTAGACGGCGGCATGAATGCCAGCGCCAAAGAAGGCAAGCTGGCGTGGCTCAAAGATGAGCCACCAGAAAACACCTGTCGTATCTTGAGCAACGTGCGCTGCCTGAGCGAAGGCGTAGACGTGCCCGCTTTAGATGCCGTGCTGTTCCTCACCCCCCGCAATTCACAGGTTGACGTGGTGCAGTCGGTGGGCCGCGTCATGCGCAACGCACCCGGCAAAAAGCGTGGCTATGTGGTGTTGCCTGTGGTCATTCCTGCAGGCGTAGAGCCTCACGAAGCCCTCAACGACAACAAGACCTACAAAGTCGTGTGGGAGGTGTTGCAAGCGCTGCGCTCTCACGACGACAAGTTTGACGCGATGGTCAACAAGCTGGACTTGGTGGGCAACGACCGCTCCAAAATTGAAATCATTGCCGTCAGCGACAAAATCCAGCAAAAAGCCAAGCGCAGCAAGGACGGTATCGCCAGCAATGGCGGTATTTCCAACAAAAAAGCAGGGCGTGGCGGCAGCACCATTGGCCGCAAAGAAAGCAACGGCCCCAGCCAAGAAGACCTGCAAGGCGAATTGCAGTTTGAAGTGGGCGAAATTGAAAAAGCCATCTATGCCAAGCTGGTGCAAAAAGTGGGCAACCGCCACCACTGGGAAGACTGGGCAAACGACATTGCCAAGATTGCCAACACCCACATTGACAACATCCAAGCCATCTTGGACAACCCTGTCAACACCAAAGAAAAAGACGCTTTCAACGCCTTTGCCAATGAGCTGCGCGACGACCTGAACGGCAGCATCAGCGATGGCGAGATTGTGGAAATGCTGGCGCAGCACCTCATCACCAAGCCGGTGTTTGATGCACTGTTTAGTGACTACGACTTTGCACACCAAAACCCCATGTCCAAAGCCATGCAAGGCGTCTTAGACGCGCTGCACCAGCACCACTTGGACAAGGAAGCCACCACGCTGCAAAAGTTCTATGACAGCGTGAAGATGCGTGCTGAGGGCATCGAAAGCGCCACCGGCAAGCAAAAGATTGTGGTGGAGCTATACGACAAATTCTTCCGCAATGCCTTCCCCAAGATGACCGAGCGGCTGGGCATCGTCTACACCCCCGTCGAAGTGGTGGACTTCATCTTGCACAGTGTCAACCACCTGCTGCAAAAAGAGTTCAACCAGACGCTGGGCAGCAAGGGCTTGCACATCATTGACCCATTCACGGGCACCGGCACCTTCATCACCCGTTTGCTGCAATCTGGGCTGATTAGCAATGAAGAGCTGGCCCACAAGTACAAGCAAGAGCTGCACGCCAATGAACTGGTGCTGCTGGCGTACTACATTGCCGCCATCAATATCGAGGCAACTTATCACAGCTTGATAGGCGGCAAATACGTGCCGTTTGAAGGAATCTGCCTGACCGATACCTTCCAAATGTATGAAAAGGAAGACTTGGTAGACGCCCTCATGGTGGACAACAGTGCCCGCCGCAAGCGCCAAAAGCAGCTGGATATTCGGGTCATTGTGGGCAACCCGCCGTATTCGGCAGGGCAGACCAGCGCCAACGACAACAATGCCAACATCAACTACCCCCAGTTGGATGAGCGCATCCGTTCAACCTATGCTGCAGGGTCTAGCGCCACCAACAAAAATGCACTCTACGACAGCTACATCCGCGCTATTCGTTGGGCATCTGACCGCATTGGCAATGCTGGGGTGATTGGTTTTGTGACCAATGCGGGGTTCTTGGAAGCCAACACCGCAGACGGCCTGCGCAAATGCTTGGCAGATGAGTTTTCTAGCATTTATGTGTTTCACCTACGCGGGAATGCACGCACTGCGGGTGAGCTTCGCCGCAAGGAAAAAGACAACGTGTTTGGCATGGGCAGCCGCGCCCCTATTGCTATTTCTCTGCTGGTCAAGAATTCAAACGCTGCGCAGCATGGCGGCATTTATTTTCACGACATTGGCGACTACCTCAGCCGCGAAGAAAAACTAGAGAAAATTGAAACCTTCGCCAGTGTGGCAGGCATTACAGACTGGCAACCCATTACCCCTGACAACCATGGCGACTGGCTCAAGCAGCGCGATGACCGCTTTAGTGAGTTCATGGTACTGGGTGACAAGAAGACGGGCGGCGCGAAGCTGTTTGCCAATTATTCGAATGGAATCAAAACAAACAGTGATGCTTGGAGTTATAACTTTTCAAAAGCCAATTTATCGGAAGTAATGAATAAATTGGTCGACCACTACAATAAAGATGTAGCAAGTTATATAGCCTCAGGTAAAAAAGGCTCCATAGAAGCGCATCTTAATTACAATCCTGAAGTAATTAATTGGCACAGCGGTTTAGTACCTAAGGCAGCAAGTGGACGGCTTGGAACTTTCGAGAAAAATAAAATTTTTCCGAGTATGTATCGGCCATTTACACGGGAATGGTTGTATTACTGCTCTATGTTCAATCAACGTGTTGCGCAAATGCCGCGCATTTTCCCAGCGCCTGGGGTGGAGAATTTGGTAATTCAAACAACAGGGGTTGGCTCCAAAACATTCAGCCTGACTATCAGCAACGCACTGCCTGACCTGAACTCCATGGAAGCTGGTGCGCAATGCTTCCCCCTCTACCTCTACGATGAGGAAGCCCAAGCCCAAGCCCAAGCGCAGGCCAGCACCACCGCAGATATGTTTGCTGCGCCCGCCGCCCAAGCTGACCAGCCCAAGCGCCGCGATGCCATCACCGATGAAGGGCTAAAACACTTCCAAGATGCCTATCCCGCTGAAGTCATCAGCAAAGAAGACCTGTTTTACTACGTCTACGGCCTGCTGCACTCACCTGACTACCGCGAACGCTATGCCGACAACCTCAGCAAAGAACTGCCACGCATTCCCCGCGTCAAAACCGCTACGAACTTCTGGGCTTTCAGCAAAGCAGGACGCGACTTGGCGCACTGGCACCTGAACTACGAAACCGTAACGCCATACCCGCTGACGATAGATGCCAAGGGCGTGCAGTCCGATGCGGATTACCGCGTGGAAAAAATGAAGTTCGCCAAAAAAGGCGATAAGTCCACAGTTATCTACAACGGTAAGATTACCCTGCGCAACATCCCGCTGGAGGCTTGGGACTACGTAGTCAACGGCAAAGCCGCACTGGACTGGGTGATGGAGCGCCAGAGCGTCAAAGTCGACAAGGCCAGTGGCATCGTCAACGACGCCAACGACTGGGCCATCGAAACCATGGGCAACCCCAGGTACCCCTTAGAGCTATTCCAGCGCGTGGTGACTGTGAGCCTTGAAACTCAAAAGATAGTGGCTGCGCTGCCGAAGCTGGATATCTAAAAAGATAAACCCCACAGTCTGACGCTTGGCGGCTGTGGGGGTTGGCCTCTCAGTGTGAAATGGGGGCTAGAAATGCCCCCGCACGGGCTGATGCCCATGGCGCACGAGGCCACTGGCCAATTTTTAAGACCGTGGCTTTAGAGTCATGTCAGCACGGCATCTGCGTGATTGGAGCGCGTCAGGCGTATGGCGTGCTCATCTGCCTGAGTCATTTCCACCCTGTTTTTCACCATTGGTGAAAAACAGGGCGGCTTGGTTGATTTCCAAAACTGAGTAGATTGGCTCTTGCTGCCTATTTGCAGCGCATTGGTACCGCTCTCCTAGCAGCGTTTAAATTCAGGTTGCTATAAGGTTCAATTGCACACCAGTTATCGATTTGGTGGGCAGCTGTTCAGGAGGAGAGGGCTCAATACCCCGCGGCCTGAACTGATTTGAGCGTTCAAGCGGGTGACATGGAACGCAACCTGGGCGAAGGATAGAGGGTGTCGGGTGCAGGTATAGCTGCATATAGTCTGTCCTCCTGCTGCATCTATACGGTGACTGCGGGGCTGAGAGCAAGTTTTTCTTGTCTCCAGCTAAAGCGAACCTCTGCACGGCATGGGTATGGGGGGCTTTTGCTGAGGTATGCACCAAGAAACCACATAGGTAAAAAATAATCTCTATAGGGAATAAAGAGAGAAATATTCTCTTTCCCTTAGAGTTTTTCGTGTGCGTGTGCGTGTGCGTGTGCGTGTGCGTGTGCGTGTGCGTGTGCGAGGGCGAGGGCGAGGGCGAGGGCGAGGGCGAGGGCGAGGGCGAGGGCGAGGGCGAGGGCGAGGGCGAGGGCGAGGGCCTTCCAGCGACGGTAGGCACAGCAAGTTCGGTTGAGTTCACAAGCTTCAGGTAATCCTGGGGCTTTTTTTCGCCTAGCGGCGGTTTGAAAGCGAGGAAGACCAAAGAACGGAGCTGTTCCAGTCGGTTGTAGAAAGCGTGGGTGAGACGGAGCTGTTTTTTAAGCTCTAGGAGCGGTTTCGAAGAGTGAGCTATGGGGATGCCTTCCTCTAAAGACGAACGTATGTGTTTGGACGGAAAAAAACCCCTAGCTGGGGATATCGGAGCGGTGGACGAGATGGAATTAAGAATCTGGCCGCTAAGAAGGGGCAAAGTTGAAGGGGCTCTTCTAGATTGGCGGAGGTGGCACGAAAGTGCTCCTGGCCATTGTTATCCGTCTTGGACGGAGTTTCAGGAGCAGTTGCCTCATCCATACAAGTGAGCACTGGTGCTTTGTAGACGAGGGCATCCTTAGCAGATGTTTTTTATACAAAGTAAAGAAAATTTCAGCTATCAAATCAATAGTAAAAAAATCAATATTTCTGTCTATTTTTTAATCAATTTCTTGCACTGAAAGTATTGTGTGTAAGAAAATTAAATTAAATCAATGATTTAAGTGATTTTTTTGTTAATTCTTAGTTTTAAGAGTTGTCTGTAATTTCTTTGAAATTCTCGTGTTGTAAAAAAGATACGTCACATGAGGCGTGTATTTTTGGCTATTACCATTCGAATCCACCAAACGCAAATTTGCAATTTTTTTAAGGGATGTAAATATGGTTGATTTCAACGAAAATAAATTTGAATCTAAAGGAGATATCGCAGATGTAAAGAATAATTTTATTAAATTAGATGAAAAAAATGTGCAAATTTCCGACGAAGTCTTGAGCAAGCATTGCCAGAAAATTCTTCAATTAATGGAGTCTGGTATTTCTGGAGCTCAGATAATTGATTTGGTAGATTTTAAATTGGAAGAAATTGATAAAAAAACAGATAGTAGTCAGGGAATATTTTTGGCGACTCATCCTGATATGGTAGATGAAATTGAAAACTTATTTAATGGGGAGATATCTTTTTTAAATAAATATTCAAAAATAAAATCTAAATATCAAGTTGTTTTTAATTTAAAATCTCATAACGGATTTACTTTGGAAATGAATTCTGGAATATTTGAGTCAATCAAAAATCATGAGGTTGTAAAATATCTAAAATATGGATATTTGAATATTCCTTTTATTGTGAAGGCAGGAAATTTTATTAAAATATATTATATGAGGTTGAGGGGGCATCATATTAATGAAATTGCTGATGCTAAATTTGAGCAATCTAGCTTGCTAAATATTAAACCGCATAAAACCATATCATTTTTAGGTAAAATTGAAAACGAAAATTACATTTATTCTCGGACACGTTTTGATTTAATAGAAGTATCTAATGATATTATTGAGAAATTACGTTCTCGGGTTCCTAAAAGACATTGAGAGCTTCATACCAAAGACTGCCACTAATGGCGTTTTGGGATGGGGTAAGTCGGGCGGTTAGAGGCTGATAGACCAGTTCTATATCCGCCGCCTGGCTCTCAGAGAGTGAGTTATTGTCGTAAGCCTCTGAGCAGGTGCGTACGATAGCCTTGAGGGACTCAGGTGCCGTGCCTACTATGACCACTCTAAATAGGTGAAGCTCAGGCGCTATCTCGGCCATTTGTTGGAGAGAGCTGGAAGGTAAATGGGTCGTGCAAAAGTGCAGAATTTTTTCCCTCTCTGCCCGATTCTTCCATGCATTTTCGACCTCGACCCAGAGCAGTCCGTACTCGGTTGCGACAAGACCGTCTGGGACTTTCCCACACACGCGTTGCAGTGGTGCATGGCCCGATTGAATTTCGTGCTCTGTCCAAACTTGAAGACCGAGATTGATTTGTTCGATGAGATACCAGTTGCCGCATGCTCTATGTATGGGATTGCCGAGCAGTAGGCTAGCTCCGCTGGATGCCTTTATGCCCGTTTGTTCATGGAGAATGCGCGTGCCCGTTGCGGAGAGTGTGAAACAGTCCAAACCTTCGACAAGCGGCCGTTTTAGTATCCACTTGCTATTGAGCATACCTGCTAGCGTGCGGCGGGCCATAGCTTGGCTTTGAGCGGACGTCGGCCACACCAGTGCTGCAACCATAGGGGCCGTGAGCCAACCAAAACGAGATAGGAATTGGAGGATTGCCAGCTTGTTTTGCTGACTCTTGAGTTTTTTGTCTTGTGCCATGAGGCCTCTCCTTGTGCTGCAGCACAAGACCACCCTTGTGCCATCCCTATGTGTATGGAGCGCACAAAAGACACTCATGTGCTGCCCTGTCGGCAGCACAAGCCTGCCGGCTGCTTACCTCGGCTGGACGCCGAGCCGCAGCCTGTGCGCTAGGGCGCACCACGGCTCTGAATACCGCGCCATCCCCCACCGCTACGCGGCGGGGCAACCCCTTCTCACACGGTCTTGCACCGCACATGTCCCTCGCGGGACATATGCAGCACAAGCCCTCTCGCGGCAAGGCTGAACGCCTTGGTCTTCGACTGCGAAGAGGTTGCCCCGCCGCTTTGCTCTGGGGACGGCGGGGCTATGCCCCCACCAGCCTAACCCTCGTGGGCTCGGGCACGCGCTTGGACCGCGCTTACGACTGGCGGCTCCCCCAGCCTGCTTTGTCCCACTGGGGTGGGAGCTGCAGCAGGGGCCACGGGCTGGACGCCCTAGCCCCAACGACTACTTCGTAGTGTTGGCTCCCCACATGCATATCAGCTCATTTTTTTTAACCACGACTTGAAATCAAGAGGTAGTTCAATTTTTGAGAAATCCATAGTTTCTATGCATTTCAAAATATTGGCAGGAGGATAACCATATCCATAATCAGATGCAGAGCCTTGGCTTTTAAAGATGCTGTCGTTTTTATCTACATCTTTAAAGCTTCTACCCATATATTGTTGAGATATACCAGCTGGCCAAACATTGTTAATTGTATTGGCTGCCCGAATCTTATCTTCTAAAAGATGTCTGAAGCTATGGTTTCCAAAGCCTTCACCAAATTTCAACTTGAATTTAATGAATCTGAGAAAGGCTTGTTCAAAGGCTCTACCAATTTTTGGATTTTTAGAATTCTCTTCTGGGATGCTTGAGGGGAATAAGAAAAAAGAACTTTTATTATATTCTATGAATTCCATGAATCCTAACATCAATAATTTAGGATGAATAGGAATTATTCGCTGCGTGCTTTTGGTTTTATTTGAAATTTCTAAGTTATATTTTTTAAAGTTGATATCATTAAAAATTTCATTACTTGCTCTAGTGTCAAAGCAGGGGATGCCATCATATTCCTTGATATTAAATTTATGAAGCTGACACGCCTCTGTGACACGAAAACCGTGAAAAAGAAGAATCAAAGGTATCCAATATCTAGCACCTTTATCTTCAGATAAACCACCTCTGAATAGACTTTTGTTATTATACCAATCAGAATTAAATATACAGTTTATTTGCTCATCATTTAATGGTTTGTTTGGCCTTTTGTGAAGTTCTTCTTCTTTTTTTGAAATCTGAGGTAGAACTTGAAGGCTATCCATTGGATTCTTTCCTAACGAAGCATGAGTGACGCAATTAGAGAAGAATTTCTTTAGCGTATTTCTTCCATGCCGATTAACTCTGTCGTTAGACCAATTATCTGTATCCAGTTTGTATTGAAAGAAGGTATATATGTCTTTGGATGTGATTATTTCTATATCTTTGTCTTTAAGATATTCTTTTAATGAATTAATGGTATTTAATTCTGTGCCTAATGTTTTTTTATGCAGATTTTTTTCTTGATGATTTTTGTAATCATCAATTGCATTTTGCCAGCTGTAACTAATTTTCTCTAATGAATTTATTGATGAGAAATCTGGTGGGATGTAGTTTTCAATTAATTCAATTTCCTCGCCTCTGATTATTTTTAGAATCTGTTGTTGTAACCTAAATTCTTTCTTTGCAAAAGACAATACGTAAGTATTCAACTGAGGGTCAGAGTAATCGATTGCGTATCCGCAACTGTTGGCCCAGTCCAGTGCTTCCTCAGTACAGCTGCGCCAAGAAAGGGCACTTGGTCCCCTTAGGGCAACTTGGGAAAAATTAGCAATCGCCTGCTCTGCATGTGTTTGTTGTTCTGCAATGTCTTCATTGTCACAGCCGTTGCTGCGCTCGTAGCCGTCGGTGTAGGCCCAGCTTTGGGCGCGAGCGGCGAGAAGTTGAGAAATCAGATTGCTGTCGAGTGCCTTAGGCAGTGGCTGCGTAAGACTAGGCAAGTCAGCTAGCGTGGGCAGCGTACGCACTGCCTTTAGTTGCTGAATGCGTAAGTCCCAGTTTTTACGAACAGTTGGTAGTAGCTGTTGGACTAGCTTTTCAGCTTGTTTGACGTCGCGAGTACCTAAGCTTTTACGGTAAGGGGGGACCTTGGGGTCAAGCTGCTTAAGCTCTTTAGGTGGCTCTACTCGAATAGACCAGACCGACGAGTTGGTCTGCAGGTAGAGGTAGCGAGGATTCTTCGACTTTGGCATGTACAAATTGTTGCAGGTGTGTGAGCGTCATACTCGAATGTCATACACCGCATGCTTGGAACCCTTGTTTTCATTGGGTTTCCAGCAAAATCAACAACTTGTAGAAAAGATGGCGGAGGCTGTGAGATTCGAACTCACGGAAGGATCACTCCTTCGGCAGTTTTCAAGACTGCTGGTTTAAACCACTCACCCAAACCTCCGGATGGCAGGATTCTACACAAGGATTGTGCGTCGTTCAGCATTGCATGCATTTTGCTTTGTCTATGAAAACCATAGCGTATGGAGCCTGCTGTATCGCGACTGGCGTTCACTTTTCGCAATTGCGTTTGCCATGATCGTTTGCTGCGCGCGATATAGGCCGCCGTGAATGAACGCAGGGCTCAAAGCTCAAGGCTCGGCATGGGGCAAAACAAAACGCCCCTAAGGGCGTTTTGTTGCAGCCTCGGGCGGGATGCCCGAGAGATTGCGCAGGATCAGCTGCGCAGTGCGATGGCCTGAGCTGCTGCCAGAGCGGTCATGTTGACCACGCGGCGCACGGTGGAGGAGGGGGTCAGCACGTGGGCGGAGGCCGAGCAGCCCATCAGGATGGGGCCGATGGTAGTGCCATGGCCGCCCGTGGTCTTGAGCACGTTGAACAGGATGTTCGCGGCGTCGAGGTTGGGGCAGATCAGCACGTTGGCTGCGCCGGTCAGCGAGGACTCCAGCAGGGAGTGGCTGCGCACATTGGCGTCCAGGGCCGCATCGCCATGCATTTCGCCATCGCATTCGATGCCGGGGTTGGCGGCAGCGAACAGGTCGCGTGCAGCGCGCATCTTGCGGGCCGAGCCGCGTGTGGACGAACCGTAGTTGCTGTGCGAGAGGAAGGCAACCTTGGGTGGCAGGCCGAAGCGGGCCACTTCGTCGGCAGCCATCTTGGCGATCTCTGCCAGTTCTTCGGCGCTGGGAGCGTCGTTGATGTAGGTATCGGCCACGAACAGCGTGCCCGATTCCAGCATGACGGCGTTCACCGTTGCGAACTCGTTGGCGCCCTTCTTCAGGCCCAGCACGTCTTCCAGATGGGCCAGGTGGCTGTCGAAACGGCCCACCAGGCCGCACAGCATGGCGTCGGCATCACCCAGGTGCACCATCAGGGCGGCGATCAGGGTGTTGGAGCGGCGCACGGCGGCCTTGGCGGCTTCGGGAGTGACGCCGTTGCGGCCCATCAGCTTGTGATAGGTTTCCCAGTACTGGCGGAAGCGGGGGTCGTCTTCGGGGTTGCAGATTTCCACGTCCTTGCCCAGCTGCATGCGCAGGCCGGCCTTGGCAATGCGGGCTTCGATGACGGCGGGGCGACCGATCAGGATGGGCTTGGCCAGGCCGTCGTCCACGGCAACCTGCACGGCACGCAGCACGCGCTCGTCTTCACCTTCGGCATAGGCCACGCGCTGCAGATTGGCCTTGGCGGCTGCAAACACGGGGCGCATGAACATGCTGGTCTGGTAGACGAAGCGGGTCAGGCTTTCGCGGTAGGCGGCGATGTCTTCGATGGGGCGGGTGGCGACACCGGATTCGGCGGCAGCCTGGGCCACGGCGGGAGCGATGCGCAGGATCAGGCGCGTATCGAAGGGCGTGGGGATCAGGTAGTCGGGGCCGAAGGTCAGCTCCTTGCCCTGGTAGGCGGCGGCGACTTCGTCGCTGACGTCCTGCTTGGCCAGCGCGGCGATTTCACGCACGCAGGCCAGCTTCATGGCTTCGGTGATCTTGGTGGCGCCGCAGTCCAGCGCGCCACGGAAGATGTAGGGGAAGCACAGGACGTTGTTGACCTGGTTGGGATAGTCGGAGCGGCCGGTGGCCACGATGCAGTCCGGACGGATGGCCTTGGCCAGTTCGGGGCGGATTTCGGGCTCGGGGTTGGCCAGGGCCAGGATGATTGGCTTGTCGGCCATGGTCTTGACCATGTCGGCAGTCAGCACGCCAGGAGCCGAGCAGCCCAGGAACACGTCGGCGCCGTCGACCACGTCGGCCAGGGTACGGGCTTCGGTGTTCTGAGCGTAGCGCTGCTTGGAGGCGTCCAGACCACCGGGGCGGCCTTCGTAGATCACGCCCTTGGAGTCCACCATGTAGACATTGGAGCGCTTGATGCCCAGGCCCACCATCACGTCGACGCAGGCAATGGCTGCCGCGCCGGCGCCGGAGACGGCCACCTTGACGGAGCCGATGTCCTTGCCAACCAGTTCCAGGCCATTGAGCAAAGCGGCGCTGGAGATGATGGCCGTGCCGTGCTGGTCGTCATGGAACACCGGAATGTTCATGCGCTTGGACAGCTCCTGCTCGATGTAGAAGCACTCGGGAGCCTTGATGTCTTCCAGGTTGATGCCGCCCAGGGTGGGCTCCATCGAGGCAATGATGTCGATGAGCTTGTCGGGATCGCGTTCGGCCAGTTCGATGTCGAACACGTCCACGCCGGCAAACTTCTTAAACAGGCAACCCTTGCCTTCCATCACGGGCTTGGAAGCCAGCGGGCCGATATCGCCCAGACCCAGCACGGCGGTACCGTTGGTGATCACGCCGACCAGGTTGCCGCGCGAGGTGTACTCGGCCGCAGTGGAGGGGTCTGCCTCAATGTCCAGGCAGGGATAGGCCACGCCCGGCGAATAGGCCAGGGACAGGTCACGCTGGTTGGACAGGGGCTTGGTAGGAGTGACGGAAATCTTGCCTTTGACGGGGCTGCGGTGGTATTCGCGGGCCGCATCGCGCAGGGCTTGTTCGGCGGAGGACAGGTTTTGTGTCATACGAAATATTTATCAGCAAGTTGCTTCTCGGAGCTTACCGGATGGCAAGAAGCATTTTGAGTCAGGTCTGTTTTGCTTCAACTGTATCGACAACAAACCCCCTGGCGCACTGTGGGGCGGCAGGGGGCTTGGGCTGGCGGGTAAGCCAGCGTTCGCTTTGGGCTGGCGTTTAGTGAGCGTCAGCCTCACGTGCTGCGTTGATGGCAGCGCTGTTGTCTTTGGCGGCTCCGTTAAAGAAAAGATTCAATGCCACGGCGGTAATCGAGGACAGCAGGATACCGGATTCAATCAGTGGATGGATGGAATGGGGCATCCACTGACGGAAATTAGGGGCAACCAGAGGAATCATTCCCACGCCGATGGACACTGCCACGATCATGGCGTTGTTCTTGTTGTTGCGGAAATCCACGTTGGCCAGGATGCGGATGCCGGTGGAAGCCACCATGCCGAACATCACCAGGCCGGCGCCGCCCAGCACCACGGTGGGCAGGGATTCGATCAGCGCACCCATCTTGGGCAGCACGCCCAGAACGATGAGGATCACGCCACCGGCCACGCAGACCCAGCGGCTGAGCACGCCAGTCACGGCCACCAGGCCCACGTTCTGGGAGAAGCTGGTGTAGGGGAAGGTGTTGAAGATGCCGCCGATCAGGGTGCCCAGACCGTCGGTACGCAGACCGCGGGTCAGCTCGTCCTGTGTGATGTCGCGCTTGGCCATGTCGCCCAGGGCCAGGAACATGCCGGTGGACTCGATCATCACGACCACCATCACCAGACTCATGGTCAGGATCAGGATGGGGTCGAAGACGGGCATGGCGATCTGGAAGGGCAGTACCAGCGTGAACCACTCGGCCTTGGAGACCTTCTCGAAGTTCATCAGGCCCATGGCCACGGAGATCACACCGCCGATCAAGATGCCCATCAGCACCGAGATATTGGCCAGGAAGCCCTTGGCAAAGCGTGCGATCAGCAGGATGGACAGCAGCACGATGCCCGAGACCGCCGCGCCTTGCAGATCGGCGTACTTGGGGTTGGGCATGGTGGGCAGCACCGAGAAGCCCTTGGGGATGGCGGGCAGCGAGGAGCCGGGAGCGCCGGCCATGGCCTGGGCTTCGGCCAGCCACTTCAGGTGCTCGGGGTTTGGCACGGAGGGTGCGGTCGGGCCCACGGGGTTGCCGAAGATCCAGTTGATGCCCACGCGCATCAGGCTGATGCCGATGACGGCGATGATGGTGCCGGTCACGACCGGTGGGAAGAAGCGCAGCATGCGGCTGATGAGCGGCGCAATGAGGATGGAGATCACCCCCGCGCCTATCACCGAGCCAAAGATCAGGCCTGCGCCGGCATTGCCGCCAGTGCTCTGTGCCATGGACACCATGGGGGCCACGCTGGCAAAAGTCACGCCCATCATCACGGGCAGCTTGATGCCGAACCACTGGGTTGCGCCCATGGCCTGGATCAGGGTGACCAGGCCGCAGACGAACAGGTCGGCGGAGATCAGGTGCGCGACCTGCTCAGGGGGGAGGTTCAGGGCACGGCCCACGATCAGCGGCACGGCGACGGCGCCGGCATACATGACCAGAACGTGCTGCAGACCTAAGGCGGTGAGCTTGCCAAATGGCAGAACCTCATCCACGGGATGCACTTGGGATGTCATAAAAACATGTCTCCTCACTCGATATTGGCTTCAGGTTGGCATGCGATTCGCGAACGGCATGCAATCCATACAAAAAGTGTATACAGCTCATAACGCACAGCATCTAGCGGTAAACCCTGCTCAAATTTCAGTTTCTGGATGGGGTGTCAATGGTTATGTTTTCCGCGCATAACCATCTAAGGTAATTACTGATTGCTATCAAATATGTAGCTTCTGACGCTTTGTTTTTCTAGTTTTCAGAATAAAACATATTGAAACCTTTTGATATCAAGCGGTAGGTGCTTTGTTTTTAATAGCAAATCTTGTGCGATATGCAATCGGCGCGGATCTGGCTCCGGTTATGCGTGCGCAGGTTTCGGGTCTTGAAACATCTAGTGAAAGAAAGCGGGCCGCCAGGCTAGGATCGCTCGCAGGCATTAGCGTTGAGGAAGGTGCAAAAAAAGGCATCGAGCCCGGAATTGGTGCACCTCCGTGCAAAAGCGTGCATGGAGGCCCGCCAAGAGGCGCTGCGCTGCAACAGGAGTCAAAGCGGTGCAAGAACCATGCCGAAGTGGTGCGCACGCAAAAAAGGCGACCTCGAGGTCGCCTTGGAGTGGAGTTCGTCTGCGTTGCTGCAGGCAGGCTGCCGCCTTGTGCCGTCCTGGTGCCGCGCCTGAGTTTCAGTGCATTCCCGCCGCCATGGCCGAAGTCTGCACTGGACTGGTCTGACGTGACGCGAAGCTGGCCATGAGCAGCGCTGCGGCCGCAGGCAGAGCGGCAGCCCAGGCCAGCCAAGTCAGGCCCAGGCCCTGTGCAATCACGGCTCCGCCCAACCAGGCGCCCAGGGCATTGCCCAGATTGAAGGCCGCGATATTGAGGCTGGATGCCAGATTCATGCCCGCTTCGCCGGCCGATTGCAGCACGCCCATCTGCAGCGGCGCGACGGTGGCAAAGGCGGCAATGCCCAGCAGCAGCACAAAGGCAATGGCCAGGGGCGTGCTCGCAAACATCCAGCGGCCCGCGATCAGCACCAGCATCAAGGCGGCCAGCGACACCCATAGTGCGCGCTGTACGCCAAAGCGGTCGGCCAGCTTGCCGCCCGCATGGTTGCCCAGGGCCAGGCCCGCCCCGAACAGCAGCAGGGTGAAGGCGATCATGCGGTTGTCCATGCCCGTGATCTGGGTCAGCAGCGGCTCTATATAGGTATAGAGGGTGAAGACGCCGGCAAAGCCGATCACCGTCAACAGCAGGCTGCGCCACATGGCGCCATTGTGCAGCACGGCCAGCTCCTGCGTCAGGCCCTGAGGGCTGGGCATGCTGAGTGCGCGTGGCACATGGCGCAGCAGGATCAGCAGCGCGATCACACCTATGCCGCTGACGCTGGCAAAGGCCATGCGCCAGCCCCAGTGCTGGCCGATCCAGGTGCCGAAGGGAACGCCCAGCAGCGTGGCCAGGGTCAGGCCGGAAAACATCAGTGCAATGGCCGAGGCCTTCTTCTCGGGTGCCACCAGTTGCGTGGCGACGACCGCCCCCACGCCGAAGAACGTGCCGTGGGTCAGCGAGGTCAGCACGCGTGCTGCCAGCAGCCAGCCATAGCTGGGTGCCAGGGCGGCGGCGGCATTGCCGGCGATGAACAGCAGCATCAGGCTCAGCAGCAGCAGCTTGCGCGGCCAGCGGCGCGAGGCCAGCGTGAGCACGGGCGCGCCCACGGCGACGCCCACGGCATAGCCCGAGATCAACGTGCCCGCCGTGGGGATGGAGATATGAAGATCCTGACTGACCTGGGTCAGCAAGCCCATGATGATGAATTCCGTGGTGCCGATGCCGAAGGCACCGGCGGCCAGAGCAAGCAATGCTGCAGGCATGAAAACGTCCTTGTGAAAATTCCGCGAAGGGCTGAACTGTGAACCCGCGGCAGAAGGCACGCTAGCCCTTGATGCGGACATGCATTTGTTCCTGTGAGGAATAAATGGCATCTTTATGATGTGATTCATGAAGAAATCCATGGCTATGCCTTCGCTGCAGGAGCACAGCGCGGACCGCTTTGTGGAGCTGCAGACCTTTGTGCAGGTGGCCCAGCAGGGCAGCTTCTCGGCAGCGGCGCGTCTGCGCGAGGTCTCGCCCTCGGCGGTCAGCAAGATCGTGGCCAGGCTCGAAACCCGGCTGGGCGTGCAACTGCTGCGCCGCAGCACCCGGCGGCTGGAGCTGACGGCCGAGGGAGAGCAGTTGCTGGAGCAGGGCCGGCAACTGCTGGCGGACTGGCTGGCGCTGGAGTCCTCGGTCACCCGCCAGGGCCAGCCCACCGGCGTGGTGCGCATCAATGCCAGCTCGTCCACGGGCAACCGCCTGCTGGTGCCGCTGGTCGGTCCGCTGATGCGGACCTGGCCGGGCCTGCAGCTGGACCTCAGCTTTACCGATCATGTCGTGGACCTGATAGCGGCTCGCGCCGATATCGCCTTGCGCTGGGGAGAGCTGCCGTCTTCGGACATGGTGGCGCGCAAGCTGGGGCACACGCGCCAGGTGATCGTGGCTTCGCCGGACTATCTGCAGCGCTTTGGCAGACCGGCGCATCCCGATGAGCTGGCAGGCCATGTGCGCATCGGCTGGAACTACCCGCGGGCCATACCGCACTGGCCGTTTGTGGTGGCGGGCAAGGCGGTGACGGTGAGTATGGGGGAGGTGCTGCGCGTCAACGATGGCGAAGCCATGGCCAATCTGGCCAAGGCCGGGGCGGGCCTGGCGCGGCTGTCGCTCTATCACGCCTGGGAGGATCTGCATGCGGGCAGGCTGCAGGTGTTGCTGGAGGATTTCAATCCCGGAGATCTGCAGCCCATCCATGCCGTGTATGTGGGCAAGCCCGGCCAGTTGCCAGTAAGGACGCGGGCGGTGCTGGATTTTTTGGCCAGCCATGTGGACCTGAGCCATGCCGAGCAAATGCCCGCCGGCCTGCTGGTGTCGCGCACATAAAAAAAGAGCCCGGACGAATCCAGGCTCCTTGAAAAACCTCCATCCAGACAGAAGAAGGCTAGGCGTTCAAACGGTGTTTGGTGCTCAGGCAGTCAGATCCACCAGCGAGCGGGCCACCACCTTGGTGGCACGGCGCAGGTCTTCCAGCACCAGGCGCTCGTCGGAGCGCTTGGCGTGCGATTCCAGCACGGTGCGGGGACCGGCGCCGTAGATCACGCCGGGGATGCCGCGCTCGACATACAGGCGCACGTCGGTGTACAGAGGCGTGCCCACTGCAGGAGGCACTTCGCCGAAGATGGCTTCGCCATGCTTCTGGATGGCGTCGACCAGGGGCTTGTTGCCGTCCAGGGGGGTCATGGCGTTGGCCAGCAGCAGGCGCTTGATGTCCACGCGCACGGCGTCTTCGCCGGTGTAGCCGCCCTGGGTATTGAAGTCTTCGATGGCCTTGGCGATCACAGCACGGATGCTGGCTTCCACTTCCACGGGATTCTCTTCAGGAATCATGCGGCGGTCGATCTTGAGCATGACCTTGCCGGGCACCACGTTGGTGTTGGTGCCGCCGTCGATGCGGCCGACATTCAGGTAGGGGTGCTTGATGCCGGGCACTTGCGAAGTGACTTGCTTGTACTTGACGTTTTCGCCGTACAGAGCAGTCAGCAGCACGGCCGTGGCTTGCAGCGCGTCCACACCGGTGTGGGGCACGGCGGCGTGAGCCATCTTGCCCTGCACGGTGATTTCCATCTGCAGGCAGCCGTTGTGAGCGGTAACTACTTCGTAGCTGAAGCCCGCTGCAATCATCAGGTCGGGCTTGGTCAGGCCCTTTTCCAGCAGCCAGCCGGGGCCCATGATGCCGCCGAACTCTTCGTCATAGGTGTAGTGCAGCTCCACCGCGCCCTTGCTGGGCTTGGCCACGGCTTCCAGAGCACGCACGGCGAAGGTGAAGGAGGCGAAGTCGCTCTTGCTTACGGCAGCGGCGCGGCCATAGAGCTTGCCGTCTTCGATCTCGGCGCCGTAGGGGTCCTTGGTCCAGCCTTCGCCCGGAGGCACCACGTCGCCGTGGGCGTTCAGGGCGATGGTGCGGCCACCGTCACCGTAGGGGCGGCGCACGATCAGGTTGGTGATGGACTCCATGCCATAGGCCTTGACGTCGGCTTCGGGCACGACGTGCTTTTCGGCGTCGAAGCCAAAGCCCTTGATCAGCTCGGCAGTGCGTTCGGCGTGGGGTGCGTTGTTGCCGGGAGGCGTGTCCGTGGGCACTTGCACCATGGCCTGCAGAAACTTCACTTCTTCGTCGAAGTGCTCGTCAATCCATGCATCGATGGCGGCGTAGGTGGCTTGCTTGTCTTGATTCATATTGGTCATTGCTGTTCTTGAGCCAGTTGGTGGAGGAGGTGGGTGAAGGCGTCCACGGACAGTTGCATGTCGTCGGAGGTGGAGGCTTCCAGCGGGTTGTGGCTGATGCCGGCGTTCATGCCGCGCACGAACAACATGGCCTGGGGCATGATTTCGTGCAGCTTCATGGCGTCGTGACCGGCGCCGCTGGGTATGCGGAACAGGGGCACGCCCAGTGCGTCGACAGCGTTTTCCCAGCGTTTCTGCCATTCGGGAGCACTGGGCGCAGCCGCTGCCTTCATGGACAGATCGGTGGTGTAGCGCAGGCCGCGGCGTTCGGCGATCGCAGCCATCTCGGCCATGATGTCGTTGATCATGGCGTCGCGCTGCTCGTTGGTGGGCGCGCGCAGGTCCAGCGAGAACTGGCAGCGGCCGGGCACCACGTTGACCGAGCCTGAAGGCACGTTCAGCTGGCCGATGGTGGCCACGCTGTCGCCATCCTGGCCGGCGCGCTTTTCGATGTACAGCGACAGCTCGGCCACGCCGGCTGCGGCGTCGCGGCGGCGGTCCATGGGCGTGGTGCCGGCGTGGCTTGCCATGCCGATGAATTCGCAGACATAGCGGGCGCTGCCGTTGATGGAGGTGACGATGCCCAGGGGAATGTCCAGCTCGTTGAGCACGGGGCCCTGCTCGATGTGCACTTCCACAAAGCCCAGGTACCTGGCGGGGTCGCGCTCCAGCTTGGGGATATCGTCGATGCACAGGCCGGCATGCAGCATGGCTTCGCGCAGCGTGATGCCGTCGGCGTCCTTTTGCTCCAGCCATTCCTGCTTGAAGTCGCCCACCAGGGCGCCCGAGCCCAGGAAGGTGGCCTTGTAGCGCTGGCCTTCCTCTTCCGAGAAGCCCACCACTTCGATGTTGAAGGGCAGACGCTTGCCTTGCTGGGCCAGTTGCTTGACGCAGGCCATGGGCACAAAGATGCCCAGGCGGCCGTCGTACTTGCCGCCATTGCGCACGGTGTCGTAGTGGCTGCCGGTCAGCAGGGTCTTGGCGCCTTCGGTGGCAGCCTTGTAGCGGCCCACCACATTGCCAACGGCGTCGATCTCGACCTCGTCGAAGCCGATCTCGCGCATCCAGTGGCTGATGCGCTGGGCGCAGGCACGGTGGGCGTCGGTCAGATAGGTCACCGTCAGCTGGCCTTTTTCGGCGTAGCCGGGGTCGCTGTTGGTGGACAGGCGCTCCTGCCAGTCCCAGACTTCGTTGCCTTCGACGGGTTCGTAGCCGAACTTGTCGTTCAGGCGGATCTCGGCGATGCGGTGGATGTTGCGCAGTGCCTCGGCCTGTTCGTAGGCCGGATGGTTGAACATGCGGCGTTCGAAGGTCGCAATGATCTCGGCCTTGCTCAGACCCAGACCGCGCGCGCCGCGCACGGCCAGGATGAAGGGGAAGCCGAAGCGTTTGCCGTATTCGGCATTGAGCTTGCGGATGTGCTCCAGCTCTTCGGGCGTGCAGTTGGTCAGGCCAGCCTTCTTCTGCTCATTCGTCGATTCGGCGGTGAGCGTGTTGGTCTCCATCTGCTTGCCGGCCAGCTCCGGGTGAGCGCGGATCAGATCGAGCTGGGCCTGCTCGCTGGACTCGGCCAGCACCTTGGCCATGGCGTGCTTGATATGCGCCATGGACTTGAAGGGGCGCTGCTCCAGTGCCTTGGCGGCAATCCAGGGCGAGTGCTCGTACAGGCCATCGAGCAGGTCGGTGGCGGTTGCCGCATCGGCGGCATTCAGTTGTTCCAGGGTCAAAGCCATGTCGCAATCAATCCTTGCAAGGGAAACGCTCGGCCCAGTGACGAGCCAAATCAATACGGCGGCACACCCACACGTTGTCGTGCTTCTGGATGTGGTC
>NZ_JBSIFD010000041.1:0-28730 GCF_053615495.1 Comamonas sp. HJ-2 | reverse complement strand
AGTTACTCTGGCCAGCAAAGGCTTCAAGAAAGTGGCAGCCTTGCTGGGTAACGATAGACGGGCATAGTGTTTCTTGGACTCTGCCTGCCAACGCTCGTCCGTGAAGAACAAGCGCGCACGACCCCGAAAGCTCAGGCTGTGCTCAATCCAGACCGAGCCATTGCGCACCGCGCGGCGCAGGGCAAACAGGGTGGCCACCTCCAACGCCTGAAACGCCCGTTCCCGGTCTGGGCTGGAGATCGAAACCTGCCAGATCATTCCCAGACTTGGTGCCACCACTTCAACTGGCAGCTTTCTGGATCCTTTGAGATATAAAGCTTGCAGCTTGGCAAGGTACTCGATGGCAGGATGCTCGCCGGTGGCCTGCCAGGGCAGCTTTGCAATGGCGACGAGCAACGACCGCACGGGGCGAATTCCATCAATCAATCCCTCGCGGACCAGGGAGGCCCTGCTCGGTGGTTTGCGTTTCTGGGTTTCGGTGATCAAGGCTTCAAGACGGGCACGCAACTCAGCATCTGGCACCGCACCTTGCGCGCTCAAGGCAACAAGTTCGCCGAGCAGCGTTTTGTACATTGCGGCCCAATTGACGGTAGCGGGGACATCGGCGGCAGCCTGACGCCACAGATCGGCGATCCGGCGCTGCACCATAAGGATCAACTGGTCTGTGGTGGTGAACAGGCAATACCGAAGAAAGCATGCGACCTCCACGGTGCGCGCTGGCTCTTTGATCTTGGCTCCGGCTGAGGGCGGCCTGGAGACAAGTCGGCGCGCGTAGCGGCGCAAGATGAGATCGGGGATGTCTGCCAGGTGCTTATGAACGTCCAGCGTGTAAAGCAGGTCGATGCGCTCCAGTACCTCGCTGATTTGGCGGGTTGAGTGTTTCGCCGGTGCAGCCCATAGCCAACTCTGCTGGGTTTGTCCATCTGGGCGCAGCTCTGAAACTGAGGCTCGCCAGCGATCAAGTGTTGCTGGATCAACGCTGGCGGCGATGGCGGTGCCTGTTTCAACTTCAAGCTGGGCAAGTGCCGCCGCAATCAGTGTCCGAATTGCCCGCTCGTGCACGATCACCAGCTTGTTCTTGTACAGCCATTGACGCGCCCGCACGAGTAGCTGATCGCGGTCGGCGCAGCGCGCCACTTCGTCGCGCAGTTCACGTACCAGTGAGCGGCGCTGGTGCTCGCTCATCCACTGGAATCCAAGGACCGTGCAGGCTACTTGTTGGTGATCGAATAGCGTGCGCCCGCGTTCATACATGGCTCTCAGCGAGGCGACTTCTGGTGCTGCAATGCCAAGCTCGTTGCCAAGGTGGCGCCACAAGGCTACTGGAATTACCCGAAAGGCACCGAGCAAACGCCCACTCATGCGCAGGAAACCAATATGGAGCGCCAGACCAAGCTTGTGGGAATCACCTCGGCGTGCATTGATTGCGTCGCGCTCGGCACCATCGAAGGTGAAAAATGCCTTCATCTCGAAGTCGCTGATATCGCGGGGGAGCCCACGCATCCCCAAAAACGTTGTGTGCCAACCCTGCATCGTGAACCTCAAAAGTGGGAGGCCACCATACCCGTTTACAAAGCGAACAGGAAAGTCAATGAAATCAACGGTCTACCCAGACCACCCCCGCGCCAGTGCTAGCTTTGCGTACCGTCACTTATTGCACTGAAAACGAGGAGACCCCAACCAGCTTTGGGTTGCAGACTTTACCTATGTATCGACATGGCAAGGTCAGATGTTTGCGGCCTTTGTGATTGATGCCTATGCCCGCCGGATTGTGGGTTGGCGAGTCAGCAGCCACATGCGCACTGACTTTGTTGTGGATGCATTGGAGCAAGCTCTCTACGCACGGCATCCTTCAAGCGATGAAAAGCTGATTCATCACTCCGACAGGGGGAGTCAGTACGTGTCCATTCGCTACACAGAGCGCTTGGAGGAAGCTGGCCTGATGCCTTCGGTGGGCAGCACCGGCGACTCCTATGACAACGCCCTGGCTGAAACTATCAACGGCTTGTACAAAACGGAGGTCTGGACCGGCCAGCCTTTCGTAGACACCTAGGAGCCATAATTCATGGCAACGACAGAGGTGTTTATGAGCAACAGGCAGTACACGGATGAGTTCAAGGCCGAAGCGGTCAAGCAGGTAACCGAACGTGGCTTCCGGGTGGCCGATGTGGCCCAGCGGCTCGGGGTCTCCACCCACAGCCTGTACGAGTGGCTGCGCAAGGCGAAGAGCGCTGCCAATGCCGACGGCGCGGAGGCGGCACTGCTGCCGACGGCGAAGGACTCGGCGGAGGTCCGGCGACTGAAGGCCGAGATCAAGCGTCTGACCGAGGAGCGCGACATCCTAAAAAATGTCCGCTGTCAAGGACTTTCGATTTGCATCGGACGGACGCAAACCCATATCTGACGCGGGTTTAGAGGGTATTCGGGTTCCGGGTAGCTACGGACCGCATCCATGTCAGGAGTTGCATGGGAGCCTGGGGATTGTGCTTCCCGGCGACCTGAGGCGCGCGCCAGCGCATAGACGCTGAGTGCGCGCACGGTCACCGTACCGCTGGAGCGAGCACGCCTCTGGCAGCCGTGGCCCGCAGCCGCCCAAGGGCAAACGGCGGCGCACACAGTACTCAGCGATCGAACTGCAGGAAACTCTCGACGTTCGCATTCAGCTCTTTCACAAGAGTCTGAGCATCATCGACGATGCGCTGTAGTGAAGCGCCGCCATCCATGTAGACCCTCATGGACACCAGTTGGAGCAGGCTAAGACCGATTCGGCGCAGATCGGCCAGCGTGCTTTCCGGCACAACAGACAGCCTGAAATAGGTCCAAGTGGCGATTTGCTGGCCGATGCCATAGGTTTCCTGCTGGGCTTTCTCGACACGCCCATCGAAGATCTCTTTGTTGGCACGGTCCCACATTTGGGTCAACTTGCGGGCAAGTTTGGCAATCGCCTCCAGGACTTTTCGCTGTGTCTCATCGCTGACCTCGATAGGATCGACCAGATCGCGCATCAACTCCGCAGCAGCGAAGCCTGCGGAGTTGCACACGTCGTTGAAGTTTTCCCCTTCGCCGAGGTAGTGCCGGAACTGTGCGACTTCATCGAGCTTCTCAGCTGTGGCTTCCAACCGTTCATTGACGTGGCTCTCAATGGCCCAGTCGGAGACGGACAGGTCGCGCAGCTTTGACGCATAGACCTCCGCATCTGCCGACCAATCTTCAATCCAGGGTTTCAGGCTTCGCATCTCGGAGTCCGTATCGCTCCAGCGTCGCACGTTGGCGAGCACGTCGGCCAGCGCAGACAGCTCCGGATGATTCTTGGGTCCTTCTGCGGCCTCCCCGGGCATGGAAGCTGTCAAGGCAGCGCGAACCTCTGAGGCCGTCGCCGGTCGGTAGACCGTGCCGTGCCGGATGTACGCGCGCGAATCCACGTAGTACAGAGGCTCTGAACCCTTCTCGACAGTGATGACGAGAACGCCGAGCCCATTTGCCGATGTCCAGCCGATCTGCGGGCGGACGGGGGGATCGATGATCTGGCAAACGCCCACGATCCTTCTGCCGAGATCATCTCGAACCGCTGGGTCATGTGCATTTTCGACTCCTGGAATCGAGCCGTCGTCTGCCACTCCAAGAAGGAGTCGGCCCCCGCTGCTGGAAGCGAAAGCCGCGATTTCCTTGGCAAGATCCCGCACCTGCTTTGGCAGCTCTCGCTTGAATTCCACAGTCTCGCTCTCACCGCCCTGAGCAAGCCGAGGAATATCTTCAGATAGCTGGGCGTCCGCCCACGGTTCGATGGTCATAGCGATATCATGCCCGCGCCTCGAAAGATCTCCACGAATTCCCGAGCTCCCTGCAGCAGCTGGCGCACGCCCACGTCGCGTGATTGCTTTGACTTTGAGTAATCGCTGGTGTGTGCACCATAAACGTATCAGCGCGCCTGCGGGCCTGCGGCAGTTTGACCGAACAGAAGCTTCTTGCCCTCCTCCGTCACCGCAGGACGCGATGCGAAAGGCTCGCCGCGCGCATAGGCCCTGATCGTCGCGGGACGATTGCGAATCGCATCAAACCACCGCCGCAGACTGGGGAACTCGTCGAGTTCCTGCTGCTGGCGCTTCCACGGCACCACCCAGGGGTAGGTCGCCATGTCCGCGATCGAATAGGTTTCACCTGCGAGATATTCCTGCACGGCCAGGCGTCGGTCGAGCACACCGTACAGGCGATTGGTCTCGTTGACGTAGCGCGTGATGGCATAGGGGATCTTCTCGGGCGCATAGATGCCAAAGTGATGGTTCTGACCGGCCATGGGGCCGAGTCCACCGACCTGCCAGAAGAGCCATTCCAGCACCGCCTTGCGCTCACGCAGGTCGGTCGGCATGAAGCGACCCGTTTTCTCCGCAAGATAGACCAGGATGGCGCCCGATTCAAAGACGGTCACGGGCTCCCCGCCGTCGACCGGCTGCATGTCGATGATCGCAGGCATCCGGTTGTTCGGCGAGAACGCGAGGAACTCAGGCTTGAACTGGTCGCCCGCACTGATGTCGACAGGATGAATGCGGTATTCGAGGCCAGCCTCCTCCAGAAACATCGTGACCTTGTGGCCATTGGGCGTGGGCCAATAGTAGAGGTCGATCATTTGCGACTCCGTCGTTGAGATGTGCCGGCGCCATCGAGCAGCGCCAATGCGGGCCGGACAAGCCCACGCAGCAATTCCGGTTCTGGCCGCGATCGCGCGAGGACGCGCAGCCCCATTAGCAAGCCGAGCAGCATCCGGGCGAGATCATCGGCCGGCAACGTGATGTTGATCGCGCCGGCATCTTGGCCGGCCTTGACGCAACGGTAGAAGAAGGCCTCCATGTCGCGCAAGACAGCGGCCAGTGCAGCCTGAAACTCCGCGTCGTGAGGTGCCAGCTCCAGTGCCGAGTTCACGATCAGGCATCCCTTGCGCTGGTCGTCGGCCAGCGACAATTCGATGATCTCATCGAAGAACGCACCGATGGCCGCACGAGGTGCCAACTGGGACTCGAAGCGCCGGACCCGATCGCAAAAGCCTCGCTCGACATAGTGTTCGAGCGCCTGCCGGTACAGCGTGCGTTTGTCGCCAAACGTGTTGTACAGACTGGGGCCGGCGATACCCATCGCGTCGGCCAGGTCCCGCACCGAGGTGGCTTCGTAGCCCCTCGACCAGAAGCATTGAATCGCGGCATCGAGGGCCACTGCTTCGTCAAACTCTCTGGGGCGCGCCATGATCGTTCCTGGATCGGTTCGTGGTTGGCTTCGTGAGTGGATGCGGTGCTTGATGCCGCGTCGTCACAATGCGCTGTGGTCCTTGACCGCCTCTTCCAGCGCGCTCTTGAGCGTCAGGAATCTCGCATCGACCGCTACCGGATCGTTACGGTTGAGCGCAATCATCTGGGCTCTCGCCTCCCCGCCCCGGATGACCTCGAAAGCGTTCGCCTCGATCCCGGCGACGATGGCATCGGCCACCGCAGAAGCAGGCTCGCGCGAAAACCCCAGTTCGGGACCAGCGCGATTCGACTTCATCATCGGCGTGTCCGTGCCTCCAGGATAGGCCGTCAACACATGAATGCCTTCGCCCTTGAGCTCGCGCCTGAGCGCCTCGCCAAAGCGAGCCAGACCTGCTTTCACCGCGGCATACGTTGCATAGAAGGGTGCGCCGACCAGGGCAATGCCGGAGGCGACATTCACCACCATGGCATCTCCGCTGGCCCGCAGAGCGGGGAGCGCCGCGCGGGTCAACAAGACTGGCGCGAGCAAGTCGACGATCACCATCTGCTCGATATCGGCTTCCGTGGTGTTCTCCAGCCGGCCAGCCCGCACGCCGCCGGCGTTGTTGACGAGGATGTCGAGTCCGCCCAGCGTCTGTATCGCCTGGTCCAGCGTGGCCGCGCGTCCCTCGGGACTTCCCACGTCAGCGCAGACGCCCGTCGCCGAGTCAAGGCTGCGCAGTGCATCGTCCAGGACGCTTCTGCGCCTTCCGGTGATGACCACCCTGGCGCCTCGCGCGATCAGCGCATGGGCCAGCGCGAGGCCGATCCCGCTCGATCCGCCCGTGACGAGGACCCGCTTGTTCTTCAGTTCCATTTCAAACTCCTTGCGCCGATGCAGGGGGATAGTTCGACGGGAAGAGCGCACGCTTGGTCTCCTCGTCGTTGATCGCCTTGAACGCATGGCTCTTGGCGAGCGCCCGGGCGCGAGCGACCGCCGGACGCGCATCCACGCCTGCGAACCACCGCTTCAGTTCGGGAAAGGGCCCCAGAGGATCCTCGGCGCCCTTGCGCACGCGGGAAGCGCGATCGAGCCAGCCCCAGGCGGAGATGTCGGCGATCGTGAAACCGCTGCCGACGATGAACTCGCGTCCGGACAGGTGATCGTTGAGAACCTGATAGTGCCGCTCCGCCTCGCGGCGGTAACGATTGGCCGCGTAGTCCAAGCCCTCGGGCGCGGCGAACTGGAAGTGCACCGCCTGCCCGGAGAACGGCCCCAATCCCGAGGCGATGAAGAGCAGCCAGGACAGCAACTCCGGCCGATCCTCGGACGTGCCCAGAAGCTGGCCGGTCTTTTCCGCCAGATAGATCAGGATGGCGGTCGAGTCGAAGACCCTGACTTCGTTGCCGCCCGGCCCCTCGGTATCGACGATGGCCGGTACCTTGCCGTTCGGATTGATCGCACGAAAGGCGGGCGCATGCTGCTCGCCCTTGCTTGTGTCGACCGGCAAGGCTTCGTAGGCCAGACCGGTCTCCTCCAGAAAGAGCGCGATCTTTGCGGGGTTGGGGGTCGGATGAAAGTAGAACCGGATCATGGTGTATGCCTCGTGGTTGCGGAAATCGATGGCTTCGCTGCTTTACGGGCAGGACGTGCTGCCAAGAGCACGCCGCCAACAACGACGGCAAGTGCAACGCACTCTCCACCAGACGGCAGCTCTCCAAGTACGGGAATGGCGGCCAGCGAAGCAACGACCGGAATCAGGGCGATGATGGCTGTGGCCGCAGATGGGCCCAGAAGCGCGACAGAGCGATTGAAGGAAACGATCGCAACGCCGCTCATCAGGACGCCCTGATAGACGGCCTGCAAGCCGATCTCGCTGGGTGAGGCCATGGCGAGGCGACTGAGCCCGCCAAAAATATAGATCGGCAGGAAGAGGATGGCCGACCAGAAGCAGATCAGGGCTGCGGCCTGCACAGGTGTCAGGGCGCTGCGCCGAAAAAGCAGCGTGTAGACGGCCCACATGGCAGCGGCAGTCATCAGGGCGATGAGGCCCATCGGGTTCATGCCACCGTGAGCGGAAACACCGCCTGCAACCATGAACACCAGTCCGATGATGATGGCGAGGTAGCCACACCAGCGCGCGCGGCCCTGTTTCTCTTTCAGGAAAATCCACGCGAAGGCGCCGGCGAATACCGGCATCAGGGTCGGCGCTATCGCTGCCGCGCGGCCGGCCGACGTGAGCTGCAGGCCGAGCGCGACCGCCAGGACGAAGGGCAACCCCCAAAGGCAGGCATAGACCAGCCCCTCACGCCATTCCTTGGCTGATAGGCGTCTCTTTCCCCGCAACAGCACTGGAAGAAGAATGACGGCACCGATGCCGAACCGCAGCGCGGTCACATCCCACAGGCGAAGTTCGCGCGTGACACTGAAGCGCGTCACGACGAACCAGCCCGCAAAGATCGTGACGCTGAGCCCGGCCCAGCAGAATCCGCGCAAGACGTTCCGGGATGATCTCTGAGGCCACGACGCGGCAGCCGGTCCGACTACCGCTTCTTGCACCAAGTCGACGGCCTGCGTCACGTAACCGCCTGCTCTTGCAGCGCCGCAAGAAGTCGCTGCGGGGCCAATCGCTGCCGGTAATCGACCTCGATGAAAGCCAGCGAGATCCTCTGGTTCGGCGTGATCACATAGGTGGCGGGAACGGGCAGCTCCCAACTGGCGTCCCCATTTATGCTCGGCAGCGCCTTGTTGCTGGAACTCAAGGCATCGCGCAGTTCCTGCGGCAATGGATAGACCAGCCCGAATTGGCGAGCCACGTCATTGCCCAGATCGCTCAGGACGTTAAACGTCAACGCCTCGCGCTCCGCGGTTGACAGTGATGCGTCCGGAAGCTGAGGTGAGATGGCCAGCATGCTTGCGCCAAAGGATGCCAACTCGGGCAGCAAGGCCTGGTAGGACCGCAGTTGGAGGTTGCAGTACGGACACCAGCCACCTCGATAGAAGGTCACCACCACAGGACCTTGCTTGAGAGCAGCGGACAGCGACACCGTGCCGCCTTGGGCGTCCGGCAACGAAAAGTCGGGGGCCCTGTCTCCCTCCTTCAGCGCAGCGTGCCTCGCAAAGGTCGATCGCAGTTCCTCGATCCTGGACTCATAGAGCGCGACCCGGCCGGCTGGAGCGGTGCGGGCGAACTCCTTTCGCAATTCTTGCAGTTGTCGATCAAGATCAATAACGGCCACTTGGATCTCCCTTCGAGCAAGGCAGTCGCGGCGGGGATCGCAGCGGACTCCCGTTATTTTATATCAGTCGATAAAAAATGGCTTGTGTCAAGCGTTTTGCCTGAATGCAGGTCGCATCAGAAGCCTATACAGGTCAACGGTGTTGATTTCCACGCAGAAGTGACCCACTAACCCCCAGGATTTCCATCTAAATCTGACCCACGTACTAACCCTAACCTGCTGCTTTGTTGAGCAGCAGGAGACCAGGAGTGATAGACGTGGCAACACTGAGTGTCATCAGGCGCTGGGCCCTGCGAGAGCAGCTGTCCATCCGAGAGATCGCCCGCCGCACGGGCCTCTCGCGCAACACCATCCGCAAGTACCTGCGCGCAGGCGAGGCCGAGCCGCACTATGCCAAGCGGGTCAGCCCTTCCAAGCTCGATCCCTTCGCATCGAAGCTCTTGGGATGGCTCAAGACGGAAGCTGGCCGATCCCGCAAGCAGCGGCGTACCGTCAAGCAGATATACGCCGATCTGCAGGCGCTGGGCTATACCGGCTCCTACAACCGGGTCGCGGCCTTTGTCCGCCTCTGGCAAGAACAACGCCTGGTGGCCCAGCAGACCACCGGCCGCGGCACCTTTGTGCCTTTGGCCTTCGGCCCCGGCGAGGCGTTCCAATTCGATTGGAGCGAGGACTGGGCAGTGCTCGCAGGTGTGCGCACCAAGCTGCAGGTGGCTCACTTCAAACTCAGTCACAGCAGGGCGTTCTATGCGTCATGACCCCGCCATCGCTTCCATCGTGATCATGCTGCGCGAGCTCAAGATGCACGGCATGGCCCAGGCAGTTGCGGAACTGGCTGAGCAAGGTGCGCCAGCCTTCGAGGCAGCACAGCCCATCCTGTCCCAACTGCTCAAGGCTGAGACCGCCGAGCGGGAGGTGCGCTCGGTGGCTTACCAATTGAAGGTGGCCAGGTTCCCCGCGTACCGGGACCTGGCAGGCTTCGACTTCAGCCACAGCGAGGTGAACGAAGCCCTGGTGCGCCAGTTGCACCGGTGTGAGTTCTTGGAGGATGCCAACAACGTGGTGCTGGTGGGCGGGCCGGGCACAGGCAAGACCCACATCGCCACAGCCCTCGGAGTGCAAGCCATTGAACACCATCACCGAAGGGTGCGGTTCTTCTCCACGGTAGAGTTGGTCAATGCGCTGGAAGAAGAGAAGGCCCAAGGCAAGACAGGGCAGATGGCCCACCGGCTTGCATATGTGGATCTGGTGATTCTGGACGAGTTGGGCTACCTGCCGTTCAGTGCATCAGGAGGCGCCTTGCTGTTCCACCTGCTGTCCAAACTCTACGAGCGCACCAGCGTCGTGATCACCACCAACCTGAGCTTCAGCGAGTGGGCCAGTGTGTTCGGGGATGCCAAGATGACCACGGCATTGCTCGACCGGCTCACGCATCACTGCCATATTCTTGAGACCGGCAATGACAGCTACCGGTTCAAGAATAGCTCCGCACAGCAACCACCACAGACCACCAAGAAGGAGAAGGCGACCAAGAACTTATCCACAACGTGAGCGTGAAGTTCACGAATCAGGGTGGGTCAAGATTCGATGGAAATGGTGGGTCAGCTTTGCATGGAAATCAACAGGCTGCGCATGGAAGATGCCCCACCGGTCTTTTACGGGTCGTCTCAGAAAACGGACAACAAAGCACGCTAAGGGCTGGCGTGTCAGGTTGAGGCCATAGACGCCGCGCCGAAGGCGTCAGGAAATGCCTGAAAAGACCCTACTCTGACGCCCTTTCGCCGCTTCGTCTGACGCCCGGTTAGGCTGTACTTCAATCGGACAGGCTCAACCGAAAAGCTCGCTGTGCGAGCCAAGCCGTGCCAGTCGGAGAGTGTCGGCATCCGACTTGCGGTAGATCAGCAGCAGGTCGGGCTTGACGTGGCATTCCCGATAACCTGCCCAGTCGCCGCTCAGGTCGTGATCGCGGAATTTTGCGTCAAGCGGCTGATCGGTCGCCAGGGCCACGAGAACGGGCTTCAAATCGCTATCGAGCGTAGCCCGATGCTGGCCCTTGGCCTCGCGCTTGTAGTCGCGTTTGAAGGCTGAGGCGCGATCAATCGTCCGTTCGGCACAGCACAACGGCATTCGGCGTCCGCATCACGCCACCGATCGTCCAGAACCAGGGCGCGATGGACCTACGGCTGACTCAGATGCTCCATCTGCCAAGCGCTGGGCGATTGCCCCGAGGCCCGTTGAAACGCTCGCGCGAATGCGGTGGCATTACCGTAGCCCACCTGAGAGGCCACCGCCTTCACTGCCTGCCCTTGCGCGAGTAGGTTGCGGGCAACCGCCATGCGCCAGTGGGTCAAGTAGGTCAACGGCGGTATGCCCACCACCTGGACAAAGCGCAGGGCAAAGGCAGACCGGGACAGGTGCGCCAGCTCCGCCATGCTGTCAAGCGTCCAGTCGTGCTCTGGCGATTCGTGCAGCATGGACAGCACCACACCCAGACGGCTGTCGACCATGGCCTCCAGCACACCGCCGGACAGCAGTTGCCGATCAATCAGGTGACGCACAAGCACCACGAAGGTGTATTGCAGCAGGCGGTCGATCGCTGCCCGATAACCAAAAGCACGTGCCTCGGCCTCCTCGAACAGCAGCTCTACCGGTCGCTGCAGCGATGACGTGGCGGTCAAGTCAATCACCGTGACGTCCGGCAAGATCATGTCCAGCGGCGGCGCCAATTCACTGAGGGTGGCGCACATCAGGTCCACCCCCTGCGGCCCTGAGCCCTGAACCCAGTGCTCCAACGCGCGGGGAAGCAACAGCACGCTGGGCGCCCGCACGTTCAGCGGCGCAAAGCCCTTGCGCGTCAGTTGCAGCTCGCCGCGACTCAGCAGGTGCATCGTCCCCTGCTTGAGGCCGTCAGCCTCGGATCCCTGCGTCAGGGTACAGAGATTTCCCGAGAAAAACATGCGCGCCGTGGGGGTGAACCGTAACAGCTGGTTCAGCAGAGAGGCGTTCGGCAAGGGAGTGCTTTGGTTCAAGCGCGTGACACCTGTTGTGGGTTAGACCTTGATTATCTTGGAGCTTCCGCCTCTCCTTAGAATGACTGCATGCCCCCCCCGTCCCTTTCGTCCAGCATCTCTCGACACCACCAAGCTCCCGCAGAAATTGAGGGCCAGGCGCTCAGGACGTCAAACTTCCTGCGCCAGGTCATTGAAAAAGACCTCGCCACCGGCACCTACGCCCAGCGCCAATGGGGCGGCGGCCCGGGTGATGCCGCCTTCCACGACGCCGGCCAGCCCGACCCGGCCAAGATCCGCACCCGCTTCCCGCCCGAACCCAACGGCTACCTGCACGTGGGCCACGCCAAGAGCATCTGCCTGAACTTCGGCCTGGCGCGCGACTACGGCGGCGTCTGCCACATGCGCTTTGACGACATCAACCCCGAGAAGGAAGAAAAGGAGTACGTGGACTCCATCCTCGACGCGGTGCAGTGGCTGGGTTTCAACTGGGAATCCAACTTCAACGGCAAGCAGGAAAGCCACCTGTACTACGCGTCGAACTACTTCGACTTCATGTACCGCGCGGCCGAATACCTTATCACCGCCGGCCACGCCTATGTGGACGAGCAGACAGCCGAAGACATGCGCATCAACCGCGGCGACTTCGGCAAGCCCGGCGTGGACAGCCCCTTCCGCAGCCGCAGCCCGGAAGAGAACCTGGCCCGCTTCCGCGAGATGCGCGACGGCAAACTGGCCGACGGCGCCGCCGTGCTGCGCGCCAAGATCGACATGGCCTCGCCCAACATCAACCTGCGCGACCCGGCCATCTACCGCATCCGCCGCGCCACGCACCACAACACGGGCGACGCCTGGTGCATCTACCCCATGTACACCTTCGCGCACCCCATCGAGGACGCGCTGGAGCAGATCACCCACAGCATCGCCACGCTGGAATTTGAAGACCAGCGCCCGTTCTACGACTGGTTGCTGGAGCGTTTGTGCGAAGGCGGCCTGCTCAAGGCCCCACCGCCGCGGCAGTACGAATTTGCGCGCCTGAACCTGACCTACGTGATCACCAGCAAGCGCAAGCTGGCGCAGCTGGTGAACGAGAAGAAAGTCAGCGGCTGGGACGACCCGCGCATGCCCACCATCGTCGGCCTGCGCCGCCGCGGCTACACGCCCGAGGTGACCTTGGCCGTGTTGGCGAAGCGGGCCAGGGCGGCGATACGGCTGGGAGGGATGTGCGCCGCCGCCGGCAAGGTGATGCCGATGCCGCGCACGTCATCGAGCCGGCGCAGTGCCCGAATCAACGCGGGGCCACTGACCATGACCGGGCCGGAGCGCAATTGATCCAGCCGGGAGCTGCGGTTGCCTTCGGCCACCGTCAGCAAGTCTTGCAGTTGCAATCGCTGTTCCTCAGTCACGCTGCGGCCCAGCGTAAACCAGAGGCGTTCTTCGACCCGACTGCGCAACTGGGCGATAAAGCGCTCTAGTTGAGACACACCAGGCAGGAGGACTTTCTGTGTGAACAGCCACGAGGTGGCTCGCTCAAACAGCACTCCCGGCCGGTCGGTGCCCGTCCAGCAGAGGGCATACAGCCAGCGGCTCAAGCGAAAGCCGATGCCCGGATCGGTGAAATGACGATAGCCAAAGCGGTTCTGAATATCGGTGGCATGTATCCAGCGGCGATGATCGCTATAGCGCTGGAGGCAGTCGGGGTCTGGAATCGCCAGTTGTCGGCAAAGCACCTGCAGGACTTCCACCGGCACGGCGGCGGGCTTGTCCGGCAGAACGCCAACGAAGCGGACGGTGGTCAGCAGAACGGCATAACCCAGACGGTTATGGTTACCCCGCAGCACCTGGATGGCTTCACGGTCTTCATCGCTCAGGTGGAAGTAACGTTCCAGCTCTTCACGGCTGGGCGAATCAACATAGCGGCCAAAACCGTCGCGTTGCTCTTGAGTCAGAAAACCGACCGGCATTGATCACAGCACCTCGACGCAGAACACGGCGGGCGTGACGATCCGCGTGCGTTCGATGTGCCCGCGTTGCAGCAGGCCGGCGCGGCGATCACCGGTTATCAGGTAGTCCGCATCGCCCGCCAAGGCCATGGCCAGCAAAAACGAGTCATCCGGATCATCGGCTTCGACCTCGATGGTCAGGCGCTCCAGTACCACAGCCCGTTGCAGGTTATTGATCATGGCGCCCACCTTGGCGGGCTGTAGGATGGCCTGAAGCTTGGGATAGCGGCTGGCTCGACGAATTTCATCGAGTTGCATCCGCGAGGTCACCACCTCGAAACGCGCCGCCCGCCAGGCACGGTAGATCGCATCGGGCGCGCCATGTGGCGAGATCAGGGCGCTGAACAGGATGTTGGTATCCAACACGACCCGCATCAGCGCTTACGTGCCCAGTCGAGCGCTTCGTCAACCGCGTTGGTCAATTCTGCCTCACTCAGATGGGCGTTAGCGGCCTTGGCCTGCTCAGCGCTCAGCTCCAGGATGTGTGCCCGTACCGCTTCTTCGATGAAGCGCGACAGGTCGCCCTTACGGCCGCCGCCCTGGCTGGCCAGAAACATCCGAAGCGACTGGTCGGTGTCGGCCGAGACGGCGACATTCCAGCGAATGGTATTCATAGCGTTCTCCGCTAATAGGTGTTTGTGTGTTTATACGCCAATCACAAAGGGCGATGCAATGGTTCGACAAAACGAACGTATATGTGACAGGTACGACATGCTGATAGGCTACATGCGGGTATCGAAGGCGGACGGCTCCCAGGCTACCGATTTGCAGCGCGACGCGCTGATTGCCGCCGGGGTCGATCCAGTACATCTTTACGAGGACCAGGCATCCGGCATGCGCGAGGATCGGCCCGGCTTGACGAGCTGCCTGAAGGCGTTGCGAACTGGCGACACACTGGTCGTGTGGAAACTGGATCGGCTCGGACGCGACCTGCGACATCTCATCAACACCGTGCACGACCTGACTGGGCGCGGCATCGGCTTGAAGGTATTAACCGGGCACGGCGCGGCCATCGACACCACGACCGCCGCCGGCAAGCTGGTCTTTGGCATCTTCGCCGCCCTGGCCGAGTTCGAGCGCGAGTTGATCGCGGAGCGCACGATTGCCGGCCTAGCCTCGGCCCGCGCGCGCGGGCGGAAAGGCGGCCGGCCGTTCAAGATGACCGCCGCCAAGCTGCGGCTGGCGATGGCGGCAATGGGTCAGCCAGAGACCAAGGTCGGCGACCTGTGCCAGGAACTTGGCGTCACGCGGCAGACCCTGTATCGGCATGTTTCACCCAAGGGTGAGCTACGTCCAGATGGCGAGAAGCTACTCAGCCGAATTTGATGCCGGCATGAGGCAACGTAGCGACAGCGTGGTTTGTCTCAATGGGAAGCGCTCATGATCGATCTTTGAAGGCCCGCAGCAGTCGTGTCACAGACAGGACGAACAAACCGGTCAGCGTGAGGGCTGCGATACCCCAGTACTCTCCGATGAACGCGCCGGCCGTCGTGCCGGCCAGCACAATGGCGAGAATCGGCAAATGGCAGGGACAGGTGAGCACGGCCAGCGCGCCCCACAGGTAGCCGGTGATCGGTTTGTGCGTCTCGGACGGCAAGCGCTCGGGGCTGTTCATGGCAGACTCTCCGCGTGCTGTGCCGGCTCGGTCGGCATGGTGGCCAACTGCACCTCCAGATCGGCCAACGCTTCGCGCCGACGCTCGACGAACTGGCGCAGAACGGCAAGCTGCGCGGCCGCTTCATCGCCGTCCGCAGCATCCAGCGCCCGGCACAGCCGCGCCAGCGCGTCCAGGCCGATGCCCGCCTCGAAGGCCGCCCGCACGAAGCACAGCCGTTGCAAGGCGGCATCATCGAACAGGCCATAGCCGCCCGGGGTGCACGCCACCGGACGCAGCAATCCGCGCAGCAGGTAGTCGCGCACGATATGCACGCTCACCCCGGCATCAAGGGCCAGCCGGGACACGGTGTAGGCGCTCATTGAAAACCTCCTTTTTTTATCCAGCGCAGCAGGAAAGCTGCTTCACGTCCTTGTTGAAGGTCTGCGCCGCAAGCTTCAACCCCTCGACCATTGTCAGGTAGGGGAACAACTGGTCGGCCAGTTCCTGCACCGTCATGCGGTTGCGGATGGCGAGCACCGCCGTCTGGATCAGTTCGCCCGCTTCCGGGGCCACCGCCTGCACGCCGATGAGCCGTCCGCTACCTTCCTCGATGACCAGCTTGATGAAGCCGCGTGTGTCGAAGTTGGCAAGCGCTCGCGGAACGTTGTCGAGTGTCAGCGTGCGACTGTCGGTCTCGATGCCATCGTGGTGCGCTTCCGCCTCGCTGTAGCCCACGGTGGCGACTTGCGGGTCGGTGAACACCACTGCCGGCATCGCGGTCAGATTGAGGGCTGCGTCGCCGCCGGTCATGTTGATCGCGGCACGGGTGCCGGCGGCCGCTGCCACGTAGACGAACTGCGGCTGGTCGGTGCAGTCGCCGGCCGCGTAGATGTTCGGGTTGCTCGTGCGCATGCCTTGGTCGATAACGATGGCCCCTTGCGCATTGACAGTGACCCCCGCCGCGTCCAGCGCGAGGCTGCGCGTATTCGGTGCCCGACCGGTGGCAACCAGCAACTTGTCAGCGCGCAATTCACCGTGTCCGGTGGTCAGCACGAATTCGCCGTTCACATGGGCGACCTGGCTGGCTTGCGTGTGCTCCAGCACCTCGATGCCCTCGGCGCGGAAAGCGGCTGTCACGGCCTCGCCGATGGCCGGGTCTTCCCGGAAGAACAAGGTGCTGCGTGCCAGGATCGTGACCTGGCTGCCGAGCCGGGCAAAGGCTTGCGCCAGTTCCAACGCCACCACCGACGAACCGATCACGGCCAGGCGTGCGGGAATGGTGTCGCTGACAAGCGCTTCGGTGGAAGTCCAGTAGGGTGACTCTTTCAGGCCCGGAATCGGCGGCACGGCCGGACTGGCACCGGTGGCGACCAGGCAGCGGTCGAACGTTACCTCGCGCTCGCCACCCTCGTTCAAACGGACGACCAGGCTCTGGTCGTCCTTGAAACGCGCTTCACCGTGCAAAACGGTGATGGCTGGATTGCCGTCCAGGATGCCTTCGTATTTGGCGTGCCGCAGTTCATCGACACGGGCCTGCTGCTGGGCCAGCAGTTTGCTGCGGTCAATCGCAGGCACAGTTGCCGCAATACCGCCGTCGAACGGACTTTCCCGGCGCAGATGGGCAATATGGGCAGCGCGGATCATGATCTTGGACGGCACACAGCCGATATTGACGCAGGTGCCGCCGATGGTGCCGCGTTCGATCAGCGTGACCGTCGCGCCTTGCTCGACGGCCTTCAGCGCCGCCGCCATCGCGGCCCCGCCGCTGCCAATGATGGCGATATGCAAACCGGCGCCCTCAAGTGCATCACGGATTTTTGGTTCATCTTTGAAATCACCAACCCGGATCGAGCCTTGATAACCCAATGCGGCGATGGCGGCCAGCAGTTGGTTGTGGCTCACGGCGGTGTCTGCCATGACTTGCGCGCGGCTTTCTGGATAGGACACCACAGCGGCATTCACGCCGGGAATCTTTTCCAAAGCATCTTTGACATGGGTGGCGCAGGATGTGCAGGTCATGCCATTCACGGTGATTTCGGTCATTTTTTTACTCCATTGAATTTCGGGGTGCAGCAGGCATCGGCTTGGCGTTTTCGTTGGATGGCGTAGATGGTCAAGCCGATGAAAATCGCCAGCGCAGGCAGCAGCACATAGTCCAGATAGCCGGTCAGCGCGGACAAGCCGACCACACCGAGCAAAATGACCAGAACAGGGGTGAAGCAACACAGCGCCACGAGGGTTGTGCCAATGATGCTGACCCGCAGCAGTGTCTTCGGGTCTTTCATGATCAGTTCTTGACTGATGATGGGTAGCCCGCATCCTCGGTAGCCTTGGTCAGTTTCTGCACGCTGGTCTTGGCATCATCGAAGGTGACCACCGCTTCGCGCGTCTCGAAGGTCACGTCAACTTTACTGACGCCATCGACCTTGGAAATCGCCTTCTTGACAGTGATCGGACAGGCCGAGCAGGTCATGCCCGGTACGGACAGCGTAACGGTCTGGGTGGCGGCCCACACGGGGGCAACAACGGCAGCGAGGGCAAGGGCGGAAAGCAGCTTTTTCATGGTGAACTCCTGTGATCAATAGAAAAATGGCACGACGTAGGGAAATCCGAGCGCGACCAAAACCAGCACGGCCACGCCCCAGAAAATGAGCTTGTAAGTAGCTCGCACTTGGGGAATCGCGCAAACCTCACCCGGTTTGCAGGCGGCTGACGGCCGGTAGATGCGCCGCCAGGCGAAGAACAACGCCACCAGCGCCACGCCGATAAAGATGGGGCGATAGGGTTCCAACACCGTCAAGTTGCCGATCCAAGCGCCGCTGAACCCCAAGGCGATCAGAACCAGCGGCCCGAGGCAGCAAGCCGAGGCGAGGATGGCGGCCAGCCCGCCAGTGAAGAGCGCGCCGCGCCCGTTTTGAGGTTCAGACATACGTTTGTCCTTTCGAATCTGAATTGGATAGCTTAAGCTTACTTCCGTAGTTATGTACGGAGTCAAGCGATATGGAAAACAATTTGGAGAACCTGACCATTGGCGTTTTCGCCAGGACGGCCGGGGTCAATGTGGAGACCATCCGGTTCTATCAGCGCAAGGGCTTGCTCCCGGAACCGGACAAGCCTTACGGCAGCATTCGCCGCTATGGCGAGACGGATGTAACGCGGGTGCGCTTCGTGAAATCAGCCCAGCGGTTGGGCTTCAGCCTGGATGAGATCGCCGAGCTGCTGCGGCTGGAGGATGGCACCCATTGCGAGGAAGCCAGCAGCCTGGCCGAGCACAAGCTCAAGGACGTGCGCGAGAGGATGGCTGACCTGGCGCGCATGGAGGCCGTGCTGTCTGATTTGGTGTGCGCCTGCCATGCGCGGAAGGGGAACGTTTCCTGCCCGCTGATTGCGTCACTGCAAGGGAAGAAAGAACCGCGCAGTGCGGACGCGGTGTAGCCCGAGGGAACTACGCCTTAGCGTGCTTTATTTTCCGTTTTCTGAGGCGACTCCAAATAGCCCATCTCGTCGAGGATGACGAGATCCACGTACATGAGCCGATGTGCCAGTTGCCCGGCCTTACCTTGAGCTTTCTCGGCCTCCAGCAGATTGACCAGCTCGACGGTCGAGAAGAAGCGCACCCGCTTACCATGTGCACGGATGGCATGAACACCCAGGCTTGTGGCAAGGTGTGTTTTGCCCGTGCCAGGGCCGCCCACGAAGACCACGTTGTGGGCTGAGTCGATGAACTTGAACTCGTGCAGCTGACGCACCAGCGCCTCGTCCACCTGCGCCTGATCAAAGGCAAAGCCAGCCAGGTCGCGGTGGTGCGGGAATCGGGCCGCCCGCATCTGGTAGGCCATGGAGCGCACTTCCCGATGTGCACCCTCGGCCTTGATGAGCTGATGCAGCAGGGCTTCGTGGTCGAGCGATTTGAGCCGGGCGATGCCCAGCAGTTCCGGCCAGGCACTGGCCATGCCGTGCAGGCTCAAGCCCTTGAGGCTTGCTGCGATGTCATTGGACATGGTCATCCTCCTGGGACTGGCGCAGGCTGTCGTAGCGCGACACGTCGGCCTGAGGCGGCTCGTGCAGCGTCAGTGAAGGCAAGGCTGCTTCAGGCAGGCTTTGCACGGCTTGGGGCTCCTTGAGCCTGGCCAGCACGTTGAGCACATGGTCTGCGCTCACGCGGCCCGATTGCAGCGCCAACTCCACGGCCACCAGCACGTCATCGAGCCCGTGCAGGGTGATGGCCATGAGCACCTGGGCCATCACCCGGTCGCCGCCAGGGTGGCGAAGCAGGTGCGCTTGCAGATGCTGCAAGGGCTCGGGCATGGTCTTGAAGGGGGCGCCGTTGCGCAAAGCGCCGGGCTTGCGTTCGAGCAAGCTGACGTAGTGCCGCCAGTCGTACAAGGTCTGGCCACGCTCGAAGCTGCGCGGCAGGCTCACCGGCTGTTCTGGCGATTCCGAGTTGGCACCGACCACCACCAGGCGATCGGGATAAGCCCGCACGCTGACACTGGTGTGGGCCCACTCGCATGGCACGCTGTAGCGATTGCGCTGGTAGTGGATCAGCGAGGTGGCTGTGACCCTGGCCATCTGCTCGACATAGCCATCAAATGGCGCAGGGTTGGGCATCAGGTGCGTCTGCTCTTGCTGCCAGACGTCGGCGATCGTCAGCTCTGGCCACTCGGGGTGAGGCAGCTCATGCCAGGCGTCCAGGCAAGCCTGGTGCAGCCACGCATTGAGGCTCTCCAGGTCGGGCCAGCGGCGTTCCGCTGCCTCCATCCAGATGCCACGACGGCGATCCTGCACGTTCTTCTCGACGATACCCTTCTCCCAGCCAGCGGCGCGGTTGCAGAACTCTGGCTCGAACAGGTAGTGACCCGTCATGGCCTCGAAGCGCGCATTGACGGTGCGGCTCTTGCCCTGACCAACCTTGTCGACGGCGGTCTTCATGTTGTCGTAGATGCCCCGGCGCGGCACGCCACCAAAAGCCGCAAAGGCTCGGGCATGGGCGTCGAACAACATCTCGTGGGCCTGGCTGAAATAGGCGGTGAGCATGAAGGCCCGACTGGCCGCCAGCTTGGTGTGCGAAGCCTCCAGGCGTTTGCGCAGGCCGCCCACGAACAGGTACTCGCAGCTCCAGTCGAACTGGAAGGCCTCGCCCATCTCGAAACTCATGGGTACGAAGGCCATTCGGGTTGGCGCGTCGGACTGTGCCTGCTGCCAGCGCTTGGCGAACTCATAGACCGGGCCTCGGCTGCCAGGGTAGCCCACGGCCTGCAGTGCCCGGAACATGGCCTTGATGCCACGGCGCTCGCGCTTGTTGCGGTGGCTGTCGGCCTTTAGCCAGGTGGCCAGCTGTTCCTTGTAGGGATCGAGAACGCTGGGAAGAGAGGCCCGCTTGGGGTAGCGGGGCTCGACCATCTCGTCGGCCTCGAGCCACTTGGCGGCTGTATTGCGGGAGATGCCCAGCCTTCGGCTGGCTTCGCGCACGCTCAGGTGGTCACGGTGGACCATGCGGCGCAATTTGCTCAATGTGCTCACGTTGATCACTCCTGCACCCCACTGCTGCAAAAAACAGCAGGGTAGGTGGATAACGTGGCTCAAAATTGGGCGTGACGGATGCCCTTTAGTGGCTCAGTTTTGCTCGTGATTCAACAGCCTTGACTTCGCCAAGGGTCTGAAACTCAGAGACAAGCTCAGACCAGCGCGGCGAAAGTCGAACCTTGTGCGGCAGATCGGGGGCGTCATGAGTTTGAATTCGCCATCCGGCAGCCGCCATTTGCATGCCGGTCTCATCGACGGCGTCGAGGTGACACGCCATCGGCAAGTGATGCAAAGCTTCTGTCTGAGCTTTACTTGACAAGGCGTGTATCAACATCGGGCTTCCTTCTCATGGGGGTGAAGTGCACCATCATGATAATGCGAATCGTTCGCATTTGCAATTTATGCACCCGATTTTTGAGTGACATTGCGATCTGGCAGGGCCGCAGCCTCACGAGGGTGTCGGAACGACGAGAAGCAGCCCGCCACCTACAGCGGTGTAGCGTTGCATGGAGTGACGGCACTTGCCTCTCTGCCTGCGGCTTGGTGGCGCCGTCGGTGGTCAAAGGTGGGCCGGTCAAGCCATCAACAGGCGAGCGTTCACGAATGATTCGACATGAAATAGAATGGAAACTATTAATGCATCCATGAGCATTATTCATTCATCGTGTTGGAGCGCATTCACCTGGCCATCGTCCAGGAGGTCGAAAAGCAAGGCTCGCTCACCGCAGCGGCGGATGTGCTGTGCGTGACGCAATCTGCACTCAGCCATTCGATGAAGAAGCTGGAGCAGCAGTTGGGCACGGACATCTGGCTGCGCGAGGGCCGCAGCCTGCGATTGACTCAGGCAGGGCAGTACGTGCTGGCAGTGGCCAACCGCGTGCTGCCACAACTCGATTTGGCCGAAGAGCGCCTGCGCCAGTTCGCACAAGGCGAACGCGGCACACTGCGCATCGGCATGGAGTGCCACCCCTGTTACCAGTGGCTGCTCAAAATCGTGTCGCCCTACCTGGCCGACTGGCCCGATGTGGAGGTGGACGTCAAACAGAAGTTCCAGTTCGGCGGCATCGGCGCGCTGTTTGGCTACGAGATCGACATGCTCGTCACGCCCGACCCGCTGCACAAACCCGGCCTGCACTTCGAGCCCGTGTTTGATTACGAGCAGGTGCTGGTGGTGCCTTTCGATCACCCATTGGCGGGCGCGGCCCACGTCAAGCCCAAGCACTTGACCAACGAGGTGCTCATCACCTACCCGGTGCCCACCGACCGTCTCGACATCTACACACAGTTTTTGATGCCTGCAGGCATTGCGCCAAATCGGCACAAGACCATCGAGACCACAGACATCATGATGCAGATGGTGGCCAGTGGCCGGGGCGTGGCGGCGCTGCCGCGTTGGCTGGTGCAAGAGTACGCAAGAAGGATGGACGTGGTGGCTGTGCGCCTGGGGCCCAAGGGCATCGGCAAGCAGATCCACCTGGGTGTGCGCGAGGCGGACACCAACATCGATTACCTCCAGGCCTTCATTGAGCTGGCGCGTCGCTCGGCCTGACACCTCAGCAGGTTGTCGAATCGTCGTTGCCGTAGAACTTCACGCCCAGTTGGATGTGCCCTCTGCCGCTCAGCGAGTGGTGCAGGCTGGTATTGCGCCGTGAATGGACGCAGCCGCAACGCGTTCTCTGGTGGAAATTCTCGCGCCTGCTGATCTCGATCAGGCGAGCAGAGCCAACGTCTTTGCGCCAGTTGTGGCAGCAGCAGCCGAAACCCCCATGACCTCGCCCGACCACGGCGCGCCGCAGGAATGCTGCATCACCTTGTCATGTCCGCCGGGCAGCAGCTTGCCTTCGACGGTGGGGGGCATCTTCGATGCTCCGGTGTCGCGACTCAAAGTTGAATGAATATTTCTCATGCATTGGTGAGAAAAGACCATTTTACGTCATTGGCTCAACTCAATACCATGGCGCCACTTGCATCACTCCACACGAAAGCAACCATGACACGACCTCTCCGCGTGGTGGCGGTTTCCGGCGCACTGCAAAGCCCTTCCAAATCGGCAGGCCTGGCTCAGCACCTGCTGAATCTGATCACTGAACAAATGCCCTGCCAGCCACGCCTGGTCGATCTGGGCCTGCTGGCGCCGCAACTCACGGGCGCGGTCTGGCGCACCCAGGTGCCCGATGCCGTGTCGCAGGCGCTGACCGCCGTCGAGCAGGCCGATGTGCTGGTCGTGGCCACCCCGGTGTTTCGCGCTTCGTACACGGGCTTGTTCAAGCACTTCTTCGACCTCATCGAACAAGACGCCCTGATCGACACGCCCGTCTTGCTGGCCGCCAATGGCGGCAGCGAGCGCCATGCCCTGGTGATCGACCACCAACTGCGCCCCCTGTTCAGCTTCTTCCAGGCCCGCACCTTGCCGCTGGGCGTCTACGCCACCGACAAGGATTTCGTGGATCGACGTCTGAGCGACGAGGCCGTGATCGAGCGCGCCAGGTTGGCCGTTCAACGCGCCGTGCCGCTGCTCGAATTGACCCGCCAGTGCCTCCGTGACGCGCTGCCATCAGTAGCCGAGCAGATGCTCGCTGCTTGAAACCAGCGACGCTCTCCGCCGCCCTTCACACCTGACTCCTTGCAAAGAACGCCGTCATGAGCAACGCCTTCACGTTCAGCCTCCAAAGCATTTGGTTCGATGAGAACTACCAACCGGCAGACAGCACGCGCCTGACCACCAATTTCGCCAACCTGGCGCGTGGTGAGAGCCGGCAGCAGAACCTGCGCAGAGCGCTGAAGATGATCGACAACCGTTTCAATGACCTGGCGCATTGGGACAACCCCACGGGTGATCGCTACGCGGTCGAGCTCGAGATCGTCTCGGTCGAAATGGACATTGGCGTGCAGACCAGCGCGGTGTTTCCGCTGATCGAGATCTTGCACACCCACATCGTCGACAAGAAACTGAACCGACGCATCGACGGCATCGTGGGCAACAACTTCTCGTCGTATGTGCGCGATTACGACTTCAGTGTCGTGCTGCCCGAGTACAACGCCGACCGGGCGCAGTTCAGCATTCCGGACGACTTCGGCGTGCTGCATGGCAAGCTATTCAAACAATTCGTCCAATCCAGCACCTACCAGGAACGCTTCAGCAAGTTGCCGGTCATTTGCCTGAGCGTGGCCACCAGCAAGACCTACCGGCGCACGGCCAATGAGCACCCTATCCTGGGCGTGGAGTACCAGCAAAGCGAGCTGTCATCGACCGACCAGTACTTCGCGAAGATGGGGATGCAGGTGCGCTTTTTCATGCCGCCCAAGAGCGTGGCCCCTTTGGCCTTCTACTTCTTTGGCGACCTACTGGCTGACTACACCGATCTCGAACTGATCGGCACCATCAGCACGATGGAGACTTTCCAGCGCATTTACCGCCCCGAGATCTACAACGCGAACTCGGTGGCAGGCCAGGTGTATCAACCCAGCCTGAGCTACGACGATTACTCGTTGACGCAGATCGTCTACGACCGGGTGGAGCGCAGCCAGTTGGCCGTCAAGCAGGGCAAGTTCACGCAAGAGCATTTCATCCAACCGCACCAGGACATCCTGGCGCAGTGGGCCGCCCAGTTTGACCAGCCTGGCCAACGCGCTGAACTTGCTCAGGCCGCCTGAATGGCCTGAGCCGAGCCCCGATACCCACCTCGTTTGCCTTGAAAGCCCCCTCGATGTTCGAAACCTCCATCACCGGCAGCCTGCCCAAACCCGCCTGGCTGGCCGAAACCCACAAGCTCTGGCCCCAATGGGCGGCGCAAGGCGATGCGCTCCTGCAGGCCAAGGCCGATGCGACCCTGCTGTGGATCAAGGCCCAGGAAGACGCCGGGCTGGACATCGTGTGCGACGGCGAGCAGTCGCGCCAGCACTTCGTGCACGGCTTTCTGGAGCAGGTCGAGGGCATCGACTTCGAGCACAAGGTGAAGATGGGCATCCGCGACAACCGCTACGACGCGATGGTGCCGCAGGTGGTCTCAGAGTTGCGCCTGAAGGGCCGCGTGCACGCCTTCGAGGCCCAACTGGCGCGCGCGCACACCAAGAAGAAGCTGAAGTTCACCCTGCCTGGCCCCATGACCATCGTGGACACGGTGGCAGACCGCTTCTATGGTGACAAAGCCAAGATGGCCTTCGCCTTCGCTGAGCTGCTCAACCAGGAGGCCCTGGCGCTGCAGGCCGATGGCGTGGACATCATCCAGTTCGACGAGCCTGCCTTCAACGTCTACATGAAAGACGTGGCCGACTGGGGCGTGAAGGCGCTGGAGCGCGCCGCGCAAGGCCTGAGCTGCAAGACCGTGGTGCACATCTGCTATGGCTACGGCATCCAGGCCAACACCGACTGGAAAAGCACCCTGGGCGATGAATGGCGTCAGTACGAAACCGTTTTTCCAGCGCTGGCCCAAAGCAGCATCGACCAGGTGAGCCTGGAATGCATGCACTCGCGCGTGCCGCTTGAGCTGCTGCGGCTGCTGGAGGGCAAGGATGTGCTGGTAGGCGTGATCGATGTGGCCACCGATGTGATAGAGACGCCTGAGGAAGTGGCCGACGCCATCGGCCAAGCCTTGCAGTTTGTGCCCAAAGAGCGGCTGTTTCCATGCACGAACTGCGGCATGGCGCCCATGTCGCGGGAGGTGGCTCAGCGCAAGCTACGAGCCCTGGCCGAGGGCACGAAGCTGGCCAAGGCGCGCTTGGCCTCGAATTGAGCGCCGGCCCCTTCCAGCCGGGGTCTTGTGGATGGGGATGGTCGCGCCTGCGCTGCGGGCGCGACCTTTGTTTTTGAAGACATGACGTGGTGAGTTCGAAATGGTGAAGGGTTTGAAGCCGATGGGGTCCATGAGCAGGATGGCGGGCCGCCATCTCCAGCGTGGAGCGATCGATTGGTTCCTGATGGGCATGGTGGGCGCTGTGCTGCTGGCATCGGTGGCGCCGGACCTGGGCCGCACCGGTGGCCTGCTGCGCCTGGACGTGGTGGGGGACATTGGCGTCTTCCTGATCTTCTTCCTGCACGGCATGGGCCTTAGCACCGACAGTCTCAAACACGGTGCCTCGCGCTGGAAGCTGCACCTGACGGTGCAGATCAGCACCTTCGCGCTTTTCCCACTGTGGTGGTTCGCGCTCAATGCGCTGGTGGGCCGCCACATCCCGCACGACCTGCTGCTGGGCTTCTTCTACCTGGCGGTGCTGCCGTCCACGGTGTCATCGTCTGTGGCGATGACGGCGATGGCTCGTGGCAACGTGGCGGCGGCCGTGCTCAACGCCAGCTTGTCGACCCTGCTGGGCGTGGTGCTGACGCCGTTGCTGGCCAGCCTGGTGTTCAGTGGCGCGGCCGACGGCCAGGCCATGGACGTGGGCGACACCATGCTCAAGGTGGCCAAGATGTTGCTGTTGCCCTTCGTGTTGGGGCAGTTGCTGCGCCCGGTGGTGGGGGCTTGGTTCCAGAAGGTCAAACCCTGGACGACCAAGGTCGACCGCACCGTGATCCTGCTGCTGGTGCTGAGTTCGTTCAGCGACTCGGTGGCCGATGGCCTGTGGAGCAAGCATGGCCTGGGCCTGATGGCGATGACGGCCGTGGGCGTGTGCCTGTTCTTGTTCCCCTTTCTGTGGCTGACCAAGCGCATCGCCAAGGCCCTGAACTTCCCGGTCGAAGACGAGATCGTGGCCGTGTTCTGCGGCTCCAAGAAGACGCTGGCCTCGGGCGTGCCCATGGCCAAGCTGCTGTTCGGCGGCAACCCGGCCTTGGGGGTGCTGGTGCTGCCCATCATGTTCTACCACCAGCTGCAGCTGTTCGTGTGCTCGGTGATGGCCAGGCGCTATGCGGAGCGGGGTGAGGTGGTGCACTGACAAGCACGAGCGAGCGGGCAGTACCTCCCATTGCCCGACGGCCACAAGAAGGTGCTGCCGCAACAACACTGACCAAAGACCGGCAGCACTCGGCAAGACAGGCGTTCTACTCCACGAACGAGCCGCAGTGCCGCTCACTCACCCGATCCAGATGCGCCAGCGGCTGCGTATCGTACGCACCGGCACTGACTCAGGCCATCCCTTGTGGCCAGGTGTGCGTCTCGCCTTGGCAAGATTGGCACCAGGCAAACAGAGCGTCGTACATCACCATGCCGTGACTCAACATTTCGTGATCGTCGGCAAACTTGCGCGACAGGCCCAGAGACAAGGCATACAGCCCCGCTGATTGCGGAGTGAGGTCAAGCCGGTCGGTATCAGCACCTCGAACGATGGTGGCCAATTGCTGCAGGGCTGGATCGCTCAACTCGTATTTCCGAAGGAAGGCGTCGAAGCTGCACAGCTCGCCCACATGCGACATCTCCACACCGGGGATGTCATAGGGTGTGGCGCTTTGGCTTACTGCTGTCGCTAACACTTGATTGGCTGGCACGTACAGAAACTCAGCTTGAGGATCAATGAAGCGCTGGATCAGCCACGGACATGCAATCCGGTCGATCTTGGGACGTTCTCGTGTCACCCATTTCATGGTCAATCTCCTCTGTGCAAACGGCATCAGTGACGGAAAGGGAACAAGGCCATGCCCACCAATGCAGCGGCCAGGATGATCCAAGGCTCTTGAACTTTTTTGAAACGCCACAGAATGGCTACCACTACCAGCGCCGTGAGGATGGTGGGCAGATCAACCAGCGAGCGTTTGGCAAGCACCACGACCGACCCGGTGATCGCGCCCACGGCCGCAGCCGTCACCCCGTCGATGAAGGCCAGCAAGCCTGGTCGCTTGCCATGCTTCTTGAAGTAAGGCGCAGGCCCGATGGTAAGCAGGTAGCAGGGAAGGAACGTTGCCAATGCGGCCACGCAGGCACCCGGCAGGCCCGCGACCAAGTAGCCAATGAAGCCCACCGTTATGACCACTGGGCCTGGTGTGATCATGGCCACGGCCACCGCATCAACGAACTGCTTCTCAGTGAGCCAGTGAAAGTCGTGAACCACCCCGCCGTAAAGGAACGGCACGATGGCCAGGCCCGAACCAAACACGAAGGTGCCAGCCTTGGCAAAGAACACCCCGATTTGCGTCAGGATGGCCGGGTCAGTGGTAAGTGACACACTTACAGCGGGGATCGCAGGCACGAGCGCCATTGCAGCATTCGACGAAAGCCGGGCTGATGGTCGCCACTTGGTACGCCATAGCCAGACCGTCACACCTGCGGCAATGAATAGTGACGCAATTTCCGACTCAGTGATGATGGTGGTGGTGGCTGTGATAGCCCAGATCGCCCACAGCAACTTGTCCTTGCCCAGGCTCTTGGTGGTGAGCTTCTGGGCGCTCATGGCGATGATGCCGATGACGGCTGCGCCCACGCCGTAGAACGTGGCCTGCATCCAGGTCAGCCCACCGAAGCGGGTGTAGGCCCATCCCAAGGCAACCACCATCAGGAAAGACGGCAGCACGAATGCGATGCCAACCAAGGTGGCACCCAGGGTGCGATAGTGGACGTAGCCCAGGTAGATGGCCAGTTGCGCGGCCATGGGCCCTGGCATCAACTGGGCCAGGGCGATACCTTCCTTGTAGTCCTCATCGCTGATCCAGCGGCGCTGCTCGACCAAGTCGCGATACATGTAGCCCGCCAGTGCCACAGGGCCACCAAAACCGATGGTGCCCAGACGCAGCATGTAGGCAACGACTTGCCAGAGTGAGTAACTAGGGCCGCTCATTGAGCACCTCCAGGCATCACAAATGCTGCTGACAAAAAAGAGAAGTCAGCACCGAAAGCTGAAATCAGTGAAAGACTGAAAGTGCGCGCGAGGCTTATTGGCCTTTTCAAGACGAACTCCTACCTGGGCTTGAGCCCATGGTCAGGAGCAGTGCTTGGACGCTAAGCGTCTTGTGCTTGCGGGGAGGACCGCTCTTACCCCCGCGTCGGGAGTCTATCACCCACCGCGACAGCATCTGTTCACGAGTTCGTGCCGCGGTTGCGTGCAAAGGGCGGGCGCTTTAGCCGCACCTCAGCCACAGCATATCGGGATTACCCTAACCCAAAAGCGGGACTCACTGCACCGAAACCGAGATCACCCCAAGAAACACTATGCCCGTCTATCGTTACCCAGCAAGGCTGCCACTTTCTTGAAGCCTTTGCTGGCCAGAGTAACT